>JASHPN010000026.1 GCA_030038175.1 Verrucomicrobiia bacterium
GTCCCCGGCTTCCGACGGACCATAGAGTTCCACAAGATGCATGTCACCGTCAGCCCAGTTTGTGCCGCGGGGCTCGACCCAGACGCTCGGCTCGTCCTGAAACGAGGTAAACAGGTCATGATAAGCACTGAAATCGCGTTCCCGCTGCATCAGGCCGTAACCGCGAACATGGGGCGCGGCGAAAATCTGATGCTGCAGATTCCCGGGGTTATTAAGAGGTTCCCACAGCCGTTCACCATTGGACATTTCCATCATAAATCCGTCGGAATCGTGAACCTCGGACCGGTAATCATCGGGCTTATTTTCAGTGGTTTTGCCGAACCAATACATGCTCGTGAGCGGGGCCATGCCCACGGTTTTGATCGGAGGAATGGTCAGGCCGGCCTGCAAAATGACACTCGATCGGCGAAAGTAAATGACGGCATCCACATCAACCATTGTGGTTTCTCCGGGGTAGAATTTGAATTCATACGCCCCGGTGCAACTGGGGGAATCAAGGAGGCCGTAGAGCGTGAGGTTGGTGGCGTTCTTTTGCGGCTTGCCCAGCCAGTAATCGGTGAAAATGGGAAATTCCTCGTTCCGATCGGACTCGCCGCAATCCAAAGCCAGGCCCCGCGCCGATTGCCCGTAGCTCTGGCCCTTGCCAAGCGCGCGAAAATAACTGTCGCCCAGGAAAGCAACAAGCTCGTCAAACACGTTCGTTTTATTCAGCGGATAATGAATCCGAAAACCGGCGTAGCCCATGTCGCGGGGCATCCTCCTCTTTATATCCAAATTACCGTAATTGAAAAAATCCTCCGCAAACGGAATTCGCTGGGTGTAGCCCGGCGTAAACTCATTCATGTGGACCAGGTTTGTGTAAGTGTAGCCTGGATGGTAGAATTCCACCCGAAACGGCAAATCCTCTTCCGTCCAAAGAGCTTTACCTGGAATAAAACGGATTTGACGGTATTGATCATAATCCAGTTTCCTGAGCACCGCCGGCAGACTGGCGCCCGGCGAACGATAGGGTTGCTGCGCGCGGGCCAGCGCAATTTTGTCCACATAATCCAAATTGACAACGGCCTTCTGCGGCGCGGCCGCGGTATTGAATACCACGGCCATGGCGAAAATTGACGCAAAGCAACCCCGGCACATTTGTAACATGACAGCGCAAGCCGGAAAAAATTCAACTTAAAACGAAAACGGCTCATCCGTGAATTGCACCCATTCATTCTTTCATCAGGGCAGGCGCATCTAAATTTCAATGTTTTCCGATCTGCTTTCATTAACACCGTGGCTTTAGCCCGGTGGACCAGCCATGTCAAAAAGTCCGTAGCCGTTTTAACGGCTTTTGGGATGCCAATAAGCCGTTAAAACGGCTTCTTCCACTCGGCTCTGGCCTGACACCGGGCTAAAAAGCCGGCTAAAGCCACGCTCTTAATGAGAAATTTCGCTAATTTAGATGCGTCTGCCCTGATTCTTTTATTGAAATGCGCATCCTGTTTTGGCTAAATAAGTTACATGATTAAACTTTGTCTTTGCGCGTTTTCATTGATTTGTGCCGGGGCGTTCGGTGCCACCTCCTCGTGGGCACAATCTCAAACCATGTATTATGATTCCACGACGGCCATCTATGAATATGCCGACGGGGTTCGGAGCACCCTTGCCACCGGGCTCAGCGGCCTGGACGTCCTGGCATTTGACAGCGCGGGTGATTTGTTCGTGTCGGGAGGCTACAATGGAACTTCCGGGGATGGATATGTTGACGAATTTTTGAATGAAAGCGGGACTTTGAGTTCTACACCCGTCAGAATCGCTTCAGGTTTGTATAACCCCGGGGGAATTGCGTTTGACAACGCCGGCGATTTATATGTGGCAAATCAAGGCAATGGCCAGATTTATGTCTATGACAACAATGACGGAACCTATAATTCAACCGGCACGGTTTACATCGGCACATTTTCAAAACCTCTCGGCTTGCTCTCCGGCAGCGGCGGCGATTTGTATGTGGCTGACTTGAACACCGCCACCATTACCATTGCATATCCGCCGTCTCCCGGCGCCCAGGGCAGTTCGGGCGCCGAACTTTATGCCAGCGATTTAATTGCTCCGGCCGAAATGGCCTTTGATAGCGCCGGAACGATGTATGTCACCATTGCGACTTCGAGCGGGGCGGTTGATATGATCTCATCGGATAAAATCGTCAGCACTTTTGCCACCGGCCTGCAATATCCAGAAAGCCTCGCTTTTGATTCCAGCGGCAATTTGTTTGTTGCGAGCGCCCTGGGCAAGCTTTACGAGTTTGCGGATGTGGATGGAGTTTTGAGTTCAACTCCCACGGTGACCACACCCAGCGGTCTCAGCGGCAACTTCGCTTTTGAACTCACGCCGGTTCCGGAACCGTCCACCATGGCATTAAGCGGGCTGGGAATCGTGAGTTTATTCCTGCGGCGCAGGCCTCGCTGCTAAAGACATCCTCGATTACGAGGACATGCACGAGATTGGCTGCGGACTATTCACGACTGACTACGAACTACGATAGCTTGAAACCGCGGCCCAAATTCTTCATCCTTTGGCCTGCATGAACAAAGTTGTTATCATCGGTTCGGGATGCGCGGGCTGGACGGCTGCGCTTTACACGGCGCGCGCCAATCTGGAGCCGCTGGTATTGATGGGTTGCCAGCCGGGCGGTTTGCTCACTACCACCAGCATCGTCGAAAATTTCCCGGGTTTTCCCGAAGGCATTGACGGCTGCGAACTGATGACCCGGATGCAAAATCAGGCGAAACGGTTCGGCGCGATGTCGGGGTTCGGCACGGTCGAAGGCGTCAATTTTAAAAAATATCCCTTCGAGTTGACGGTGGACGGCGAATTGGTGAGGGCGGAAACGGTCATTATCGCCACGGGCGCCAGCCACAAACATCTGAGCGTTCCCGGCGAAGAAAAACTGGAGACCAAAGGCGTGACCTATTGCGCGACCTGCGACGGCGCGCTCCCGATTTTTCGCAATAAACCGCTGGTGGTCGTCGGCGGCGGTGATTCGGCGTGTGAAGAGGCACTCTACCTGACGCGATTTGGCTCGGAGGTCTTTTTGGTCCATCGCCGCGATTCACTGCGGGCTTCCCGGATCATGGCCGAACGGGTTCACGCGCACAAGACCATCAAGCCGATTTGGGACTCGGTCGTCACCGAGATATTAGACCTGCGTCACGATGCCGTGACCGGCGTCCGATTGAAGAACCTTAAAACCAATGCGGAACGCATTTTGGAATGCGCCGGCGTGTTCATCGCCATCGGCCACATGCCCAACACCGGCATCTTTAAAGGCCAGGTTGAGATGGACGACAACGGTTTTATCCTGCGCAAACACGGCTCGGCAACGAGTGTGCCCGGAGTTTTTGTGGCCGGGGATTGTTCAGACCATGTCTATCGCCAGGCCATTACCGCGGCGGGCATGGGCTGCGCGGCGGCGATTGATGCC
This sequence comes from Verrucomicrobiia bacterium, assembly GCA_030038175.1. GTDB lineage: Bacteria > Verrucomicrobiota > Verrucomicrobiia > Limisphaerales > UBA11358 > UBA11358. Next base: position 3,464 of record JASHPN010000026.1, read on the forward strand.
GAGCGATTTTTGGCGGCGAGGAATGAGTGAGATAAAATTGAAAAGGAAAAATTAAATCGTTGAAGCGGGGCGCATCTCAGTTTTTGTTAATACCGCAACCGAGTATGTCACCCCCACGGGGTTTTTCGCGTTTTTTGTGTTATTTTCTACAGAGATACCACCCCGACGGGGTTCAGCAACCAACATGGTATGGACGTCCGATAGCGGATTGAAAACGCCGTAGGCGTGGCATCTTTGTAGTAAAATCAATAGGGGTCTCAAGCCCCGTAGGGGCGGCATATTCCGCCCCACAAAAACTGAGATGCGCCCGTTCGAACGCGAAAGATTATTCAGGACTCGACGGAGTCTCGCCCTGCGAACCGGGCGGGGTTTTTCACTCGGACGACTCTCCCTCATCCGCCGTCGCCTGGCGATGGCGGGACAGGCTGGGAGAGGGAGAATTATTGGCCGATGAATTGAAATGACGGATGACGGCATTAGTTCGTAAAGACGTTTCGTACAATTTGGCTCAATTGGAGCCTCCTTACGTCGGCTGCCATGCAATAATGAACGCAGGCACTGCAGGGAGCAGTCGTCTCCTTCACCGCCGCTTCACTCGCGGTTCTCCTCTCGCGGAATGCCGGAAACGTAAAACATAAACGTTCCGTTCATGGCGAAAGATTTCATAGATGATTCGATACGAACCATGAATGATTTCACGGACAGACGGATCGCCAATTTCCGGAACTACTCGGCCGCGTTCCGGAAACTCAGACATGGAAAGCGAACGATCAATCAACTCATTTCCAAATGAACGCGGCGTTCGGGATTATCTTTGGGGATGAAAGTGACGATTCTTTTCAGATCGTCCAGCGATTGCGGAGTGAGAATTACTTTGAAGCCCATTGGTCAACGAGCTTGCGGGCCTCCTGGGCGGCAATCCCTTCTTTGCGGCGCGCCTGCTCGCGACCTTCCTGAATTCCGGCAAGCAGTTCGATCTCCCGGGCAATTTCAGAAAGCGACATTTCTTCGGGCAGTTTGCTCACAAACTCTATGACCGTTTCTCTGCTGCTCATGTTCCAAATATCTTGTGTTCCGGAATCAATTGCGAGCGAAGAGTGGGAACTCACTCAATGACGCCCATTTGATAATCCAAATTGGCCTGTTGAATGAGGACGTTGTAACGGGCGTTCGCTTCGGCGATCTCGGCTGATGTCAGATTCAACTGGGCGTCGCTTAACTCGACGATGGAACTGATGCCGGTCTGGTAACGGGCTTGCGCCAGGGTGAAAGCTTCGCCGGCATTGGCCTCGAGTTCTTTGGTCGTCTCAAGTTGTTGCACGGCGTCATTGACGTCCAGCCAGGCAATGCGCACGTCCCGAATGACATTGTTTTCCACGCTGCGCAACAATTCAGCGTCCGCCTGCGCCCGGTCATTCGCCTCGCGCTGGCGGGCCACGTAAAGGCCGCCGGCAAAAATCGGGAGGCTTAACTGAACGCCGCCGGCATAATAATCGCCGTCTTTCAAGTCGCTGTCGTTGCGCCACGGCGCGTCGCCGGCCACGCCGATTGCCGCCACCGTCGGCAGGCGGGCATCACGTTGTGACCGCGCAAAATGTATCGCCGCCTCACGATCATCGCGCAAACTCAACAGCTCGGGCCGGCGTGACAAGGCCGTCTGCACCATGCCGGAAATATCGCCGCTGACGTTATTGGTGGAGGGAGACCGGTCGTTCAGCTTGAACTGGTGGAACTCGCTGTATCCCAGCGCGGTGGAAAGCGCCGCCATCGCCGCGTCGGCGTTATTTTGCGAGCTTTCCAACAGCAATTTGGCCTGTTGAACCTGGACCTGGGCGAAACTGACGTCCAGTTCCGAACGCAATTGATTGGTTGCCAGCGCGGTGATCTGTTCCAGCAGGGTT
>JASHPN010000027.1 GCA_030038175.1 Verrucomicrobiia bacterium
GAACAACCCTTCCACAGCGCTCGCGTACCGTGAAAGGTTCGAGAACGTCAGTGAAGGCAAAACAAGGTCCGGATTGACTTAGGCGTGGGGTTTGTTGACCTCACCACGGCAGGTAAGCTTCACTGCGAAGTTTGATCAAATCTTCGTTGGTTGTGCCATCGCTGCAGATTTCAGGCGGGTGCGGTTTGGACGGGTTCCATGCAAGGGTGTCCCGGCAGAGGATTTTCTGAACTTCCACGTGGCCATCGGCGAAACCCAAAACGTATGCGCCAAGGTGGATGCGCGTGGGAATGCTGTTCATGCCGGTCCCGGCGTCCGGCGCCACGACGAACATGGTGTCGTTAACGCTGGCCAGGTCTTCGTCCATGAAAACAAAAAGGTGCGCCGGGGCGGGAAGGTCGGAACTTTTTTGATAGACCCGGTTTGAGGTGTTGAGGCCGGGCATCCAGGCCGCCGGAGACTGGCCATTCATCCAGTTGTTCATCGAGTAACTCCGCACATAGGGAACGCCGTCAACCGTGCGGCCGTCCAAAACACAGCGATAAAGCGCCGGGTTCCTCATGTAGGGGAACATGGAGCCGCGCTGAATGGCGTCGAGATTGGTGGCGTCGAGGATGCCCGGCTCGAATTGACCGTAACGGTCCGTATCCTGGGGCAGCGTTTGGGCATTGCCGTAGGCCCAGGCGTTGGTGCGGAGATTTACTAATCCGGCGCTGCACGGCAGATTATTGTTGTAGTCGCTGCAATACATAACCCATCCGATGGACATCTGCCTCAGATTACTGAAGCATGACGCCCCGCCTCCCACGTGCGCGGGTTGGACTCTCAGGAAAAAAATGATGGCGATCAGCATGAGCACGAACGTGACGACGAGCGCTTCGAGAAGCGTGAAGGCATGGTTGAAATTCGCCGCGCGGCGTTTCATACGATTACTGCGGTAAATAACGCATACTTTGAGCGGGGAAGCAAGGTGGGGAAACGGGTTAAATCGTTTAATGGTAAAATCGTTAAATGGGGCGGAGGGCGGACGGTCTGAAGAGGGAAAAAGGGAGAGTGGAGAGCGGAGGTCTGGCGCAAACCGGGATATTTTGTGCTGCGGGCTGATGCGGACATTTCTTCGTGAGCATCCGGCGAACGACGGGATTGGGTTAAAGGAAGATGGGTTCATTAGGATTGCGAATAGGCTTGACAATCCGGGCTATATTGGGAAAATCACGCAGCAGGCTCACGCTGGGCGCGGGCATGAAGCCAAATGGGACAAATCGGGAATCCCAGTTTGAAAAAATAAATCAGAGCCAAATAACCGTGTTGGGGATTCACAACAAATTTTTACGTTCAAGCAAGAGTTTTAAAACAACCTTGTTAAGCCTGTTGGCTTTGGGCCTGACTGGTGGATCGGGCTATGCGGATACTTTCATTTACTCCTATACTTTCGACAATAATTATATCGTGGAACCTCCCGACAGCACGATGGTTGTAACCGGTGCATTCACGGGGACCATTAGCGGAGACTACGTAGCCAATGCCGGCCTGGTATCGATCTTCTTCAACGGCGTTCAGGTGCCCGAATCGGTTTATGGCACCCTCTATGGCGGAGATGGTTCCCCGGTCGTTTCCGTTAACGAGACCCAGAATGATTTCCAATTTCAGTCCACCGATGGCACTTATGCCTTCGAGATGGTGTCCGGGGGCGCGTTGGCGTTTGGCGGGGGCCTGGATCATCAGGACGATCCGGCAGCACCCGCAAATTGGTCGCTCACAGATGTCAGCTTCACCGCCTCCGGTGGATTGAGCGTCGCGACCACCGGAACCAATGTTATTTTAGCATGGCCGACGAATGGCTTCGGCCTGACGTTGCAATCCACCACCAATCTTAATCCACCGGTGGTCTGGATCACTAATTCTGCGGCGCCGGTTATCATCAGCGGGCAGAATATCGTGACCAATCCCATCACTGGCACACAGAAATTCTACCGGTTAAGCCCGTAACCGACATTTAAAGAGAGAAGAGCGAGGAGCGAAGAGAGGAGGTTGGGCTTAATCAAGGCTTGCCTCCCCGCCGCTGTCAAAGTCCTTTTTATCAATATCAGCATCTAATTCGGCAATGATTTCTTCCAGCGATTTTTTGCCCAGCCTGAACGCCGCTGCGAAATTACATATTCCGCCAAGTACAAACAAAATACCCTCAGACTGGCCGCGAACCGAGAATAGATCATCAGAAAGAAAAGGTCACACTTTTTTGGGATAGGCCGGGAAACGGAGAAACGAAACAACAGTCGCAGCCGCCCCGGAGCGCGTCTGTGTGCGACAGCACCAGCCGCAGCAGCCAGGCATACCCTGGACAACCGGACACCCGTGCGACGATCCGAGATTTCCAAGCTGCGACTGGTCCCGCAGACGGGACACCCTCCTTCGCCAAAGGCTCCGGCGGGGCAGGCAGTCGCGCTCCTGGCGCGGCTTCAAATCAAGCGGAGTGCCATATAGGTCGCGCATATTTTGCGTCCACGATCATTGACCGGACTCAATTTGCCTTTTTGATTACGAGCATTTCGATGGGCATGTTGGTGGCGCTAAGCTGCAGGCCAAGCTGGCTGACCAAAGCGCGTTTCAATCCGTCCGGCGTTTTATCCCATTTGAAATCAATATCGAGGTTCCCCTCGAGGCCGGTGTGGTCAATGATGATGAGGCCCAGGTTTTGATGGAGGCAGTCAACCAGGCCGACAATGGATTCATCGTGTGAAGAAAAATATCCCGGTCCCTGGTCGTCGGAAATTCCATGGGTAGCGCGGTGCAAGCCGCGCGCATGGCGGGATCGGACGGTGAGGACCAACACATTTGTCTTGATCGTCTCGCGCTCGCCGGTCAGGCCGAACTTTTTTTGGATTTCCTTCTGCATGGCGTTGATATTGTCGTCCCAGGTCGGAAGATTGGCGACGAAATCATATTTTCCATCGGGGATGGGAGCGTTGAGGATGAATTGGAACAGCGGAACCTGGTAGGCTATCCCTAACAATTCCGAAACACTTTGCCCCAGTCCAATCATGGATCGGCCATTGTGCAGGCCCCAAACATCTGTATGAGATTGCACCGTGGCAGGCAACGAAGGCAGGATTTTAAGCTCTGAGGGCAAAATCAACAGGAGATATGGGTCGTATTTCTTCTGCCAGACTTCGTTGGCGACGATTTTGCCGGCGACGGGGGCCGCTCCAGCGGCGAGGAGAACGCCGGCAGCGATCGCGATTGCGGTTTTGGCTTTTGTCCATGCCATAATTTTCAATGCTCCTTTGATGAGGGTCAGGGTTGAAGTGGAAGCTGCCGCGCCTTTGGCCAGCCCGGCCGCTGTCACAGACTGCGCCAAGGCCACGGGCGCGGCCTGGACGGAATTGCTCGAGATGGCCCCGGCGATAATCGCCGTGGTGGAAATCACGCCGCGTTTTCTAAAAAAGGCGCGGAGTTTTTCCAGCGCGCGCAGGATCCGTCGCTGCGCCGCGCTTTCGTTCACTTGCATGGCGGCGGCCACTTCGCGCACGCTACGCTCTTTGAAAAACCGCAAAATCACCGCGTCACGATCTTTTCTCCCGAGCCGCGACATGGCTTCGTCGAGAAGCGGCGCGAGTTCGTCCCAGGCCAAATCCGCGGGTTCGGGCATGGTGGATTGCATATAGGCCTCCTGTTCGCGGCGCTGGCGGCGGCGTTCGCCGCGCAAAAAACTCAATGCCGTCAGCCGCGTTGTTTCATATAGCCAGCCGTCCAGGACCGTCCCCTGGCGGAGGGCGGGGGCCTTGCGCGCGAGAATGATGAATACCGCCTGGGTGATTTCCTCGGCTTGCGCGGCGATGCCCACGTGGCGCACGGCCGCCGAATAAACGAGGGCGACGTGCCGCTGCGCTAATTCGGCAAACGCGGCTTCCGACCCGCGCAGGTCATAATCCGCCAAAAGTTCCATGTCATTCGCATCCGGCATTTGTCTATTTATTGCCGATACCGGCGAAATCAGACATTTTATTTTGTCGGATTTATCCCTTTCGCCCGGCTGTGGCGGAGAGGCGCGGAGATTCTCGCCTCGTCATCATTCGCCAGCAATGCCCATCGCGCCGAGGGTCAAAACGAATGCCTCGAAAGGATTGAATATCCAGCGATCGTGGGTGGTCAGAACGCCCTGGATTACGAGATTATTTGTGTCTGAGGAATGCATCGCCAGACGAATGCGAAAATTTACGTTCGAACGCCATTTGTCCACGTTGAACGAACCTTCAAGGCGATGAACTCCAGCGGTGTCGCGTCTTGCAATATCTTCGCCTAAAAAAGCGTCCTCGTTAATCCCGGATTCCGGATCCATGAAATAGACTGCCTTCACACCGTCATTCGAAAGACGATAATCCTTATCAACATATTTTTGCCGGTCATGGATAAACAGGACGGTGCCCGCCGAAAGGCCAAAGGCCGTGAGGGCGTCGGTAAATTTAGGGTCAAGGACCTGAAAGTCGCTGCCTATGGGATACACCGACGGCGCGTTGGTTGCCAGGACGCCGCGAGCTATCGTGCCCCGAAACTCGCTGATTGGCTCGCTCACACAGCCGCTGCACAAGGCGGCGGCCAGGAGGGTCACAAACAACACAAAATGCCGCGGGCTTACCAGGCGGGCAATCGCATTTGACCTGGTATTCATAAGTGAATGGCCTGTTGTTGTTCCAACTTTATTTCAGAACATCGTTGGCGATCAATGCAGACGACGAAATGGCCGCGACTTTCACCCAATCTCCGGCCTGGCCATTATAGGCAGGATCGAAGCGGAATTTAGTGATGAGGCCGGTGTAATTGGTCGAAGCCGCGAGGTTGACGGCGTAGGTGTGGAACTTTCCATCGGCCTGGACTGGAAAAGTGACGCTCCGCGCCTCGGACCACCAGCCGGTGCCGTTGCATTCCCAAAACACCTGCCCATAGGCGCGCCCAGCCGGCTGGGCGATTTGGTACGCGGCGCGAATATAGACGGTGGGAACGTTGGTGGCATAAAACGCGGCGAGCGGCGCCCACATTTCGGGGTCGGAACTGTTGAGACTCACGGAAAGATAATGGGTGACCGGCCAGCCGGCGTCGGTGGCAAATGTGTATGACCAGCCGCAGCGGCTGGAATTAAAGACATAATTGACACCGGACCGCCGGGGTTGCGAATAGACCCAATCACGGATTTGCGAGACGGTGCCGAGGATGAGGTCATAGGTATAGGTA
>JASHPN010000240.1 GCA_030038175.1 Verrucomicrobiia bacterium
AGCCAAACGAATTTCGCTCTCTATACCAACGGTTTCCAGGTTGCCTCCACCGTTGCCTGGGTTGGAAAATATCAGCCGGATTATTGGACGCCCATGGCCGTCGGCGAGGGCGACGGCGGGACTCGCTCGATCGCGGGGTATATCAGTGAATATGCGGTCTATACAAATTACCTGACTTCGGCGGACGTTGCCGCACACTACCATGACGGGCTTACTGACGGCGCGGGCCAGTATTTCACCGATGTCATGGCTTCCAATCCCGCTATCTATTTTCGGATGAATGGGCCGGCCTACAGCCCGCCGGCCATCGGCGCATGGCCGGTACTCAAGAATTTGGGCACGACCAATGGGATGGCGGTCGGCAACGGTGTTTATTCTCCAGGCACCGGGCCGGGGCTCCTGTTAGGGCCGACTAATTACAGCGGCCTGCCCTATTTAGGAGTGACGAACAATTCGGCGCTCTTGAGCGGAGTGAGCAGTTTTGGGGACGCGGGTTCCGCGCCGGTGTATAATCCGACCGGCTCGAACGCCAATTTCACAGTGACCGCGATTTTTCGGGGTTATCCGTGTGACGACCGCATCCAATCTATCGTTAGCCATGGCACGAATTCCTGGCAATTGACGATGACGACAAACGGATGCCTCGTGTTCAATGCCGGGAACGGCAATACGCCCGCCGGGGGCACCGGCCAGGCTGCCGGCGATATCCGAACCATCGGCGTGTATAATGATGGCCGATGGCATCAGGTAGCGGCGGTCAACAGCACCAACGTGGTTTCCATTTACGTGGACGGTGTGCTGGATACCAATGGCACGCCGGTCGGCATCGCGATCACGAACCTCATTCCAGGAAATGCGAGCGACGTGATGATTGGCAGCGATCCAATCTATACCAACAATCCTCCGGGCGTTGGGAGGAGTTTTGCCGGGCAGATTTGTGACGTGGCATTCTTCTCCAACGCGTTGAGCGCCGGCCAGGTCCAGGCACTGTTCACCGCCTGCGAAGTTGCGCCCACCATAACCACCGAGCCTGTGTCAGTCGCCGTCGGCCAGGGTGTTGCCTTTACAAACGTGATGGTGGTGGACGGCAGCGCGCCGCTGGTTTATCAGTGGTACACGAATGGCGTGGCGTTTGGCGGCCAGACCAACGCGGACTTCATTTTAAACCCGGTGTTGGCAAGCGATGCCTTCACCAATTATTACGCCATCGCAACCAATAACTACGGTTCGGCAACCAGCGCGGTCGTAAGTCTTACGGTCTATGGGCCCCCGACATTCACCAGCGAACTTCCGGTCACCTATACCAATTTGTTCACCCTCTATGCCGGGGCCAATCCCTCATTTTCAGTCATCGCTTCCGGCGCTCAACCCATTAATTACTATTGGTTCACGAACGGGGTTCCCGACGGCGCAGCCACCGGCATGACCAATTTGTTGATGACCAACGTGCAAACATCCTTCGCGAATTATTGCGTCGCCTCGAATTTCGTGGGTTCTACTACGAGCTTCTGGGCGGCGGCCGTCATTCCCGATCCGGTGGGAGCCGGCTTTGCCGGCCTGGCGCCCTATCCCCAAACGGTGCTGGCGCTCAATCCGATTGGATATTGGCGCCTCAACGACACAAACCTCGATGGCGCCGATAACGGCGGCGGCGATGATGGTTACGTCTGCAACGATTACGCCGGCGGCAACGATGGCATATTCACCAATGTCTATATCGGAATGCCCAGCTACGATCCGACCCAGGATCCATCGGATTCTTCCGCCGAATTCGGGGAGGAAAGCGGCAGCGATTTCGGCGACAGCCTGGCTTACGGTATCGCGGGCATCAATTTCGCGGCGCCGGCCGGCACAAACGCAGCCTTTACCGTAGAAGCCTGGGCGAGCGGCTATGTGCAATCCTATGACGGAAGCATTGTCAGCATTGGCTGGGGCGGCTCCGAACAATTTGATTTGGACACGGGCGCCGATGGCGGATCACCCGACCATGCTTTCCGCTTTTTCTTCCGGGATGCCTCGGGGAACACGTACACCGTCGGCAGTTCCATCGCGCCGCAGGAGCTGGGCCTCTGGTATCACCTGGCCGCGGTCGTGGACGAGATCACCAACCACAATGTAAGCTTCTACATTAACGGCGTTCTGGCCGGCACCGCCCCCATCCCTTCGGGAGTCGGAGTGTTGGCGGCCACCACGCCCATGGGCATTGGTTCGAAAATGGGTTCACAGACGTCCAATTTTAACGACCAGTTCGAAGGCGATATCAATGATGTCTCCGTTTTCAATTATGCCCTGAGTCCCGCCCAGGTTGCGGCCCAATATGAAACATTGGGGGCTGCGCCGGCTCTTTCGCCGGCCCCTCCGGCGGACGAAACATTATTTGCCGGCGAGCCGTTTACGATTTCGGCTGCCGCGGTGGGAACACCTCCTCTGGGTTATTCGTGGCAGATGAATGGCACGACGATTGCCTCGGGAACAACCAATGGACCTATTCTCAGCGCGCCCTTGACGAGCGGCAGTGTTCCGGGAAGCTGGAATGGCGCCACGCTTGAGCTGACGGTCACCAACGCCTATGGCACAACCAATGTCAACGTTCTGTTCACCGTGAATACGAATCCGCCGCAAATCACGCTGAACCTGGAGCCGCAAGTCACGGTGGTCACCGGCCGCTCCTACCTGTATTCAATTGAAGCCGTGGGCTTGCAGCCTCTCTCCTATCAATGGTTTGGCGCGGGAGCGGCGCTTGCCGGTCAGACCAGCCCGAATTACACCGTGACCGCCGGCGCGCCTGGCAATACCACCTACTATGTGGTGGTCTCCAACGTCTTTGGCGTATCCACCAGCACCATCTCAACCTTCACCTCCCTCAGCGCCACTCCGCCAGCCATAAGCGGCGGGCTGGGAACAAACTTGTTGCTGCTAAAGCCGGCCGGTTACTGGCCGATGCATGAAACCGAGGGAGCGGCCCCCGGGGACATCGAACCCAACTGCGGCACCCTGGGCGTCCTGGGCACCGGTTATTACCCCGATTGGGCGCACAGCCCGGCCGTTTCCATCCTGCGCCAGCACGCTGGTCCTTTCACCAATTCGGTGCTGGGCAATAATACCAACATGTCGGTGGACTTTACTTATTATAATAGCAGTGAAGGAGAGTCATTTACGAACGGGCTGTTTATCCCGCACACTTCGCCGTTTGCCACATTGAATCCGCCATTCACTGTGGAATGCTGGTATTATTCATTGAGCATCGCGGCCGGCGCCCCCGTTTGGTCCGCCACCGGTCAGGAGGGCCTCAATGCCGGGGCCGAGGGCGAGGGCGGCGGGTATGTTACGGGCATGTATATGGCTTTCGCTCAGGGCGGTTTCGTAGGCTATACGCTGGATGATACGCTGGACGGAGGTTTCGGAAATTCGCAAAAGGTTGGCGGCGGTCCCGGCGGCACAGAAACCATCGGCGCCAACGTCTGGACCCATCTGGTTCTTACGTGCGATAGCAGCTTGAACATGACCTATTGGACCAACGGCGTCATGTGTCAGGCCGCCCATGCGGAAGCCGGGGATTATGCGCCGGATTCGTGGACGCCCATAACCATTGCCTGTGGAAATGGTTGCACCAAGGCGCTGGCCGGTGATTACAGCGAGTTTGCCATTTATACCAATGTCCTGCAGCCGCAGGACATCGCCGCGCACTATAACGACGGCATTGACGCCGGGTCTGCCCAATATGCTTCCGATGTCATGGCATCGAATCCCGTGATTTATTTCCGGATGAATGCACCCGCCTACAGTGCGCCATCCACAAACTTCTGGCCCCTGCTGTTCAATTACGGCACCGCCGGCGGCAACGGCCTCTATTCTCCGGGGACGTTCCCAGGAATTGTGCCCGGGCCCTCCACGACCAATGGCACAGCATTCTCCGGGTTGCCCGGCACGAATGTGGCCGCGTTAAGTGGCGTCAGCAGTTTTGCCGATGCGGGTTACACGGCGGCATATAATCCAACGGGTTCGAATGCGGACTTCAGCATCATGGCAATCTTCCGGGGCAATCCTTGTGACGGGCGTCCCCAATCCATCGTTGGCCACGGAACTAATTCCTGGCAGCTAACGGTTGATCCCACGGGCAACATTGTGTTCGACGCCGGAAACGGCAATCAAGCGGCCGGGGGAACCGGCCAGGCAGTCGGCGATATTACCACCGTCGGGGTCTATAATGACGGCAACTGGCATCAAGTGGTGGCGGTCAACAGCGGGAGCACTGTTTCGATCTATGTGGACGGTGTGCTGGATACCAATGGCACGCCCACGGGAATATCCTCGACAAGCACCATTCCAGGCAACACCGATGACGTGATGATTGGATCGGACCCAATTTATACAAATAATCCCCCTGGCGTGGGGGCAAGCTTCGCTGGACAAATTTGCGATGTCGCATTCTTTACCAACGCGCTGAATGCCGGCGAAGTCCAGGCTCTCTATGCGGCCACCCTCAACCCCAATACCATCCCGGCATTTGTCGCTCCCGAGCCTCCGTTGAGTGTGACTGTTGCGCCGGGCGGGACGCTGACTCTGACGGCTGGCGCTGCCGGGACAGGCCAATTGGGCTATCAATGGCAAATGAACACCAATGGCGGCGGCACTGACGTATTGCGGACAGGTTTGGGCAACAACGCAAGCCTGACGATTCCCAGTGTTCCCGCGTCCTGGAACGGCGGCCAACTTGAATTGACGGTTACCAACGCGTATGGAACCAATGCCGCTTTTGTCGCGCTCTCGGTTGTGAACACTGTGAACACCAGTCCGACCAACATCGTTTTCGCGGTGACCAACAACCAACTGACTTTGACCTGGCCGGCCGATCATATTGGCTGGCAATTGCAGGCGCAAACCAACAATCTGTCGGTGGGCATTTCCACGAACTGGGTAAACGTGAGCGAAACCTCCGGCACCAATCAGGTCGTCATTCCAATTAACCTGACCAATGGCAGCGTCTTTTACCGCCTGGTCTATCCATAAATGGCAAGGGCTTAGAGCGTTCCGGAAAACTGTCGCCGCCCGCTGCTTCTAACAGAGCCGCGAATGGGCAGTCACCCAAATATATTATACGAGTCCGCGCCGCCGCCGTGGTAGAATCGAAAAACTTCATAAGTACCACGGTGCGCACGTGCGGGTACATATGATTGCGTTTATAAGCGTTTAAAACCATGAAAAGCTTCTCAATGAGCGCGCTTGCAACGGCATCTGTCGCGCTGGCCATGGCCGTGTCCATTCGGGCGCAATCCTCATATTCCAATGCCGTGATGAGCCTCAATCCCGCCGGCTATTGGCCCATGCACGAGGTCGAGCCGGCTGCGCCGGGCGACATCGAGACCAATTACGGCACGCTGGGTCTTGTTGGGACCGGGTATTATCCCGATTGGGCCAGCGGCGTCGGGGGATTCGTGCGCGGCTTTTCCCCAGGGCCTTTGTCCAACGATACCACCGCGTGCGTGAGTTTTCTGCATACCATCACCAGTGGCACTACCGTGGTATATACCAACTTCCTGTTTGTCCCCCACTCCTCCCCATTCACCACCTTGACCCCGCCGTTTTCGGTGGAATGCTGGGTGGAGGTCACCAACACGCTTTCCGCGGCCACCTACGTATGGGGCCAGGATGGCTTTGACGCGTTGAATGGACCCGGTGCGAATAGCGGCTCGGCGGATGGCTATGGCATCACCTTGAATGCCAATGGAACTTCATTTTACCTCGGCCTCTACAGTGGCTCGGGCCAGGCAAACCCAAACAACTCGGGCACCTACCCGATCAACCAGTGGTATTATGCGGTTGTCACCTGCGCCACCAACACGAATACTTTAGTGTATATTGACGGCAATGCCACCACTTCGGCCTACGCCGGAGTCGGAAAGTATCTCCCGGACAACTGGACCCCCTTGACCATTGGCGGCGGCAGGAGCGGCTCCCGCGCTTTCCCCGGTTATGTCGCAGATTTTGCCATCTACACCAATGCGCTCAGCGCCTCTGACATTGCCAACAAATATAGCATCGGCACCAATGCCGCCAGTGTGGCCGGCCAATACTTCGATGCCGTCACCGACGACAATCCGGTCGTATTTTACCGGATGAATGCGCCGACGGTTTACACCGCGCCCGCCAGCGCCAGCTTGCCGGCATTGTACAATTACGGAACGACCAATGGCGTGGCCGTGGGCAACGGAGTGTACAGCGCCGGGACTATGCCGGGGATTATGCCAGGTCCGATCAATAACAATGGCGTGCCCTATGGCGGGGTGATGACCAATTTGGCAATGTTGAGCGGCATTAGCACTTTTGGAGACGCGGGTTTTGCGCCCGCATATAATCCGACCGGTTCGAACACGAGTTTCAGCGTCACCGCCATCTTTCGGAGCTATCCGTGCGATAATCGTGTTGAATCCATCGCAGGCCACGGAACCAATTCATGGCAGTTGGACATGGCCACCAACGGGGTGCTGGTGTTTAACGCTGGAAACGGCAACGCCGCCGCCGGTGGCATTGGACATGCCGCCGGAGACCTCGCCACGGTTGGAGTCTATAATGACGGCAATTGGCATCAGGTGGTGGCGGTGAATGAGACCAATGAGATTTGGATTTACGTGGACGGCAAACTGGACACCAATGGCACACCCGCAAACATCGCCGTCACGAACATCATTCCGGGCAATTCGAGCGACGTGATGATTGGCTCGGACCCGATTTATACAAACGTTCCGGCCGGTGCCGGCCGGCAATTTGCCGGGCAAATCTGCGACGTGGCGTTCTTTGCCCGCGGCCTGACGGCCAATCAGGTTCAGTTGTTATACAACAGTTGCGGCATTGCTCCCTTTTTTACCCAACAACCGGTCTCGGGGACGGTGAACCAGGGATCGGCCTTTACCAATCTCGTGACCGTGGGCGGCAGTCCCACGCTTTCTTATCAGTGGTTCACCAACGGCGTGGCCCTGGCCGGCCAGACAAATGCCGACCTGATCCTGAATCCCGCGGAGCCGGGCAACTCGGCGACAAATTATTATCTGGTGGTGACAAATCTCTACGGCTCGATCACCAGCACGGTGGTGAGCCTGACGGTTTATGGCGCTCCTGTCATCCTCTCGCAGCTTCCGATGACCTACACCAATCAGCCTGACGCGCAAAATCCGAATTTTGTGACCAATTTCCTGACTTTGTACGCCGGCGCCAATCCCACATTTTCGCTTTCCGTCGCGGGTCCATCCCCGGCCTATTATTGGACGACAAACGGAGTAGCGGACGGCGCCGTAACCAACGGCAGCCTCCAATTGACTAACCTGCCAATCGGCGCGCTGAACCTTTATTGCATCGTGAGCAACTTTATCGGCGAGGCCACCAGCGTGCTATGGTCGGCCTCCATGATCGCCGATCCGCCCAATTCGAATTCAACCGGTATTGCACCCTATCCGCAGGCCGTGCTGGCCCTCAATCCCATCGGCTACTGGCGGCTCAATGACACCAATTTGGATGGGCCGGACAATAATGACGGGAATAATGGATACATTTGCCACGATTATGTCGGCGGCAACAATGGCATCTATACGAACGTGGCGCTTGGCAATGCGGGCTACAATCCGATCGAAGATCCATCGGACAGCTCTGCCAATTTTGGCGCTGACCCTGACGGCAATAACAGCGACTTTGGCGATGAGGAGGTCAATTCGATTGCGGGCATCAACTTCGGCTCGCCCACCAATACCAGCGTGGCCTTTACGGTGGAAGCCTGGGTCAATGGCTATGCGCAGAATAACGACGCCGGCCTTGTGACGCTGGGCTGGGGCGGCGGCGGCGAGCAATTTGACCTGGATTGCGGTTCGGATACTTCACCCATAAGCCATGGTTTTCGCTTTCTTGTCCGCGACGCCTCGGGCGCCACGCATGGCGTGAACACTACGGTTGAGCCATTGTTCGGCACCTGGTATCATTTGGCGGGCGTAGTGGACGAAATCAGTAATCAGGACGTGGCGTTTTACATCAACGGCCAGTTGGTGGGCACGGCCTCCCTGCCGTCCGGCAGCGGGATACTCTCATCCACCTATCTGATGAGCATCGGGTCCAGACTGGGATCGGCGACCACCAATTATGACCTTCAGTTCTCGGGGGAAATGAACGACGTGGCGGTTTTCAATTATGCGTTGAGTTCAAACCAACTGGCTGGTGAATATTCCGCCGCGGACATCGCGCCCTTCTTCGCTCAGGAACCCGTCGCCGGCACGAACATTGACCAGGGCGGCCCGCTATCCGTATCTGCCGGGGTCGGCGGCTCGTTGCCTCTGCTTTACCAATGGTATCACGCCCAAAGCGGCGCCCCCGTGCCAGGTCAAACCAACAGCACGCTGTTCCTCGCCAGCGAATCCACCAACGACGAGTTCTATTTGGCGGTGACGAATGCCTTCGGTGGAACCAATTCATCGGTGGTCACCGTCTCCGTTACTGGCGGCCTGAATGCGAGCGTGCTGCCCGCCAATATCACCGTGTATGCGGGAGAACCGGAATCTTATTCAGCCTCCGCCTCGGGCACATTCCCGTTGTATTATCAATGGTGGACAAATGGCGTAGCCGTTCCCAATGCTACAAATACAAGCTTCAGTCTCCTGACTCCGCCGGGCAACACCGCCGTTAGTTGTGTGGTCACTAATGCGTATAATGGCTATAGCTCCATCAGTGTTTCCGTCACTTTAACCGGCGTGCCCTTCCCGACGAATCTCTATCAGGCCGCGGTATTAAGCAATAACCCCGTTGCCTTCTGGCGCTTGAACGAACCCGAGCAGGGTAATGGCGATGATGGCGTCGTCGCTTATGACTACGTTGGAGAACACAACGGCGTCTATACCAATTCCGAGTTGGGCTTTCCGGTCTTTGATTCCGTAAGCAGCACAGACACCGCCGCTCTATTTGGTGTTTATTCCAATTCCGACAGCTATATGGGCGAGGCCGATCAGTCAGCGGTTGGCGTGCCCAACATCAATTTCGGCGGGGCCGGCGTCGCGAATGCTGAATTTTCGGTGGAATGCTGGGTGGATGTCACCAACAACGCCAGCGGCGGCTTTGTCACCAAGGGATATGGCGATGGCGGCGAACAATTCTGCCTGGACACAGGCGCATCCTCGCGTGGCTTCAGGTTCTTTGTGCGTAACGCGGCAGGCACAGCCGAAGACGCGAATAGCTCGCTTATTCCGGTCGCGGGCCAGTGGTACCACCTGGTGGGCGTTTGCGATGAGACCAATGGGTTGGTCATTCTTTATCTGGACGGCGTGTCCAACGCCGCAGGCAGCATTGTCCAGGGCTCAGGGCTGATAGACTCCACTAACGCCACCCTCCCCGCCGCCAATCTGGTGAGTATCGGCTCGCGAACGTCCAGCAAGACCGCAACCTCCATGACCCTTCAAAACGGCGCCTTGATCAGCGACGTGGCGCTCTATAACTATCCCTTGAGCGCGGCCCAGGTCGCCGCTCACTTTCATGCCTCCGGAGTGCTGCCCCCGGTCAATAGTACGCCAACGAACATTGTGTTTGCCGTGACAAACAATCAACTCTATTTAAGCTGGCCGGCCAGCCATACAGGCTGGCAGCTACAGGCGCAAACCAACAGCCTGGCGGTCGGGATCGGCGCCAATTGGGTCAATATCATTGGTTCAACAACCACCAATCAGTTCGTCATTCCGATCAACCTGACCAATGGCAGCGTGTTTTACCGTTTGACGTACTAGAACGATAGTAAAGATAGTTTACATGAATAGGACGAATTGCAGAAAAACAGCGTTTTTATCCATGACAAAAAAGGGCATGTTGGACTATGTAGGCTTATCAAGGAGGAAAAGCCTGATTTTAAATGGATGCCGCCGGGGCGTGAAGGCATGGCGACGTGCCTTCACGCTGATCGAATTGCTCGTGGTCATTGCCGTTATTGCCATTCTGGCGGCAGTGCTGTTGCCGGTTTTGAACCGCGCCAAAGAGCGGGCGATGGACATCGGCGCGATCAACAATTTGCGCCAGCTTATCATCGCCTGGAAGATGTACAGCACGGATAACAACAGCTATTTGCCGCCGTGCCAGAGTGCCGAAGAGTATCCGACCTGGGTCGCCGGCCAGATGAGAGGAAGCCAGAACGGCGCGGCTCCAAGTATTAACGTCGCCCCTTACACGGGGGTGGAGGACTACACAAATGTGGCGCTCGTGCTGGACACAAGATTTTCGGTGATGGGCAGCTTCATCCAGAACTGGAAGATATTGCTGGATCCCGGCGACCAAAGCACGTGGGCGGACCCCGGCGGGGCGCCGCATTCACGGGTACGAAGTTTTTCCATGAACTGTGCCGTGGGTGACACGAACATGAACGGCAGCATCGGCCCGCTGGTCGGAACTGGAAATCTCGGTCCCTGGCGGTATTACCATCGAGAAAGTGATCTCCTGGCGCCAAGCCCGTCTGACTTATGGGTATTTCTGGATGAACATCCTGACAGCATCAACGATGGGTATTTCGATTTCGCAATGCCGTCCTCCCCGTCCAGCACGACGTATATTGACATGCCCGCGGCCTATCATAATGGCGCTTGCGCTTTTGCGTTTGCCGACGGCCATGCGGAGCTTCACCGATGGCTGTACCCGGGTGTGTTTCCACTCGTGAATTGGCAAGTTCAGAATACGCCCACCCCGATTAAATCGCAATCGGCCAATGTTCCGAACAACCCTGACTTCATGTGGGTGGCGGCGCATACGACCGCGCCGGCTTCAGGCGCGCCGAGCACTCTCTTTTATCCCTGACCGACGATCAACCTGATGCCGTTGGCACACCATGGACAATCCCGCCATAAGGATTGCAAATAGAAACCCAGTTATTAAAATACGCCACTTAAATAAATGAATATACGCCATTGCTTTAGCGCCCTGACTCTGTGCTTCACTCTTGTCTTTTCGATCTCGGCCCAACCGGCGCAAACGTCCGATGCGATCGAAACGATTGGCGCCGCCGATCCGGCCGCGCTCAAGGCGCCGGAGGTTTCCGGTCCCGAAATCTGGAAGGATCCAACCCAGCCCACGGATGCCCGGGTCGCGGACCTGCTCCGCCGGATGTCGCTGGCGGAAAAGGCATCCCAGTTAATGGCGGACGCCCCCGCGATCCCGCGCCTGGGCATTCACGCCTACAGTTACCGCAATGAATGCGCCCACGGCGTGGCGGACGCAGGCATTGCCACAGTTTTCCCTCAAACGATTGGCATGGCGGCCACCTGGGACGCACCGCTCATCCACGACGAAGCCGATACTGCCGCAACCGAAGCGCGGGCCATCTATAATAATTACGCGG
>JASHPN010000241.1 GCA_030038175.1 Verrucomicrobiia bacterium
ATTACATTCAGGCAGCCATCCAGCCATCCGCCGTTTGGAACGGAATCAATATGCCCGCCAATGAGCAGACACTTTTCCGATGCGCCGGACAGCGTAAACCACGTGTTGCCCGCGGCGTCGTCGTGAATCTCAAGCGGCAGACCTTTGACTTTCTCACGAAGCCATTGGCGGGCGGCCAGCCAGGTTTGGGTGAAAGCGACGCGTTGCGCGCCATTCTCGTCCCCGGTCAAGGCGCGAAGTTCCTTGAGTTCGGCAACCGTGCGTTTCGGATTTAGAACGCTCATAGCCTTTCCATTTGCGATTTACGATATATAATTCTGACTGTTATGCCAACGTTAAGAACCACTGTTGACGGCCTGAATTTGCCGAATCCATTTGTCATCGGCTCGGGTCCGCCGGGAACCAATTTGAACGTCATCGTCAAGGCATTCCAGGAAGGCTGGGGCGCGGTCATCGCAAAAACGGTCAGCCTCGATGCCTCAAAAGTCGTTAATGTCACTCCCCGCTATGCGAAACTCCATTCCGAAGATAAAAAGGAAATCATTGGCTGGGAAAACATCGAACTCATCAGCGACCGTCCCTTCAAGATTTGGGAGGAAGAATTTAAGAAATGCAAAGACCAATTCCCCGATCGCGTCCTGATCGCCTCCATCATGGAGGAATATCGCAAAGACGCCTGGATTGAAATTGTCGAACGATGCCAGGCCTGCGGCGTGGACGGATTCGAACTCAACTTCTCCTGCCCGCACGGTTTACCGGAACGAAAAATGGGCTCCGCGATGGGAGAAAATCCCGACCTGCTCGCCGAAGTGGTCGGCTGGGTGATGAGCGCGGCGAAAAAACCGGTCTGGGCCAAGATGACGCCGAACGTCACGCACATCGAAGATCCCAGCCGCGCCGCTCTTAAGGCCGGCGCCACCGGCATCAGTGCGATCAATACCATCCGTAGCGTGATGGGCGTAAACCTGGACACGCTGCGTCCGGAACCTTCCGTGGAAGGCTACACCACCCCGGGAGGCTATTCCTCGCGCGCGGTCAAACCCATTGCCTTGCGCATGGTCATGGAGATCGCGCAAGTCATTCGGCGGGAATTTCCGACAAAATCGCTTTCGGGCATCGGCGGCATCGAGAGCGGCAATGACGCGGCGGAATTCATTTTGCTGGGCGCGGACACGGTTCAGGCGTGCACCGCCGTCATGAAGTTCGGGTACGAACACATCAAACCCATGTGCGACCAATTGCTCGCCTTCATGGACAAGCACAAATTCGAGACACTGGCCGAATTCAAAGGCAAGAGCCTTGATTATTTCACCACCCACGCGGACCTCGTAAAACGCCAGGCCGAACGGAAGGCCGCCCAAAAAGCCGCCTCACCGAAAGTGGTCAAGAGCGACGGCGAATGGCACGGCGACGAGTTCGTGAAACAATCGGACGCCCTGTCGAAATAGGCCGCCAACAGAGCCGCGACCGCCTGCCGGGCCATAGCTGTTAGCGACGGCTGGTCAGGGAGCGACCAACCTGCTCCGGAATGTTTACAAAGCAACAAACTCATTAGACGCTCAATAAATGCTCCCGCGATGCTTGTCCACAGTCAAACGGTTGACGCGCCCACTCCCTTACGGTCGCGGCTCAGATGCCGAGCATCGCCGTTCGAGCGACACGAATCGCGTTCTAAATTGTCAATAAAATATCATCGATTTAAACGACATAGGGATGAGCCCGCTTGAATGGACAGTTTTCGTTGTCCTCCTTGCCGGGCTTTTCCTTCTTCTCATTGGCAGCAACTGGCGCGCAAAACTTTTTAAATGGATCGCAAAATGGGCGCCGATTTCCCTGACTGTCCTGGTCGTACTGGTTGCCGTCCTCGCTATTTTGGCCGTGATCTTTTACACCGAGGAGGACTGGCGCGGCAAGCGGGCGTGGGCGAATTGCAAACGCGTACTCGAAGCCCAGGGCGAAGTTCTCGATTGGAACGCCTACATTCCGCGACCCGTCCCGGATGACCGGAATTTTGCCCTCACGCCGGTCGTTGCAAGCACGTACGAATCCGAATTAGATAGAAACGGACATTTAATCTCACCGCCAAATACAAACGTCACCGATCGTTTGCAAATGGACGATATCCGTTTTATCAGCTGGCAACGCGCGACACGCCCGTTTGGCGACTGGCCGTCCGGACACAAGACCGACCTGCACGGATGGCAAACGCAGCTCCGCGCATCGCTGATTACAAACGGAGTATTTGTGATCAATGTCTTCCCCGTTGCGTCGCAGCCACAAACGCCGGCCGCCGACGTGCTATTGGCTCTCAGCAAATACAACTCAACGATTGAGGAATTGCGGCAAGCCAGCCGATTGCCTTACTCCCGTTTCCCTCTGAATTACGACATTGAGAATCCGCGGGAAATATCAGTCCCGCACCTCTGGTCGTTACACTCTGCGGCAATGGTTCTGGAACTCCGCGCCGCCGCCGAATTAGGAGACGATCAAAGCGACAAGGCGTTTTCGGACGTAAAGCTAATTCTTTACCTGGCCAGATCGTTTCAAGACGAACATTTTGATGTGAGCGACCAGTGCCGCGATGCAATCCTAAATCTCGCAATCCAGCCGATTTGGGAAGGTTTGATGGCCAACCAATGGTCGTCCCGTCAATTGGCCGGCATCCAAAAAGAATTGGTTGATTTTGACCTGTTGGCCGATTACGACGCGGCGGCCCGATGCGAACGGGTGATGGATTTGACTTTTATTGATTATGAACGGCGCGTTCACAACGCTGACGTCATCTCCCCGGAAGACGACATTGATTTAAGCTCTCATTTATGGCGGCTCTATTACCATTTGTTCCCTGCGGGATGGTATGACCAGAACAAAGTGGTTTTGGCAAACGAGCTCCAACCATTGCTCCGGAGGCAGGACGAAATCGAGCGGAGGATTCTCTCACCGGCAGTCGTTCGCCGCGGCGATACCGTCTTTACACTTGCCTCGTCCCGCCGCAATTGGCCCTCTTATCTCTATCCCAATCTATTGTTGCCCTGGACGCAAGCTGGAGAAACGGCGTATTACCAGACCTCCATTGACCTGGCTTACATGGCCTGCGCCCTGGAACGTTACCGTCTCGCAAATGGCGAATATCCCGAAACACTGGATGCTCTTGTGCCACAATTCGCAAAAACCATTCCAAATGATGTCATCAACGGCCGGCCATTGCATTATCAGCGAACACCTAATGAAAAATTCACGCTCTACTCCATTGGCTGGGTTACAACGAATGCGATTCCGTCCCATTACGATGACTACAATTCGATTCGCCTGCCCAAAGGCAATTGGGCCTGGCCGAACTAATGGCGGGCATTTAATGCGTTGCCGGAAAACCGCCTCTGATTTAGCCTGATAACTGAAATATGCTTGAACCCTGCCCTCTCTTTATCAACGGCGAATGGATCGCGCCGAAACTTCCCGGCACGCCTGTCTTCAACCCGTCCATCGGCGAGGTGATTGCCGAATGTCCCGCCGGGGGAATTTCCGAAGTCAACGCCGCGGTCGAGGCCGCCGCCGCCGCGTTTCCGGCCTGGATGGAAACGCCGCCGGTGGAGCGCGCGCGCGTCCTGTTCCGGTTCCGGACGCTGCTTGAAGAGAATTTCGAGGACCTTGTCCGCTGCAACACGCGCGAGCACGGCAAAACCCTGGCCGAATCGCGCGGGGATGTAAAACGCGGCATCGAGATGGTTGAATTTGCCTGCGGCGTCCCGTCCCTGCTCATGGGCGAGGTCCTGGAAAATGTCGCGCGCGGGATTGATTGCGAAGCGATCCGCCAGCCGCTGGGCGTTTGCGCGGGAATTACGCCATTCAATTTTCCGGCGATGGTGCCGCTGTGGATGTATCCGATCGCCCTGGTTTGCGGAAACACCTTTGTCCTGAAACCGAGCGAAAAAGTCCCGCTCACGGCCATTAAGATTGTCAGACTCCTCGAAAAGGCCGGATTGCCGAAAGGCGTGCTGAATATCGTTCACGGCGGGCGCGAAGTCGTGGACGGCCTGCTCACTCATCCCAAAGTGCGGGCCATTTCGTTCGTCGGCTCGACTCCCATTGCCAAACACATCTATGAAGTTGGCACGAAACACGGCAAGCGCGTTCAGTGCGGAGGCGGCGCGAAAAACTTTGTCCTGTTGATGCCGGACGCCGACGTGCAAAATTCGACGCGCGGGGTCATTGAGGCGGCGTTCGGTTGCGCCGGGGAACGATGCATGGCCGGCTCAACCGCCGTGGTCCTGGGCGAAGCGGAAAAAACCGTCCTGCCCACGCTCATCGAAGCCACGCGAAAAATCAGAGTCGGCCCGACGGACCGGGAAGCCCAGCCGGACATGGGCGCGCTCATTACCAAACAGCATCGCGAGCACGTTTTGGAATTGATTGAAACGGGCGTGAAGGAAGGGGCAAAGATTCCGGCCGACGGCCGCGGTGTGAAAGTAAGTGAAGCGCCCAACGGATTTTTTGTGGGCGCCACGATTCTCGACCATGTGCGAAATACCATGACCGTTGCGCGCGAAGAAATTTTCGGCCCAGTGCTGAACGTCATGCGCGTCAAGGACCTGGACGCGGCGATTGAATTGGCGAACCGATCGAATTACGGCAATGGCGCTTCGATATTTACGCGTTCCGGCAAGGCCGCGCGGGAGTTTAAGCATCGCATCAACTGCGGCATGGTAGGCATCAACATCGGCGTTCCCGCTTCGATGGCCTGGTTCGCTTTCAACGGCTGGAATGATTCCTTTTTCGGCGACCTGCACATGCAAGGCCGGGAAGGCGTGCAATTCTTTACGCAGCAAAAAGTGACGACCAGCCGCTGGTTCAGCTACGGCGAGGGGGATATTTGGCACAAAGAAAAATGAGTGCAAGTCTCTCGCAGGCACTCGACACGCTGCCAATATGCGCGTAAATTAAAGCGTGATGACTGCCATCCTTGAGATTCCGGAAGTTCGGCGACGGATTTCGCCTTTGACCGTCGAAGAATATCATCGCCTCGACGAGTACAACGAACACGGCCGCCGGGCGGAGTTGATCCGGGGCATTGTCATTGAAAAAACGTCAAAATCACCGCTCCATCGGACCATCACTTCACTGCTTTACAAACTAATTTCAGCCCAGCTTCCGAACGGTTTTTCCGTCTGAAAAGAGGAGCCGCTCACATTTAGAGAAACAGACTCTGAACCTGAACCCGACATCTCGGTGGTGCGCGGGACAGACACCGATTTTATTAAATCTCACCCGCATACTGCTGAACTGGTAATTGAAGTTGCTGTTTCCAGTGCCGAGTTGGATCGGGAAAACGCCACGCTCTATGCCGAAGCCGGTGTGACGGAATACTGGATCGTCCTTGGGTCGGCGAAACAGATCGAAGTATATCATCGCCCCCAGGCGGGCGTTTATCAGGAGAAGAGAACCCTCGGGATTGATGACGTCCTTAAATGCGCAGGAGTTCCCATACAAATCCGCGTCGCGGACATTTTTCCGTAAAAACCCCTTCGGCTACACCGCATTTTCATCCCGTTCGCCGGTGCGGATGCGGTAGGCTTCGGCAACGGCGGAAATAAAGATTTTGCCGTCGCCGATTTTCCCGGTTTTAGCGGCTTTGATGATGGTATCAATCGCCTGCTGTACCAGGTTATCGGGCAACACCGTTTCGATTTTGACCTTCGGCAGAAAATCCACCGTATATTCGCTCCCGCGATAGATTTCGGTATGGCCTTTCTGGCGCCCGAAGCCTTTGACTTCGGTGACCGTCATGCCGTGAATTCCGATTTCGCTCAATGCATCCTTTACTTCCTGGAGTTTGAACGGTTTGATGATGGCTTCGATTTTTTTCATAATTTGAATTCGTGCTTTGACATTATTCGCTATACGCGCGTTCACCATGTTGCGTCAAGTCCAGGCCGATGCTTTCGTCTTCAATATCCACACGCAGGCCAATGAACGTGTCAACGAGCTTGAAAAGAATAAAAGTGATGACGCCGGCAAAGACCGCCGTGAACAGCACAGCCACGGCCTGGTTGCCCAACTGATGCAGGCCGCCCGCGAGCGACGCGACGACGCCATTGGACTGAAAAGTGGCGCCGATGGCCGGGTTGACCGTGGCGCTGGCAAAAATGCCGAGCAGCAACATGCCTACCGCGCTGCCAACGCCATGCACGCCGAACACATCCAGCGCGTCATCGTATTTAAACATTGCCTTTAGCTTGGTCACGGCGAAATAGCAAACGATTCCGCCGGCCAGGCCAATGAGGAATGC
Organism: Verrucomicrobiia bacterium; assembly: GCA_030038175.1. Lineage (GTDB taxonomy): Bacteria > Verrucomicrobiota > Verrucomicrobiia > Limisphaerales > UBA11358 > UBA11358. The sequence goes on from JASHPN010000241.1 coordinate 6,287, forward strand.
GGGGGGAACGGAAACAAACCCCGAAGCCGGAGTGATCGTGGCCAGGCCCGCGATCATCCCCGAGGCCGCGCCGAGCACGCTGGGTTTGCCTTTGTCGCGCCATTCCATAAATGCCCAGCTTAAAGCGCCCGCCGCAGCCGAGAAGTGCGTCGCCGCAAACGCGCTCGTCGCCAGCGTGCCGGCCGCCAGCGCGCTGCCCGCGTTAAAGCCAAACCAACCCACCCACAGCAGCCCCGTGCCGATGAGCGAAAGCACCACGTTATGCGGCATCATCGGCTCGTGAAGATAACCATAGCGTCGGCCAAGCAGGATCGCGCATACGAGCGCGGAGACCCCGGAACTGATATGCACCACGGTGCCGCCGGCAAAATCCAGCACGGGAATTTTTCCCCCGAGCGCCCAGTTAAAAAAGCCGCCCTTGCCCCAGACCATGTGGCACAGGGGGAAGTAAACGATGGTGACCCAAAGCAATACAAAAACGAGGTAACCTTTGAACTTGATCCGTTCGGCCACGGCGCCGCTGATGAGCGCGGGTGTGATGATGGCAAACATCATTTGAAAGAGCATGAAGGTTTCCTGCGGCAGGGTTCGCGAATAATCCGGATTGGGCGCGCCACCCACTCCGTTCAACATGAAATAGGTGACCGGATTGCCCGCAAACGCGTTTCCGGGCGCAAACGCCATGCTATAGCCGAAGATCATCCAAAGCATCGAAACCAGCGCCATCAGGATCAAACTGTGCATCATGGTGGCCAGCACATTTTTGGCGCGCACCAGGCCCCCGTAAAAGAGGATCAGCCCCGGCGCCGTCATCATCAGAACCAGGGCGCAACTGGCGAGCATCCACGCGTTGTCACCGGAGTTGAGCACCGGCGCGGCAATCGGGCTGGCGGCGACTGCCGCGGGTTCGGCGGCCGGCCGCGGAAGCTGGCCGATAATGGCGCCTCCCTGCGATGGCAAGGCAACTAAAATAAACGCGAAGGCAAAGACGAACAGGAGGCAGCGCAGACGACTTTTCATGTAATCCACAATAAATTAACTATTCTGATATAAATTCGTCAACAAGTAACTTCAACTTCAGGCGTCCTAATCCATTACTTTCGCGGTACGACGGAGGAAACTTGAGTCACTTGTAATTCTTCACCGTTTCGACGAGCGCGGAAATATTTTCCAACTTTGAATCGGGAGGGACACCGTGGCCGAGATTAAAAATATGGCCGGGACGTCCGCGCATATCTTCCAAAATTTGGCGGGTTTCCAGAATGACTTTTTCCGGCGTGGTCAGAAGCAGGGACGGCTCAAGGTTGCCCTGGACCCCCACGGACCCGGGCAGGAGCTTGCGCACATCGGCCAGCCGGATTCCCGAACCGATCCCCAGGACCTTCGCTCCCGTATCCGTCAGGACATCCCAATTATGGAGAACGTCCTTGGCAAATACAATGACCGGGACAGCTCCACCCAGAGACGCAATGATCTGCTTTATCCACTTGCCGGAAGCGGCAAAAAAATCAGATGGCGGAAGCAAACCACCAAGGCTGTCGAAGATTTGAACCGCGTCGGCGCCGGCGGCAATTTGCATTTGCAACAATTCCGTGACGGCAGAAGCCAATTTTTCCAGCAGTGCCGATAGCGTTTCCGGCTGACGGTCAATGATCTGCTTTGCGCGGACAAACGCATGGGAGCTTCCTCCTTCCAGCATAAAATTCGCGAGGGTCCAGGGAGAACCGGCAAAGCCGATGAGGGCGGTCGAGCCGCCAAGGGACCGTCTCAAGACCCGCACGGCCTGGGGGATGTAATCCAATTTAGCCGAAAACCCCTTGAGGTCCAGAGCGGCGATGTCGCGCGCGTCCCGCAACGGAAAGTCCATTTGAATGCCTCCGCCGTCACGGAAATGGTAACCCTGCCCCAGTCCTTCGGCAACGACAAGGATGTCGCTAAACAGGATTGCCGCGTCAAAACCAAACCGGCGCACCGGCTGGAGGGAGACTTCGGCAGCCAGTTCAGGCGTGCGAACCAGCTCCAGGAAATCATGTTTCGCCTTCAGTTCACGATATTCAGGGAGCGCCCGCCCGGCCTGCCGCATAAGCCAGACCGGGGCGCGGTCAACCGCACGGCATTGGCACGCATCCAGAAAACGTTGCCGATTCGTCATTTCCGCCAGATTAATCGCAAAATTCCCCTTCGGCGAGCGTGGTTTTTTATATCAAAAAATATGCAACTTTGAAGCGCCCCCGGTTTTTAATCTAACATGAAGAACGAGCCGTTTCAAAAAGTTCAAGGACAGCTTCGGGAACTGCTTTCGCGATTGCCGGATGCGCCGGTGTCGTCCAATTTCACCGCGCGCGTTTTGCAGGCCGTGGAACTGGAAGAATCGCGCGGCTCCCGCCGACGCGTCTTCGAGTGGAATTGGCGGGGTTTTTTTCAGCGCATCACCGTCGGGGCAACCGTGGCCGTTGTGGCCGCCGTTGCGCTCCAGATGCACGAACATTCCCTCGCCCGGCGCGAAATGGCCAAAGACGTCGCCATGGTCGCCTCCCAGCAGGCTCCCAGCGTGGAGGCCTTGAATAATTTTGACGCCATCCAGCGCATGAGCCAAACCGAACGCCCGGATGCTGAACTGATCGCGCTTGCCTCTGACATGAAATGAATCATTTCCGTCATGGGGGGGGGTGGGTGATGTCTTGGGTAGCGGCGACGGTCCTGGCTTCCTCGTCCGCCGCCCAGAATGTGACGAATCCGGCACCGGTCCAAAAACCGTATGTCGTTCCGGCGGCGCTCTATCCGCCCCCTTCGCCGATAGATTATTTCCGCAGCCTGCTCGCGATGTCGCTGCCGCAGCGAGAGAAAGCCTTGGCAAATAAATCGCCGGAAGTTCGGGCGCGGATTCTCGCCAAGGTGGACGAATATGAGGCGCTGGATCCCACTCGCCGCGAGTTGCGCCTTCGGGCCACCGAATTGCGGCTGTTCCTGATGCCTGTCCTGCGCGCCGCGCCGCAAGACCGCGCGGCAATGTTGGCCCAGGTGCCGGATGATGTCCGTGACCTCGTTCACGCACGGCTCATGCAATGGGAAATTCTCCCGCCGCGGTTGCAACAGGAATTTTTGAAAAACGCCAATATTCTCGCTTATTTCTCGGGTGTGGCGATTACAAATGCAAACGGTCGCGCCGGGTTCGCCACGCCCAGCGCCGCCGAGCAATCGTACTGGAGCATCCTGCCGCCCACGCGGAAGGAGGCAATGATTGCGCAATTCGAACAATTCGTGGACCTGTCGCCCCTGGAAAAGCAAAAGGCGCTGGGCGATTTGCCCGATCCCGAACGCGCGCAGGTGGAAAAGACGCTGGAAACATTCGATAAGCTGGGTCCCGCTCAACAAAACGAGTGCATTCATGCGTTTGGGAAGTTTGCCACGATGAGCGCGGGAGAACGCGCGGAATTTTTGAAAAATGCGCAACTTTGGTCGCAGATGAGCGCCGCCGACCGCAAAGCCTGGTGCGACCTGGTCGAACATGTCCCGCAATGGCCGCCTCTGCCGCAGGCCGCCCTTATGCCGCCGATGCCGCCCCGAGCCGTTCTGCCAAAACCCGTTCCATCGGCCAACACAAACCGAAGTTGAACCCGGAATAATGGCGCCGGCGTTACGCCGGTGTGCCCTGAATCGCTCGGTTTTGAATGTTTCCGGTTTTCATCCCGTCTAATTGCCGTTAATATTTCACCGTGCATCCTATTGCATTTCAACTGGGTCCGATCACCATTCATTGGTACGGCGTGATGATTGCGCTCGCCTTTCTCGCCGGGCTATGGACGGCGAGCCTTCGCGCCCGCCGCGAAAATATTTCCAGCGAGCGCATTGCGGACGTTGTCTTGTGGCTGATGGTCGGCTCCATCGTCGGCGCCCGCGTCGTCTATGTGACGACCTATTGGCGCGAGGAATTTGCGGGCCAGCCGCTCTCTGAAATTTTCGCCGTCTGGCACGGAGGCCTGGTTTATTATGGCGGACTCATCGGCGGCATTGCCGCCGGAATGGTCTATATCACCTGGAAAAAAATGCCTTTGTGGAAGACCGCCGACGTTCTGGCGCCCAGCATCGCGCTGGGCAGCGTTTTCGGGCGGGCCGGATGCCTGCTTAACGGGTGTTGTTACGGAAGCCGCACAGACGTGCCCTGGGCGATCACGTTCACGAACCCCCTGGCGCATGAACTTTCCGGCACACCGTTGAACCAACCTCTGCATCCAACCGAAATTTACGACGGCCTGCTCAACTTTGTCCTCTATTGTTTCCTGGCATGGCTTTTCCGCCGCAAAAAATTTGACGGCGAGATTTTTGCAACCTATTTGATTTGCTATTCCATTACGCGCTCCATCGTCGAATGTTATCGCGGCGACTATTCGGACCTGCATTATCATTTGGGTCTGACGCCCGCGCAATGGATCAGCGTGCCGATGTTCATCATCGGCCTGGCCCTGGCCGCGATTCTCTCGCGCCGGGCCGCGGAAAGCAGGCCGGCCCAAAATGCTCCTTCTCCAAGCGGAAAACGAGCAGGATGAAGCCCATTTTCATTGCCGGACCGACTGCCGTCGGAAAATCCGAAATTGCCATCGCCCTTGCCAAAAAGATCGGCGGCGAAATCATTTCTGTGGATTCAATGCAGGTCTATCGCGGCCTGAACATTGGCACGGCCAAACCGGACCCTGACACTCAAGCGAAGGTCCCGCATCATCTGATTGATATTTGCAATTTGACCGACCCTTTTGACGCGGCAAAATTCGTCCAACTTGCCAACGCCGCCGTCGTTGAAATCCAATCACGCCGCAATACCCCCATTTTCTGCGGCGGCACCGGCCTCTATTTCAAAGCATTTCTTGATGGCCTGGGCCAGGCGCCGCCCGCCGACCCGCAATTACGCGCCACGCTGGAATCCAGGCCGTTGGAAAAGCTCCTGGATGAACTGCGGCGGCGCGACCCTATTACCTTTGAAAAAATAGATAAAAATAATCGGCGCCGCGTTGTCCGCGCGCTCGAAGTGCTTCACCTCACCGGCAAGCCATTCTCCAGCCTTCGTGCCAATTGGCCGGCAAAGGCTGAAGCACAAGGGCCGGAAGGCGTAACACCCGACAAAATCCGGCTGCTGACCCGCTCGCCGGACAATCTGCGCCGGCGAATTGACCAACGCGTGGATGAAATGTTTCGCCGGGGACTCGTCTCGGAGACACGCGAATTACTAAATGACGGCCTGACCGAAAACCGGACCGCCCTGCAGGCCATTGGCTATCGCCAGGTCGTCGAGCATCTGCTCGGCGAGCGAGATCTGGCCGAAACCATCGAACTCGTCAAAATCCGCACGCGTCAATTTGCCAAACGTCAATTGACATGGTTTCGCCGCCATGCCAACTGTGAACGGATTGAATTGAAGCCTGAAGAGAGGAGTCAGGACGTTTTGCGGCGGCTTGGGACCGTTTGAAAAAGACTATACCGGTTTGGCAGTCCTCGTTCGCCGCAACAGCTCTTCTCCGGAAACATGGCCATCCCACGTACCGGCCCGAACTCGAATAAGTTCTACAATAGCGTTGCGCACGTACCCTTCCGCCGCCTCCCGCAAAACCGCCGTCGGATTGGTTTTTGCGGCCCGCGTTTTGGCACGAAACTCCCGCGCAAGCACTTTGGGCAAACGTATTGTCAGCGTCTCGGTCATACAAAGATTCTAACATTTTGATTTCTTCGCCCCCACTTCCACTTCCGCCTTGTTTTTCGCAATTTTGTTCGCCGCCAAAACGCCGCGCCAAAAGACATTTGGATAAATCACGGAGCCGCGCCCGATGATGCTGCCGGGATTTAATACCGCGTTGCAGCCGATTTCCGCGCCATCGCCGAGCAACGCGCCAAATTTCCGCAAGCCGGTATCGAACGGTTTTCCGTCTTTTTCAACTTTAATGTTGCCGGGAAAGAGTTTGAAATTCGATATTTTCACTCCCGCCCCCACGTGCGCCTTGTAGCCCAATAAGGAATCGCCCACATAATTGAAATGCGGCGCGGCGGCGTTGTTGAACAAAAGCGAATTTTTAATTTCCGTCGAGTTGCCGACCACGCAACCATCGCCAATAATGACATTTTCGCGGATATACGCGTTGTGGCGAATCTGGCAATTGCGGCCGATGATGGCCGGACCTTTAATCATCACGCCATCCTCCACCACGGTTCCTTCGCCGATGAAAACCCGCTCGCCGATAAAAGCGACACCCTCGCAGGTATTATGGAGTTCCACCTTTAAATTTGCGGCGAGGTAGCTTTCAATTTTTTTGAGCGCCTCCCAGGCAAACTGGCAATCCGCAAAAATCGCGGCGTGTTCGGTTTGCGCCAAATCAAACAAGTCAGACGGCTTGAACATGCGCCAAAATTATGCGAAACGAAGCTTGGGGAAAAGCGGAAATGGGGAGCGCGCACGCCTTCCCGTGCCGCCGTTGACGCCCTCGTCAACGGCATTGGGCACGCCGCCGCGCCCGTTTCAACGCGCGTTGGCGCGCGTTATTCCGACCGCGAGGCGCGGTCGGACGCACGCGAGGGCGCGTGCGCTCCCCGTTGCCACAACCACAAGCGTTGACAAGCGTCTTGAAAATGGCTTTAATATTTTTGAACATTTTCCACGGCCGCCGTTCTAATTTTCTAAACTTGCAGGAAGTTACTGCTGGAAAACTTATTCTCGGGGCACGGTGGAATTTTGTCGAATGACATGATAAAGGTCACGGATTTAACAAAACATTTTGGAACAAAACGGGCAGTAGATGGGATTTCTTTTACGGTCGAGCGCGGCGAAGTGCTGGGCTTCCTCGGGCCCAATGGCGCCGGCAAATCCACGACCATGCGGATGATCACCGGCTTTGTCACACCTACGAGCGGTTCGGTGGCCGTTGGCGGGTTTGACATGCTGGAAAATCCCATCCCCGCCAAAAAACTCATTGGCTACCTGCCCGAAAACGCCCCCGCCTACACGGACATGACCGTGCATGGTTTTCTGAGCTTCGCCGCGGAAATACGCGGCCTGCGCGGCGGCGACAAGATAAAAGCCGTCAATCGCGTGGTGGAATTATGCTTCCTGGAGCCAGTCCGGCACCAGAGCGTGGACACGCTTTCCAAGGGTTACCGGCATCGCACCTGTTTCGCCCAATCCATCATTCATGACCCGGATATTTTGATTTTGGACGAGCCGACCGACGGGCTGGATCCCAATCAAAAACATGAAGTGCGGCAGCTCATCCGAAAAATGGGCGAAAACAAAGCCATTATCTTTTCCACGCATATTCTGGAGGAAGT
>JASHPN010000028.1 GCA_030038175.1 Verrucomicrobiia bacterium
TGCTGACCAACCATATTTTTGGTCCGGAAAAATTGTTCCGCTTCGATATGTCGGAATTTCAAACACAAGAATCGCTTGGATTGTTGTTGGGCGCGAAGCTGGGCGAAATGGGATATTTGGGAGCAGGGCGCGAACGCGCGGGAGAAGGATCGTTATTATTCGACGAAGCCGAAAAAGCGCATCCGCGCGTACTTGATATTATGCTTCAACTGCTCGATGCGGCACGCATCACGGTGGCGACAGGCCAAACTTTGGATTTTAGCGGATTCTACATCTGGCTCACTTCCAACATTGGCTCTGCTGAATTGATGGGGCTGCAACATTCCAATGAAGCAACGATGGAACGCCACGTTCTTTCGCGCGCACAACAAGCCCTCCGTCCTGAGATTTTTGCCCGCATCACCGAGAAACTCGTGTTCAATCGCTTGAGTTACGAACACCAATTGGAAATTGCCGAGAAATTTCTGTCGCGAGAGATCCAATTCCTCGCCGCGCGCGGCCATAAGCTGGAATTGGACAAAACGGTTCTGCCGTTTCTCGTGCGTAAAGGTTTCCATCCCAAATTGGGAGCGCGTCCGATGCGTGACGCCACTGAAAAATTAGTGGGCGATGCGATTGCGGAATGTCTGCTGGCCGGTCAACCAGCTACTGGCGTGCTTACGGTGGATACCACCCGCGATTGCCTTGCCATTCAGTCAGGCCAGCAATAAATACAGGTGGTCTTCACCCGTGTCCTTGTCAGGCTGGACCGACGCGCCACGCTCGCCTTTCCGCAACGGCTGGCAGACTTTACGAATGGCTTTGCGTTTGGCCGCGTTCTTCGGCAGTTCCACGATCAGACCATCCGCAAACTGGTCGCCACGCTGGTTGCGATAAATATCCGGTGCAATCACTTGAACCGCGCAGGCCTGATAAAGTTCCTCGATGAATTTCAGTGCGTCAGTTGCGCGCTTGAAGTTGCCAAGCGAACGACTGGTCTTATTCCCAGCGTTCAACCACGCCCGTGCTTCACAGCGATTGCGTTTCGACATAAGCCGCGAGATAAAAACCTCGTAAGCATGCCGCTTCATCGCGCGATGATTCAGTGGCGGCTTTCCAATCCGGCCACGCAACTTCGGGAAACGCTGGTCTTTGGCCGCCGCCTTGCGGTATTGGTTGGGCGTGACAGGACGGCCAAAAAGCAGAACCTCGTCTGTAATCAACGTCCCGTCACGCAGCCACATTCGACTGCGCCCGCAAAACTTGCCCTCAATGGTGGTGAATTCCTGGCTTAACCGCCCGTTGTCATGCCAGCTTTTTTGCGTGCCGGTTCCGTGTTCCATTCGGAACGAACCGAGCAATCTGCCGTTCTCATTCCACTGGCGGCAAATTCCGTGAAGCAGGCCGTCATGGTAAAATTCCTCCGTTGCCAATTGTCCGTTGCGATACCGCGTCCGACGTCGGCCATGTAACTTTTGTCCGCTAAAACACTCTTCAACCGCAACAATCCCATTGCGGTAAAGCGTTCGCCTCACAATCCGTTTGGATTTGGCGCTCATACTCGGTCTGTAGATAAAAATAACATACTGGAAAGGATTTGTCTCATAATAAGACAGTTATTAAAAAATCAGGACACAATGCGTCTCTTAGCGCCATTGTTGATCTGGCGCAAACGAATGAACTGATGTAAAACATATTTTCCCTTTCCTTGTCACCCGCATCTTTGTGCGAAAAGCCAATTCCGCGTGTTGTGAATTCACAATAACTACGGTCAGACTATTCTTCATACCGCAGCGACAGATGTTGCGCGATAAAAACCATAGAGGCAAAAGCTTTGGCGAAGGCGAAAGGCTCAAGACAGGAACGGAAGACGCGAGTTTTTGTTCGAGCGGAGCCGTAGTATGCTTGAACCTTCACGCCGACGCCGGATAATGGAGTTTTGGTTTTATCGCCACGATTCGCCCTGCCGCCTGAATGCGGCTTTCATTCTGGCAGGGAGACGGGTGCATCCTGATTTTTTGTCTTTGGTTTGACATGGGAAAGAATTCGTTGGGCGAACGTCAGGGCATCGAAGGGCTTGCCAATAAAGTCCACCGCTCCGAGCGCCTGGCCATGATGGATGTCGGATTCGTAGATGCGCCCGGAAATGAAGACGACCGGCGTGCTGCACAGAGAAGCGTCCTGTTTCAAACGCCGGCAAACTTCTAGGCCATTGATTCCTGGGAGATCAATGTCCAGGGTGATCAGGTCAAAGTTGCCGGTCTGCGCGAGCCGAATTCCTTCCGCGCCCGTTTGGGCGGTCGCCACGTCGCAACCGCCGCGTTCGAGCAGGAACACAATGGTGTTCGCAACTTCGGGACGGTCTTCGACCACAAGAATTTTCGCTTTCATAAACTGGCCAGGCCTGCCGAATCCGGTATTGTTATGCTGGCGTAACAATTAAACCGGGTGTTGCCGCTAGGGTCAAGTTCGATTTTTGGCCATGCCCCGGAAAAAATATCCAGCGAACGTCGTCGGCCCCCAAATTCGGAAGGCGCGAAAGAAATTGGGAATGACGCAGGAACAGTTTGCCGCCCGTTGCCAGTTGGCGGGCTTGGACATCAGTCGTTCCACGCTGGGACAGATTGAAGCGCGGCTGCGTTATGTTTCGGATGAGGAATTGATTGTGCTGGCATCATTGCTCGGAGTTTCGGCTGATCATCTTTATCCCGGCGAACTGACCAGGCGGTTGCGCGGCAAAACACTCAAACCCAGGCGTGAGAAATCCCGTTGACAGCTTCGGTCGGTGGTCGGAGAGCGGAAGAAGTGGAGTGCAGGTGGAGAGACGGCCGGAACGGAGCCGGAATGCAACGCCGCCGCCGAGCCAACGACGGAAGCCGTGCGCAACTGCGTTCTTTTTGAGTCACGCCGGGACGAGCGGACGGAAAATGACGGAAGGCGGCCCGGAGCGAATTGAGCGAGGCTGCCGTGTCAGTTTCCGTCCGTTGGTCCCGGCGGTTTCACCTATCAGTTTAGTGGTTATCACGATTTCACCCAAACGTTCGCCGGTCAAATCTCTGCCCGCTCAAACTCTTTTGTATGCTCCTGCCAGTCCGACCCAACGTTGAAAATGACATTTGAATTATTTGGGGAAATATACTACTTTCAGTTTTTCGAAAATACTAAACCATTATGGCGAAAAAGTCACTTGATCCGAAGCATTTTGATGCGCTACGCAAGTTTAAAGCGGGAATTTTCAAGGTTCTGGCACATCCCACCCGCATTCACATCATCGAAATCCTGGGCTCGGGTGAATTTTCCGTTGGTTTGATTCTCGAACGGGTAAAAGTGGAGCCAGCCAACCTCTCACAACATCTCTCTGTCCTGCGCCAGAGCCATTTGGTGGTGACGCGCAAGAACGGAAATCAAGTCCTGTACAGTTTGCGCGACCTGTTGCTTGCTGAAGTGTTGAATGCGATGCGCAAATACTTCCAAAACCATTTCGATGATTCCATTGAAATGCTCAAGCGCATGGGTCAACTCCGCTAGCTGTTAATATGAGAAATCGTTTTTTGATATTGCAGAGCCTTCACCTGAATAATCAGCCGTGCGGTTCGGCGTCGTTGTCGAACAGTTTAACCTTTTCAATGTGACCTCTGATGGCAACGACCTTGGCAGATTATAGCAGTCCGGGTTTAATGATTCCGGAATTGCGAGGTAACGATGTGGCCTCAGTGATTCAGGAATTGAGCTTAGCGTTACAGCAGCAGAACCGGATTTCGGACATGCTGCCGTTCTACCACGCGGCGTTGAATCGCGAATTTTTGGTGAGCAGCGACACGGAAGTGGGGATGGCAATTCCTCATGCGCCTCTGGCAGGCCTGCGGGAACCGGTCTTTGCTGTGGGCCGACGCAACAAACCCATGTATTGGGGGGCAAAAGCCCTTCGCACGGTGACATTGGTGTTCTTGATTGCTGAGCCGGACACTGATTCTACGGGATACTTGCTGTTGATTTCGAGTTTGGCGCGTCTGTCCCAAGACAAGGGGCTCATGGAAAAGCTTCATTCGGCGCACGAAGCGAAACAAATATATGAGACTCTTCAACAAGTCAAATTGCACGCAGGGCACACGGGCAATTTGGCTAACAAAGGAGGAGGATAGCGCTTTTGGTTATGCCTTCCGCCGTATTACTTCCGATTGCTGCCGCTGGATTGTTGTTGGGAATCCTTGTGGGACGCACCGCGCCATGTTTGTGGCTGCTGAGCACACTAACAGGCGTGGTTGCGGCATTGGCGGCGGCGGTAACCGTTTTGTCAAGTGGTGGAAACTGGGAGTGGCGCAGCCGATTTTTGGTTGGTGGCGACCCCATGAACCTGTGCCTGGACGGCCTTAGCGCTTTCTTTCTGGTATTGCTATGCATTGTTGGCGGGGCCGGAGCTGTCTATGCCCGCGAGTATTGGTCAGACACATCGCACCCGCGCTCCGCTGGCACCGGGCGTGTCTGGTGGAACGCTATATTGTTAAGCCTCGGTTTCGTGCTGCTGTCCTCAAACGGGCTCCAATTCCTGATCGCATGGGAATTATTTACGTTAAGTGCCTATTTTCTCATAACAGCAAACCGTGAAAAGAGTGAGGTGCGGGCGGCTGGCTGGCTTTATCTTGTGGCGTCGCACGCCGCTACCCTGGCCCTTTTTGCCTTTTTTGTTGCACTGGCTGCGCACACTGGCAGTTGGGAACTTGGACCCATGCGCGAACAAAAGGAACTAGCGCCGTTGTTCTGGCTGGCACTTTTCGGTTTTGGAATTAAGGCGGGTATATTTCCGTTGCACGTTTGGCTTCCCTCAGCGCACGCAAATGCGCCAAGCCACGTATCAGCCATGCTTTCGGGTGTCACTCTCAAAATGGGTATTTATGGACTGGTGCGTTTCAGTGGCTGGCTGCCACTGCCCGATGACGCGGGCTGGGTTGTGTCGGCGTTGGGTGTTATCAGTGCCGTGCTGGGTGTGGCTTTCGCACTTGGGCAACATGACCTCAAGCGGTTGCTCGCCTATCACAGTGTCGAAAATATCGGCATCATTTTAATCGGCCTCGGATTTGCACTCGTGGCAGTTCAACAGAACAATTCCCCATGGGGCAAACTTGCGTTGGCTGGCGCATTGCTTCATGTCTGGAACCACGGATTTTTCAAAGCGCTCCTGTTCTTTGGAGCCGGTTCCGTGTTGCATGCAACCGGCACGCGCGAAATGAGCAGGCTTGGTGGCCTTTGGCGGGTCATGCCCTGGACGACCAGCCTGTTCGCCTTGGGCGCGGTGGCCATTTGCGGATTGCCCCCTCTTAATGGTTTTATAAGCGAATGGCTGGTTTATCTCGGATTGTTCGACGCCACAATTTCTCGCGGAACCATCGCATGGCCGGCCATAACGGCGGCTATTTTCCTGGGCATGACCGGGGCGCTGGCGCTGGCGTGTTTTACAAAAGTATGCGGCGTCGTGTTTCTTGGTGCCCCGCGTTCCCCGGCAGCACTCCGCGCGCATGAAAGCGGCCCGGCGATGCGAAACGCGATGCTCGCACTGGCCACAGCCT
>JASHPN010000242.1 GCA_030038175.1 Verrucomicrobiia bacterium
TGTCCAAAATTCCGTGCTCTCACTGCGCGGCCCCGGCAAAAATGCTTTTGGCCGGTCGGCAACGCGCGAATCGCTTTGACCCATCAATTCCGCCATTAAGAGCTGTTGCTGTTTTAACTCCGCCATCGCTTCCGGTGACGGCGGGGACGCCGATTCGGCCAGGGCCGGCGTTTCGTCCCGCGTTGATAAATTGATCCCCAAAATGAGAATCCACAGCGCCGCCAACCCTCCCCAGGCGACCGGATGAGGCCAGAGCAAAGCCGAAATTCGCTCCCAAATAGTGGAAGAATACGGACGCTCACCGGCCGAGGCCGCCCGGCGATTGATCTGGGCCTCCGCCGCCGCCGTCAATATCTGCTCCCGCCATTCAGCCGGGGCGGAGCGCAACGGCTGCCGCTTCAACTTCTCTTCAAACTGGTTCATTTCATCATTCATTTGCGTTGGTTATCTCTTTGTAAATGAGACGCAGCCGCTCCCGTAATTTGTCTAACCCATAACGATAACGGCTCGCGGCGGTATTGGGCGGGATGTTCAGAATCTCGGCGATGCGCTCAAAGGTCAGGCCCTCCCAGAGCTTCAAGTGGACCACGGAACGTTGTTCTTCCGGCAATTCCCCCAGCGCCACCGACAGCTCTTTTCGAAAATATTCTTCATCCGGATCATTGGCCGGCGCAAAAACAGATCCCTTTTCCACCGCAAAATGTTCCTTTGTCCGGTCGCGCACGTCCCGCCGCCGGATCAAATCTATTGCGCGATTGTGGGCCAACCGGATCAAAAACGCCCGCTCGTCACGCATTTGTTTCAACAAATCCGGTTCGCGGGCGAGTTTGACAAAGATTTCCTGAAGCACATCGCGGGTATCGTTTTCGTCCCGGATGAAATTCAAAAGAAAGGCAAAAAGCGACGACGCGTGCTCGTCATAGAGCCGTTCGGTTTCGCTTTTGCCCATTCACCCTAATGACGCGCCGAAAAGGCAAATTTGTCTAGTTTTTTGCGTTTTGCTCCAGCTTTGGCCTTGGCCGCAATGACAAATGGATCACGAAGGGAATAATACCGCCGGCAGCCAATGGTACCAATGTGAAAAGATTGGCTTCTCCCGAGTCGTCTTCAGAAAATGGCAAGACACAGAACGCAAAACCAAGGCCCAGAAATAACAGACACAAAGAGCCAATCCACCGCTGGTTGCGAGGCAAACAAAAACTGCCCGCAGCTACACCTGCCAGTCCAACAGAAAAAAAACCTGCAAAATTCCAAAGAGCCGAACCGCCATCCAAATTCCACATCCGGAAAAAATCCGCCAAACAACTAATTGTCCAGATTGACGCCGCAAAAGCGACAACAATGGCCGCAGGATACCGAAAAATCGCAAGCAGCACCCGCATTAACTCTTTCAACTCTTTCATGGTCTTTCATTATTTGCCTACCGTCCAACCGGCTTCGCACGCATAGCTAATATATTGGAATGCTTCGCTGTTTTGATCATGGAGCGATGAATGGGGTCAGACCCTTCTTAGATTGGTTTCTTCTGATGTTGATATCTTGGGAATAATTGGGCGCAAACCAGAAAAAGCATCGCGATGAGCATTTTGCCGCCAAACACGCACGCCACGGAGGCAATCATCAGCCCAGCCCAAATTCCCTGTTGGATACTGGGCCAGCGAAGCACCATTGAGGCACGGTTTTTCCGCCACTGGCTGAGTGCTCGAATCGAAGCCACCAGCAAAAGCATGCCAGCCCCAAATTCGAATAGCAGAAAAATAAGGACGAACCCGGGAATTGAACCGCCCGTCTTGATTTGCACGGACTGAGCCGGCAAGCGCGTCAGATTAAATAGCATGGCGGCTTCGCCGAGATAAGGGGCATCGGCCGCATCGGAAAGCAGCCTGGGAAAGAGCCGTGTCCCATTCGGGAGCGGCCATGACGTGGCCAGCATCTCGGCCGTGAGAGGATACGCCTGTTCGAAATGTCCGTTGACGCGGGCTGCGCCCACGCCGAACGCGCACGCGGCGCAACCGAATCCTTTGAGGACCGGACCGGAATCAACATCAATGTACCATTCGTCGCCTCGTGAATCGTTGGCGAACTCCCGAAAGCCGGCGCACGTCCAGGTTTTCTGCCAGTAATACCGCGAATAAAGTTCGTACCATTTTTGTGCTTGTGCGGGCCAGATTTCCGGGGCAAAGAGCGAGACATACGAATCATCACATCCGCGACTTGGCCCGATGGGTTCTCCCATCCGGGCGTCAGCAAAATAGGGCACCAGCCCGTGAGGATCCAACGCCCGGTTTTGAAATCCTCGGATGGCGCGACTCACAAACTTTGAATGATCGGTGCCCAGGACCTGGTCCGCCCGGTGAATCATCGCAATCGCCGTGAGGACGTCGCCCGGATAACATTGATCAGGATAGTCATCCAATAAACCGTGTGGGCTGGCGTCAAGCTCGGCGGACAAACTGTCCACCTGATCTCTTAACAGAGGCAAATATTCCTTGTCGCCGGTCAGGCGGGCATGGCTCGTCAGCGCGGAAATGACGAGCATTCGGTAGAAAACATTTTCGGTCTTCAAATAATTCTTGCCCCAATGAATGCCAACCCAGTTCGCCTGTGACGGATCAATGACCAGGCGCGTTGCGGCTCTGATGGCGCCGGCGGCATAACTTTTCGGCGCAACGACATAAGGTGAATGACCTTTCTCCCACTCATTTTGAAGTGATTCAGTGGCCCATAGATAAAAGACGGCCCCGAAAAGTGGCCACTCGGTTCCGGAAATATCATTGGTGGATAGTTCCGCTGCCCGCGTGGAGGCAAGCCGTTTTTTGGCCCACTGCTGGAATTTGGGAGATAAATCTCGGTGTAACGTCCACGCACACCGGGGTATGGCGGCGGAACGGATGGCCGGATCCGACAATTCGCGGACCGTTATGACGCCGGGTATCAGAAAAAAGAACAAAGCAATAAGGACCATCACCGCCGCATTGGAATAGTGACAAATACCGGTCGAAACAGGCGAGACTTTTGATTCGGATGGCGGCGCCATATTTAAGAATTTGGCTGACCTTTAGCCGCCTGTTCAAGCTCGATCGCCCATTTGCGGCAAAACCAAAGCGGGATGGAACCAAATATTCCAAAGGAGCAATCAACCAGCCGCCACCAGAACGGAATGCCCCGCAAGCCTCCAAAAATCAGGGCATGGGGAATCACCAGCACGCACGCAATCAAACCGAAGTCAAACAGCCAACGATTACGAATTGGATCGAGCAGCGCGCCGACATAGGCAATCGCAATGACAAAATGTCCGAACGCCAGCCAATCGGCGCCATAAAAAAGAAAGGCGTATTGCGCTTGAGTTTGGTCCAGGGCAGTGTGGACACGTGATAACCAGCCGGAATCGAAATATTTCGCCAGGCAGTCAACCTCCGATTGCAGGGGGATCGCGGTCGCGCCGCTAAGAAAGAGTCCCAGGATAAAAAGTCCGCTCAGAAAGCGAAGGCGTACAAACAGAGTTCGACTGCGATCCATATTGACCCGGTAATTACGATTCACAAAAACAATTTTGGACGGAGTCGTTGCCAAACCATCAAAATCACGGCCGCCAATACCAGCACGGGCACCAGAATGACAAACGCCAGATACAGCAATATGTAAATTACTGCCAAAAATGTTGAAAGGTTCCAGCCCAGGTCCAGCGAGCCAATTGTTCCATTCAATATGCCGGTGTATTCCCGAAACCCGGCCAGATGAACCGCCAGAAACAATCCGCTGATGGCGGCGGCGCGCTGGAGCAAGTCTTTGGCCGACAAAAATTCGGTCCGCTGGAAAATGCTAAGTTTCTTCCCGGAAAATATTTTCATAGCTTTTTTCCCATTTCCACTTTATCCCAAAGCGGTCCGAGCGTTGCGGCGTAAAGCAGGGCCGCATCACCAACCTGATTGCTCGCGCAGTATTTCAACCGCCCGCCCGTTCGCGAGGGGAACCCGGCAAAATCCAGCGTCGCCGCCAGCGATCCGAGAAATTGGTCGTCCCGGAACGAACTGGCGCCGATGAACGCCATTCCACTCGAACCGGCGCTGACGTCAAAAACCGGAATAATCGGGCCGGAATCAACATTGGCGTCGTCGGGCCAGGATGCCGGCCATTCATGCGCGTAGCCGAATCCAAGTGTGACGGCGCCAAGCTCTTTCCGGGCGCGCCCGTATTGGTCGCGGGCAAAATCTTCATCCAGCAATTGCAGGCTGTGCGCCACCATCCAAATACTCGATCCTTGCGGCCCCGCCAGGGCTGCGCCACGCGTGGTGAAACTCGAAATTAACAGTCCCGATTTAGGATCCACGAGTTTCTGTTTCGCCATGACAATCCAGTCGCGGATCAGCTCCGAATGATCAGTGCCGTCCAGGTAATCGGTCATTTTGATGGCGTCCAACGCGACACAATGATCAAACATCCAGCATTCATCCGGATAACTTTCCAGCAGCATCTGTGGACTTTTCCGGAAGCGCGTTACCATCGCATTCACCCGCTCGGTCAACAGCGGTTTGTATTCCGGCTTTTCTTCAACCACCCGTCGCGAGGCCAGCATCAACGCAATTTCACCGTCAATAAAAAGGCTGTGCGCCGGCTGCATGATGTAAGGCCCCTCTTTGGCATACGACATCAGAAAGAAATACATCCCTTCCTGCTTCTCCAACCGCAGGGTTTCATCAATGATTTGATCCATTGTTCGCAGATAAAGCGGCTTGGATGCCGGATCGCGCAACGCCATGTTCGCGAGCGACCAGACCAAATAACTGCGTCCCATGAAATCCCATTCCGCGTTGCTGACTCGCATTTTATTGAGTTCCAGGTCGCGTAACGCCGGTACCGTCCAAACGTGGAGCTGCCGGGCCGCCAGTTGGCGCGCCTCCGGCGAAAGCCCCTGTTCCCGGCGGAAATGGGCAACAGGTTTGGTGAAAATGAAGTGCAGGCACGGCATCCAGACGAGTGCTGCCACTGTCAGAGCCGCCAATCCACTCAGAATTCGTATCATTCGTGCGTTCATGGGAATAGGTCATTTGGCCAGGCGCAGTTCTACGGGCTTTGCCCACAGCGCCGGTACAATGGGATATCTCACCGGCCTTCGCAAAGATCGAATAAATCGAGTCATTTGCCTGGTAATTTCCGAGTAAAATTCAAGAGTATTCCCGCCGATCGCCTTCAGCCCCGGCGCATGGTTTACCCAAAGCATCGTTCCCGCCGCATAACCACACAACAGGAATTGCAAGCGCCACAACCACCCGCTCCAGCCGGGCTGCGGACGGCCTTTGTCCATCAAACGATCACGATGAAAGGACACGTGCCCGCCTTCATCGCGCAAAATCAGTTCGCACATCGCCGCCACCGGGCCATCCGGCGAATATTTTCGCAACATGCGATAATAACCGGTGCTGACCAGCTCCGTCAGAGTCAACACCTGCAATTCAAATTGCACGCCGAACACTCGCCGGCACAGGCAAAAAGCCGTGAAACTCCAATGGGATGTGATCACACGGCCCCCCAGGCGTTGAACGGCACAGCCCAGCAATCGCGCATGTTCCGCTTCTTCCGCAAACCACAAATCCACGATCTGGCGCATTTCGTCCGTGCGACTGCGAAAGTTCTCCCGGTCAAACGCAATCAGCGAAGCCGGCCCGCCGCCATCGCCCAATCGAAACTGTTCGATTGAACGCAGCATTGGCGCAAGCATTGCCGGCGGCACATGAATCGGCGCCGACCAATCCGGCTCCTGCCGATTTTGTTTATTGCGGTTAAAGTGAGCGATCCATTTGGCGTAGTTCATAATGTCACCTTTCGATAGCGGTTATTGTCCAGGTCCAGGTTCATACTGTCGGTTAATTAGACGGATTTGGTTCGAAGCTGCTCCCATTTCCAATATCGCATTGTGATTTTTGCAAGGAGTTCCAGCGGTTTGATGGCAAGAAAAACGAAATCCGCCAGCCACGGAGATTTGATCCGCGCGGCGATGACCGGGCCAACCCGGTTATAGCCGGAACGGAATATACGATGGCTGCGCGGCGCGAAGTTTCGCCAGCGGTCTTCGAATTGCCAAAAGGTCAGGAGCTGTTGATTAACCAGCAGGCTGCGACCGTTGCGCTCAATCCCGATATGCCTGCCGACGAATGCTGCATGACCGCGGCCTGCCGCTGTGACAATGAAACATCCGTCTGGCGCCTGGTCTGGCAATGACAAATACAGACTGCGTGACCACAGCCAGCTCGCCAGCCAAAAAGGCAGGGAAAGCGCAATCGAGATCAAAGATTTTTGAAAATCGAGGCGCCTCGCCTTAATCAATTCCACCGTGCGAATGGAATACCAGATCGCGACATAGAGCGGCACGAGCAACCACCATTCTAATGAATCTCCCTCAAATCCAAAGCAAACGATGCCAAACACAAAGCAAACAGATGAAACCATTGCCCCAATAAAAACTCCTATGACGATCCATTTCGCGGCCCGATTCTCGACGCGAAGAATGTCCAGTGCATACAAGGCTGCCGTCGCCAAAAGCACAAGCGGTGCGAGCGCCAGCTTGCCGGTGATAAAACAGTCCAGCCAGCCGTGAACGCAACCACCCTTCCATTCGGGCCCCATCATTGAGCTAAACCAAAAAATGAACAATGGAAGAAAAACTCCAAAAAGTGACAAAATCAACGCCATAAAAAATTGCAACATGGATTTCGCCCTAACGGCAGGCGGCAAAGCCAGTGCGGTCAAAATTCCGATTAAGATGATTAAAAATCCACTCATCCAACAATTTTTTCAGGCTCCATCCCAACCTGCGTTTGCAATGTTTTTAGGTGATCTTCGACTTTTCGAATCAATCCGTCCGGCGTCGAAGTCCCCGCAGTAATGCCAACAGTTTCTTTGCCCTGAAACCATTCACTACATAGGTCCGACGCGGTTTGCACATGATGAACGTGCTTGCAAAAACGTGAACACGTTCTGACCAGTTCATGCGTGTTATTGCTGTGGGCCCCTCCGATCACCACGACGACCTCGCACTTTTGCGCCAGTTCAATGGCCGCGTCCTGACGCTGTTTCGTCGGTTGGCAAACCGTATCCACAAACTTGACCGTGGATGCCGGAAACCGCTCGCGAATCGCCTGAACAAGCCGGCGCGCTCTTTCAATCGGCTGGGTCGTCTGACAGATCACTCCAAACCGTTCTCGTGGTTGGAGTTCCGATACATCCTGTTCCGACAAAACGACATCGAACTCTTCCAGGTCTCCAGTCAGGCCAAGCACTTCCACATGGTCCCGCCTGCCGATGACGACCGGATGAAATCCATCCGCTACCAATTTCGTCAGGCTCCGATGCGCCACATGAACGAGCGGACAGGTGGCTTGCAGCACATTCAGACCGAGATTCCGCGCTTCGTTCAATCTCCGTTCGGAAGCTCCGTGAGCCGTAACCATTACCGTCTGCGTTCTGACCTCCGCCGCTTCCTGCCGAATCCGTATTCCCCTGCCCCGCAATTCCGCCAGGACCGTTTCGTTGTGAACCAAATCCCCCAAAATTGTCAGCGGTTCATTTCGTGCCGTTTCCAGCGCCAGATTTATGGCGTCCCGGACCCCAAAACACATTCCCAGATGTTCCGCGCGTATAATCTTCATATTTATCAGTGCCGTTTAAATTTGACTTTGTGTTACAAAGTTAAAGACCACAGGCATGTCTTCGTGTTCAAATTTTATTCAGATTTATTTTGGCGAACGATTTTCTCGAGCAAATCAATGTATTGCGTGAACGCCCGCCGCCCCGCCGGAGTCAGCGAACAGGTCGTCAAAGGGCGCCGGTTTTGATACGATTTGGCCACCGAAACATACCCTTCCTGTTGCAATGCCCGGATATGCGTCGTCAGATTCCCATCCGTCATTCCCAGCGCATCCCGCATTTCCGTAAACGACAGCTCCGCCGACGCGGCCAGCATGGACATGATCGCCAGCCGCCCTTTCTCGTGAATCACACGGTCGAGCTGTAAATAAGGTTGCGGGTTCACGCCACATTCTTTCGGTTTTCAGTCAAATACAAATAAGCCCCGTATGCCAAATGCAAAACGCCAAAGAAAAAGCCCATCAACCAGTGTGCCCAGTTTTGGCTCAAACGGACGTGTAACTCGGAAAAAGCGAGGGAAACCATCACAGCTCCAGACAGCAAGATATAGATCCAACCGAGCCATTTAAGTCCTCGCGGCACAAAAAAACCCGCGGAATAAAGCGCGCAACCGTAAAAGAAAGCCCATAGAAATGGCAGGAGAACCACCAAACCTTTTGATGAAAGCACCACTCCCACGATCAGCCCCGCCATAAGCGGCGGCAGCATTGTCTGCGCAACCCGGCGCGTTGGCGGCGACCAAAACAGTTCGTCCGCCTTGAGCGCCTGCCGCCGGACGATAAGAAATGCGCCCGCGATCGCCACCACTGCGGCGCTTAACCATAGCAGCGCAAAAATCCGCGCCGACTCCAGCCTAAAACCGACGCCAATTGCCGCCGCCAGGACCCCAACGACCCCGGCATAAATAGCAATCGGCGCCAAAGCCCGCCGGTAGAGCGCCGACCGCTCCATCAAAGTCCGAATAGTTTGCAGGTTCTCTTCCGCCCAATTCGTTTGCATACACACACTTTGCCCCACAAAGTTTCACCTTGCAAGCGAAAAACCGCGCTTGCGCTTTTATTGCGTAGGAGCCGACGTCAGGAGGCTCTGATTAGACCTCCCCATAAACCTTTTCACTCTCCCCTTTTCCATCCATACTTGTTCATGTAATTAAAATCATGCCGCCGCCCAAAAACAACGCCGCCCGCAAACGCGTTCTTGCCCAATGGCGCGGCGTGGACCTGGAACCGCTCGAAATCGCCCGCGCCACCCGCGCCCGCAACGCCGGCCAGGTCGTTTCCAACGTCGTCGGAGACCTGAAAATGGACTCGCGCCGAGCGGAAATCGAAATCGTCAAAGTCTGGAGTTCATTATTGGACCCCAACATCGTGGCGCATGCCAAACCTGCGAATTTGCATAGAGGAACGTTGTTCGTAAACGTGGACAGCAATGTCTGGCTCTCGGAAATCGTGCGCTATCGCCGGAAGGAAATTTTAGAACGCCTGCAACACAGCTTTGGCAAGGATTATATCAAAAAAATTTCGTACCGAGTCGGATAAGGTTTCTCGATAATTTCGCCTTTTAGCCCATGAACCGCCTAAGTCTCTCGACGTCACAAATAGTCGGACGATGATTCTCCCTCTCTCAGCGGGAGAGGGCCGGGGTGAGGGAGAGTCGTTCGAACGAAAACGCCGCTCCGTTCATGGTGAACCGTATTTTGAGATTGATGCGCCCCGGCGCCTCCAAAGCATCACGCCATCCCCTTCATCTGCTTCGGCGTCAGCAGCCAGGCCAATTGCGCGCATTTGCCCGGGCGTAATCCTTCCGCCTCCAATTTTCCCAGCCCCCCTTTTTTCAAGTCCATCGCCATATCCCCATTGCCGGACACCAGCAATGAGATCAGATGGCTCAAATACGGTTCGTGCCCCACGACCAGGATATCGCCGGGCGCCGGTTTCAGTCCGGCAATCTCCCCAATCAACTTCTCCGGATCGCCTTCGGCTTTCAATGCGTCGGCGAATTTCAGCCGTTTTTTGAGCTTCAATTCCTCCGCCACAATTTCCGCCGTCCTTTTGGCGCGCTCGTAGGGGCTGGACAGGATGAGATTAAAACGCAGTTTCATGCGCTTCATCGCGGCCGCCGACTTTCGAAGTTGCCGCTTTCCTTTGGCCGTCAAGGGCCGGTCGGAATCATTTTGGTAATCCTTGCTTCCTCGCTCCACCGCAATTCCGTGTCGCAATATATAGATATTCACACCCAAACTTACCGCAGCCATTCGCAAAGTAAATACTGCCCGGGTTGTTAACGCGTTAACTCGCGAGTCGCTGCCCGTAAAATGTAACATTTTTCATTTTGGTTTCGTCGCCGCCATTTTTTATTTTAACCAAATAAATGAGCTTTGCGCGCCGCGCCGTCATAGATGTCGGGACAAATTCCGTCAAGCTCCTTGTCGCCGACGTGCAAAATCAGATCGTGCAGCCTGTCCATGAAGAAAGCAGGCAAACGCGACTGGGAAAAAATTTCTACGAAACTCACCGCTTGCAACCTGACGCGATTGCCCAAACCGCAAGCGCCGTCGCGGATTTTGCCAAAACCGCCAGGGAAAAAAGCGCCGAACCCATTCGCGTCATTGCCACCAGCGCCGCGCGGGACGCCAACAATTCGAACGATCTGGCGGCCGCCATCGAAAGCGCCTGCGGCCTGAAACTTGAGATCATCTCCGGCGCACAGGAAGCTGAATGGGCCTTCCAGGGCGCCACTTCCGCGACGGATTTGGCCAATACGCCGTTGCTGCTGCTCGACGTGGGCGGCGGCAGTTCGGAATTTATTGTCGGCCACGGCGGGCACAAACGTTTTGCCCGCAGCTTTCCCCTCGGCACCGTCCGGCTCATGGAAAAATTTCCCCCGGCCGATCCCCCGACAGCTCACGACCTGTCCAACTCCCGCCAGTGGGTAAAAGCATTTTTGGAAGAGGAAATCCACCCCGAACTCCAGCCGGTTTTGGATCGGGAAAAGAAATCCGGTCCCCTTCACCTTGCGGCCACCGGCGGCACGGCCACGATTCTGGCGCGCATGGAATTGGAATCCGACCGTTTCGACCGTGACCGGATCGAAGCCACCCACATCACTCTCAAGCAAATTCAAACGCATCTAAAGAACCTCTGGAATCTGCCCCTGGCGCAACGAGAGGAAATTCCCGGCCTTCCCCGAAACCGCGCCGATGTCATCCTGACCGGAGTCCTCATTTACGCATTGGTGATGGAAGAATTTGGATTCAGCGAACTCCGCGTCAGCACCCGCGGCCTCCGCTTCGCCGCCGTGATGACGTAAATACGCTCGGCGGGAGCGTACGCGCCTCGCGTGCGTTTGATTGTCCCGGAGCGCGGCTGTGTGCGTAGCACCAGCCGCAGCACATTGCCAGCCGGAAGCCTTGTGCATACCGCGCGGTTCAATGCTTGCGGACGCGTTGCGACTGATCCCGCTGTGCGGGACACAGTCGCGCTCCGAGCGCAGCCGGATCCATGCACCACGCCGCGCGTCGAAATTTGTCGAGATTCCCCACCAACGCGTGTGTGTTCCATTTTTTGTGAACAATTTCGTTTCGACCTTCTGGAAATTTCTTCCTAAATTTGGCGCCATGGCCGATGCCGAATCCCAACTGACACCCATGATGGCGCAGTATCGCCGCATCAAAAGCGAACTGCCCAAAGACGCGCTGTTGCTGTTCCGGCTGGGCGATTTTTACGAAATGTTCTTTGAGGACGCCCTGGCCGGGGCCCAAATCCTCAACCTCGCCCTCACCGCCCGAAACGGCGTGCCCATGTGCGGCCTCCCGTTTCACGCCGCCAACGGCTACATCGGCAAGATCCTCCGCGCCGGCCGCAAGGTCGCCATTTGCGAACAACTCGAGGACGCGCGTCCCGGCAAACTGGTCAAGCGCGAAGTCACCCAGATCCTTTCGCCCGGCACGCATTTCGACGAGCGCATGCTCACGGCGGAAAAAAACAATTTCCTCGCCGGCATCTATCCCGACGGCAAAACCTTTGGCCTGGCGCTCGTGGATTTGACAACCGGCGAATTTTTGACGACCGAATTGGAAAATGATACCGCACTCGTGGCCGAATTGGAACGGCTTCGGCCCGCCGAAATCATTTTCCCGGCTGAAAAAATATTTATCCGCGATACGATCCGCGACTTATTCAAAATCCTGAACGGTTACGACGACTGGACTTTCGCGCCGGAAACCGCCGTGTTCACGCTGCGGGAACACTTCAAGGTAGCCTCTCTGGACGGCTTTGGTCTCAAGGAAAAAAACGCGGCCGCCGCCGCCGCCGGCGGCGTGTTGCATTATCTGACCCAACACTTGCGCCGGGACGCCAGGAACCTCACGCGCATTTGCTTCTATCAACGCGCTGATTTTCTTTCGCTGGACCAAACGACCTTGCGGCATTTGGAAATTCTCGAGCCGCTGCGCCCGGACGCGCCCCGGAATTCCTCGCTCTATGGCGCCCTGAATCGAACGGTTACCCCCATGGGTGCGCGCCTGCTCCGCAACTGGCTTTCTCAACCGCTTGCCGCCGTTGAACCCATCCGGCTGCGCCAGGACGCCGTCCAAACTTTTGTCGAAAACGCAAATTTGCTGGAACCCTTTCGCGCCCAACTGGCGGCGGTCCGGGATTTGGAACGGACCATCGGCCGATTGAGTTCTGGAAGCGGAAACGCCCGGGACCTCGTTGCTTTGCGGATTGCCCTCGAACAGCTTCCGAATCTAAAGCACGCCCTGTCCGCTTTTGCTGAACCGCAACCGCCATCATTGCTCGTCAAAGAGGAAGAAATCGGCGCGGCGGCGCGACAAAACACTCCCAAACTCGTGGAGACGCTCAATTGGCAAATCTCCCTCCTGCCGTCCCTGGTCGAGACGATCGCCCGCGCCATCGTTGAGGACCCGCCCCTGGCCATCAAGGAAGGCGGCATGATACGCGACGGTTTCGATTCAGCGCTCGACGAGTTGCGCGACGCCATGCGCGGCGGCAAGGACTGGATTGCCAAATTGCAGCAGCAGGAAATTGAAAAAACCGGGATCAGTTCCCTGAAAGTGCGTTTCAACTCCGTTTTCGGTTATTATATTGAAGTCACCAAAGCGAACCTCGATAAAATTCCCGCCAATTACATCCGCAAACAAACCATTGCCAACGGCGAACGGTTTATTACGCCTGAACTCAAGGAGATGGAAGGCAAAATCCTCGGCGCGGAGGAGCGCGCGCTCAAGCTGGAATACGAATTATTTCAGCGCGTCCGGGAAGCCGCGCTGGGCAGCCTGAAAGAAATCCAGCAAGCCGCCGCCGCACTCGCCCAATTGGATGTCCTGGCCTCCTTCGCCGAAACCGCCCGCCTGCACGGTTATTGCCGGCCGCAAATTTCCGACGAAGGCATTTTGCGCATCCGGGATGGGCGCCATCCGGTTCTTGAACAAAATCTGAATGAAGAACGTTTTGTTCCCAACGACACCTCGCTGGCTTCCGGCGGCAATGAAACCGCCGAACGGGAAAACTTTCCCCAAATCGCCCTGATTACCGGGCCAAATATGGCCGGCAAATCCACCTACATCAGGCAAGCGGCTCTGATCACGTTGCTCGCCCACACCGGCAGCTTTGTTCCCGCTGCCGAGGCAAGAGTGGATTTAGTGGACCGCATTTTCACGCGCATTGGCGCCAGCGACGATCTCTCCCGCGGCCAAAGCACGTTCATGGTCGAAATGACTGAAACCGCAAACATTCTAAACAACGCCACGCCGCGCAGCCTGATTGTGCTCGACGAAATCGGGCGCGGCACCAGCACCTTTGACGGCCTTTCGCTCGCCTGGAGCATCGTCGAATATCTGCACCATCAGGTCGGCGCGAAAACTCTGTTTGCCACCCATTATCACGAACTCACCGAATTGTCGGCCCGCCTGCCCCGCTTGAAAAATTTCAACGTGGCCGTTCGCGAATGGCGGGACCAAATCGTTTTTCTCCGCAAAATCGTCACCGGCGGCACCGATAAAAGCTACGGCATCCAGGTCGCCCGCCTCGCCGGCGTGCCCAAACCCGTCCTCGAACGCGCCAAAGAAATCCTGAACAACCTTGAGGAATCCGAACTGACGCCGGAAGGCAACGTCCGCTCCCGCCGCAACCACGACCGCAACAAACTCAAAACCCTCGCCCCCGCTCCCCAACTCGATTTATTTAATTAAATGACGGCCATGAACCTTCGCCACCACGCTCGCGCTCCTATTTGCGTAGGAGCCGCTGGCCGGGGCGTAGCCTTGTGGCGGAGACCGGACATGAGGAGGCTCTGACTAAAAGATTTACGGTAAGTTTCGCCCCAACCCTGGAATCGGGGCGCGACCTTCAGGCCGCTTCAACGTCCGAATCCAAAGGGACGCCGAAGCGGCATAAATGCC
>JASHPN010000243.1 GCA_030038175.1 Verrucomicrobiia bacterium
AGTCTGCAATGTCAGCATAAAACAATCCTACCAATCATTCTTGTTGTGGTAGGAGTTATCAGCCATTCGGACGTCTGTGGTCGGGCGGTTTTCCCAATTCAGGAAGGCAAACTCCATTGCCTGTCATGCATTTTACGCAAGGCGGCCGTTATTGCAATATTGAAGTTCCAAGGCTCTTAAAGGCGGGCGCGTCTCAGGTTTTGTTTTCGTCCGGCTCGCATACATTTTTGCGGCGGAGCGAAGTTGGAAAATGTTCCTGACAAAGTGGACTGTTTTGATAAGCTGAGCCGGTGAATCAGTGGATTTCCGAATATCTCTTGGCGCAAAAGGCTGCATTTGATTCCATCCCAGTCAATGCCGTGAAGGAACTCATCGGTGATTTGCGCGCCGCCTTGCGGGCGGGCCGGAACATTTTTGTGTTTGGCAACGGCGGAAGCGCGGCCAACGCGTCGCATTTCGCAACCGATTTGGGCAAGGGCGCCTCAGACAAAATCCGCAAACGGTTTCGCGTCTTATCACTCAATGATAATGTCAGTTGGATGACCGCATTGGCCAATGATTACAGCTACGAGGATGTTTTTGTGGGACAACTTCAGAACTACGCAGCTCCCGGGGATGTGGTGCTCGCTTTGAGCGTTAGCGGAAATTCGCCCAATTGTGTCAAGGCGCTGGCGTGGGCCAGAGAGAATGGCCTCCGGACGGCGGCGTTGGTTGGCGCGAGACGCGGCCGGATGGCGGAAATGGCGGACCGGGTGATCGTTATTGCCGACACTCATTATGGCCGGGTGGAAGACGCGCAGATGAGCATTTGCCATATGCTCTGTTACGCTTTTATGGAGCACCCGGAATGGGCGGATTGAAACTTTTATTGAGCAGCTTGCTGAACGTCGCGAATTCGGGGGCGATTCGCGGCCTGTGTGCGCCCGCCCTTCTTCGACTGTTTGGAAGAGCCGGCGTTTGAGTCGTCTTGAGGCGCGGCCGACTTTTGGCGTGAGGAGAACAAAACACCGCATAACACCAGTCCCAGGAAAATGCCCGTTAACGTGATATAAAGCGGTCGGTGGGGAAGGCTGAATTGAAATTCCACAGTGTGCGCGCCCGGGGGCACAAAAACGCCGCGCATAATGAAATTGCAACGCAACAATTGTGCCGGTTTGCCATCAACGGTAACCCGCCAGTCGGAATCGAATTTATCATTCAGGAGCAAAACCGAGGGTTGGCCCGCTTGCGCATTCAGCACAATGTCCTTGGGCGCGTAGCTTTTGTATTCCACCGATCCCGGATTTCCACTGGCCGCATTGGTCAACGGCTGGCCTGGTATCGGGCTGGAAATCAGCACGGTTTTTAGCGGATCAAAATTTTGGGCGGTCAAGGTTTGAAGCGTGGCGCTATCGTTGGTATTGACCTGCCAGTTGGAATAGAGGCTGGCGCGGGGCAGGGCGCCGGTGAATTCAAACAGAGCATACTCGCCGTTGTCGTCCGGAACCGCAGTCATCTGTTCGAGCTCGGTGGGGTGCTCAATTCCAGGCTTGGGGACGACATTAAATCGCTGGACAATGCGGAAGCGGCGTTGCCCGGGGTCCAATTGGTCGTTCACAGAATCAACATAGCCGGCCGGACCGAGAAAATAGCGGGTATTCGTCAATTGCCAGTGCCGGGCCACCAGATAAGTGTTGGTGGACGTGGGCATCAGTGCCATGTCATAGGTCATCAGATCGCTGGCCACGCGCGGAGATTGGATGACGTCTGAACATTGGACGTCGTAATAGGGGAAGTGATGCTGCATCCACTCGATGCGATAGAGTTCGTGAAAAAGTGAATCCGAGTTCAGTTCGGTAACGCGGTGTTCGTAAGGTTTGTCGCGCAAAATATCAATAATTTCATTGCTGGCATATTTCTGTTTATAATTCCAATGGATGATCCACGGCAAATTTGCCCGGCCAAGATCAACCACCAGCAGGACGCCCAGCAACACGCCGCCCAGGGTCGCTCGTTTCCCGGAAAACACGCCGGCCAGGATAAGAATCAGGAGCACGATCGCCGCGGCAAAGAAGAGCAGGAACCATCCCGCTTGTCCCATACTAAATGCGGCAATCCCTTTTGCTGTGTCCCCATCGAATCCGACCTTTTGAAGATATTCAATTAATCGAGCTTTTTGAGAACAATAGACCAACCAGGCAAGCACGGAAGCGGCAAAGGCGACGACACTAAAAACGGCCCAATGACGGTCGAAGCCCCGCACGTTGGCGCGCCAGTTTTTAAACTGAGCGACCCATGAATTGAATTTCCCATTTTGAGCCTGCAAATAATGCCGGGATAATGCGTCCACGCCGTAGGCAAAAATGATGGCCGTGGCCAGGTAAAATATTGCCATGAACTTGGCTGGATTTCTGATGGTCGAGAAATATGGCAGCAAATAGAGTAAATGGTAAAACGGCGCAAATCGTCCCCACCCCAGCAGCAGCGCAACAATCAGGGCCGCTGTCCAAAACCAGATGAAATGCCTTTGGACCTTGGAGAAAATCGATTTTTCGCCGCGGAATGATTGCGCCATGGCAAACAAAGCAATCAGGGCGACCAAAATGCCGCAGTAATAACCGGCATAGCCAAAACGCATGAGGCCCGGAGGTGGAGAGCCGGCGTTCCCGCTGTCAAAAAAGCGATCAATGGCCGGCGTGCGGCCCATGCCGCCCCAATATTGGCCTCCCTGATAGGCGTTCTGCAACGGCCCCATCATGTCCTTGGGGGTGTCCATTCGATAACCAAAAAGGCCGGGAACGAATACCCCGAGTGTTTCCTTCTTTGGCAGGCTCCATTGGGTGGCCCAGTCCCAATGTTCCAAAGGGGTCTGGGAGCTCTTATCCTGGTCCATTCCGGTGCCGATGATAAATGTTCCGACCAGCGAAACAATGGTTTGCGCGGCAATGAAGGCGGCAAAAAACGCAATAACCGCAACGCGGACCAGACCACGGCCAATCTGATCCACCGTCGCCGTATCTTCTTCGGTGAGCGATTTGAAAAACACAAAGGCCGCTACGAATAAACTAAAAATGGCGCCATTGTCCGCGCCTTCCATTACACTAATACCTACGGCGAGACCCGCCAGAGCCAGACGGCTCCATCGAATCAAAGGCCGGGTTTCGTCCGAATTGGCCATGAAAAGGGCCAGCGCAAAAAAAACCATCGCCATCGCGATCTGCTGCGGCGCCGTGCCCCAGCAGGCGTTTCCGAAATAGCTGGAATTCAGCGCGGTCGCCAATCCGCCCAGCGCGGCGGCCAGCGGTGATAGTTTCAATTGGCGAAAGAATGTCCAGGCTGCCAGTCCCAAAATGAAGAGTGCCAGCGGCGCGAAAAACTTGGCGACGCCCAGCGGTCCCAAAAGCCATACTGAGATCGTAGTGACATCCGGGGAAGCCACCCCTGAGCTGGTTCCGATGTCATTCAAGTCGTCCCAC
>JASHPN010000002.1 GCA_030038175.1 Verrucomicrobiia bacterium
AAACCGAAAACCAGATTGAAGAACTCAAGACCGAGAACGCCGGCTTGAAAGCCCAGGTAACCGCGTTGCAGGCCCAACTCGCCGGCCTCCAAAAAGCCGTCGCCAGCCTGGCTGGCAAATCCGCCGCCAGTCTGGCCCTAAACGCCGCAGGCGCCAACTGACTCGCGCTTGCGCTCTTTAATGGCGTTGGAGCCGACGTGAGGAGGCCCTGACTAAACTGGTTACATTGTGGTAACAAGCTTTCGCCACCCCTTCCAATCTGCTTAAATGCTCAATTCGCTTGCGGAACCGTCGCGTGGGTTATCAGCCAAATCGTGTCCGTATCATCGGGGTCCGAACCGCCGTCCCAGCGATGCAATTCAGTGTGCCCATCGGCGAAGGAAAAACTGCCGCAAAGATTGTGATAGGACGCCGGAGTATCGTGAAGGTTTATTGAGTTTTCATCCACCGAACCGTCGCTGTTATAGCCACTCACGGAAACCCAAAAGAAACCGTCGTTAATGCTCGCTGCGCTTTCGTCCAGGAAAACAAATATGTCCGATGGCGACGCCCCATGAAAATCCGTTGCTTGCGTGAATTTTTCAAATTCCATGTCCCAAAAAGTCGCCGCGTCGTTCGTTCTGCCCGGATTGATCCAACTGTTCAGGGACACGGAACGAACGCGCCGCTGCCCATTCCCCGGGTCCGTGCTCGTGTCCGCCGGGCAATGATAGACCAATGGATTTTTAACATAGCCGTTGCCAATGGAAGCAAAAGGCGTGTAGGCCTGGCCGATCAGCATGGCGGTGTTGGTATTGTCCGGGGTCGTCGTCGCGTTTTGGAGGACGCCCGCCACCCACGATGGGTTGCCGGTGGATTCGCCCGCCTGGGGGACCACGGAGGCGGCTGACGATCCGTTTAACGGGTATCGGCCGGCGTCCTCGTCGCTATATATTTGCCAGCCCACGGCCAATTGCTTTTTGTTATTGAGACACTCGATGCCCTGTGCCCGGCTTTTCGCTTTGCCCAGGACCGGCAGCAAAATCGCGGCCAGGATGGCGATGACCGCAATGACCACGAGCAATTCAATCAGCGTGAACGCGGCAATCCGGCCGGGAAAATGGCTCTGATTTCGTGGCGTCATTTGCTTTTAACCTTTCAATTCAACGATTCAACACACCGCTTCGCTTTCTTTTTTCGCGCTGACAAAAAAATGGAATTTGCCATCCGCCATCGTCCACTCTCCACTCTCGCTGCCACGGCATCAATTCTCTCCCCATTGGTATTCGTACCCGTCCGGCGGGTTGTAGAAGCAGGGGAATGTATCGCTGCCGTCCCAGTAAAACGCGATGTAATCCGCGTGGCCGTCCACGAAAACGGACATGTTCCTGACATCATTGGCCATATCGGGCCCCGGGTTGGCCAGGGACAGTTTTTGATGCCAGGAATAGCCAAAGCAGGCGGGTTGGTCCACGGCCATCAGGGTTTTGGCCGGGTTGTGAAGCGAACTGACTTTGATTCCCGAAATCCCGGAATAAAAACCCCCGTTCGGATTCGGCACCAGATTCAATCGGCTGAACCAATAGCTGCAATAATCCGACCAGTTCGTTTGGCACATGCCCGTGAAATAAATCGGCGAGTCCAGGGTGTTCCAATAATAAAAGGTGTCTGCGGGGCAGGCGAAAAGCTTGTCCTGCGGCGAAGAAGCGCCCGAAAGGCCGTCATAACTCTTGGTCAATTCCTTGAAAAAGCGCCATTGATACGACCACGGCATATCATTCGTAATGACGATGCTGGGCAGCGTGTCATTATCCTCGTCCGCGTAAAGGTGAATGCCCGTGCCAATCTGCTTGAGGTTATTTAGACAAAGCGTCTTTTGCGCCCTCGCTTTGGCCGCGCTCAAAACGGGAAACAAAATCGCCGCCAAAATGGCAATAATGGAAATGACCACAAGCAATTCGACCAGCGTGAACGCGCCATTCCGGCGGGACAAATTTGTCCCGTCATTCACGTCGCGATCACCCTGTTTTCGTGGCTTCATCCGGCTATTCAAGGTATCTCAATTACCGCACCATTTGTAGTCATAATTGTCGGGTGGATCGTAACGACAGCAGGCTAAATAATAATAATCCTCGTCGAAATACATGCTGACATAACTGGCGTGGCCATCCGGAAAGCTGACCACGTTTTTGGAATCGTTAATTCCCCTTTGCCCCGAGGGCACGGTTTGAAAACCATGCCAGGACCAGGGCCAGACCGCCGCGGCCTCAGTCACCAGCAACGTTTTGGTCGGGCTTCGTATGGCCGCGAGTTTCCAGCCAAAAAGGCCGGGAAAATTAGTCTGGTCAGCGATTGCGTAGCGCTCGGTCGTTGCCCCGCCCTGGCCATTATATCCGTAGCTCGTATAGTCATTATCGGGCTGGAAAAAACTCTGGGCCTCGTATGTAAAGTTGGCTTCCCCATAACAAAACATATCCGACGGGCAATCAAAGAGCTTGTCCTGCGCCGACGATGGGCCCTGGAGGCCGGCATAGCTCTTCGTCAGCGCCTTGTAATAAATCTGAAAGGAATTGGTTCCCGTCTTGTTGTCGCCCGTGTTGGGCGCGGTCGGCAGCATATCGCCATTATCACTCGCGTACATGAGTACTGCCGCGTTGATTTGTTTGACATTGCTCAAACACTTCGTTCGTTGAGCCTGTTCTTTTGACTTGGACAACACCGGCAGCAAAATCGCCGCTAAAATCGCGATGACGGCAATGACCACGAGCAATTCGATAAGCGTGAACGCGGCAATCCGGCAGGACAAATTTCCCCTGCCATGAACGCCGCGCTCGCTCGGTTTTCGTGGCTTCATCCTTATTGAATAACAGCATCCGGCGCGAAACGTGACATAAATTCGGTAGTGTCCTGTTTCGGTCGGAGCGCGGCTGCCTGCCCTTCCGTAGCCTTTGGCGAAGGACGGTGTCGCATACCAGCCGCAGCGGCTCCGCCTGTTGTTTCGTGTCCAGTTGCGCTCCAAAAACATCAATTCAGGACACTGCAAAAAAGTTGCTGCATTCATCATCAAAACCGGCGTTGAGGCTCGCCTGCGGCAATTTCCGGGACCCACACTAATACATGTCCGCCCGGCGGCAAAAGGTGACAATTATTTTGCTCGAAGAATTTGGATAGTTCCAGCGCCGGTTTGCACTTTTAGCAATGGGCCGCCGCCGTTGATGGTTCCTTTCAAACGATTGCCGGAATGTTTGCCGTCAACCTGGACCGGCAGGTCGGTTTTTACGCCGCCCGCTCCCGTGCGTGCGTCCAGGTCCAACGCCGCGTCGCCCGGAAGACTCACGGTCACGCTGCCGCCGCCGGTTTGAAGCCAACTGTCCTCCTTTGGCGCGGTGACAAACGCCACGGAGATCGAGCTCCCTCCAGTCTGGGCCTGGATGTCCGGGCCGGTAAATCCATCAACGTTGATGTCGCTGCCCCCGGTCCCGAGCCTCAGAGGGCTCTTGCAATTGTGGGCATAGATTTCGCCGCCGCCCGTCTCGCCGTCAACGTTCCCGTCAAGGTCTTCGAACTTGAGCTGGCCGCCACCGGTTTGGACCTTGATGTCTCCGCGCAAACGGTTCAGTTCAACGCCGCCGCCGCCGGTCGCCACATCGAGATCGAATCGCCGCGGCACGGTGATTTCATAATGAACATCCAAATTGGGCTGATGCCACCCAAAAAGGTGGAGGCTCGCTGGATGCGTTGAATGGATCGAAATGGACTTTCCAGTTTGCTCAATCACCACATGCTCTTCCCGCAAAATTCTAACGGCGTCCGAATCGCTCGCGCCCCTCACCTCGCGTTGCACCTCGATTTCGATCGTGTTTTGCTCCGCGCCGGAGATATGGACGCTGCCGCCCTCCACCTTCATGCTCAAATCACTGCCCGGCGCGACAGTGAACGACTTCGAGAAATTAGTGGCATCCCCAATGTCAATCGCCTGTCCGAAACATTGAAAGGTGGCTAGCAGCGCCAGGGCGCCGCCGGCAAGAGATAAGAGAAGAATTTTTTTCATGGCTTTATTTTCATTGGCGCCATATCTCCGCGCGTTACTCTCATGCTACGGAAATCCGCGCCAAATGTTACTTGAAATCGTGCGCCGCTGGCGGCTTCCTGACCTCCGGCCTCTCCGTCCCCTCTGTCCGGCGTAGCCTTCGGCGAAGACGGATCCGTCCCCCAAGTTCCCTCCATCGCCGCCCAACCGCTCTTGCGTACTGTCTCAAATCTCCAATTTCCAATTCCCACGACCCCCATCGTCGGCAAAATATATTAGCCCAAGGCAGGCTTGGTTGCCGCACCATGCGCGACAACGGGGGGGAGCGCCACCTACGCAATTAGCCCAACGCCCGGATTTCAAGCTGTAGAGGAAGCCAATTCGTCTGGTACTCAACCGGCAACTGGTTGGCCATGCTGACAAACCAGGAACCAAGCTCAGTGGCCAATAAAGGCCAGCTACGAAATAATATTGCCGTATCATTAAAGAATCCGCTGATCGTCACACAGCAAAAATTATCGAGCCAAACATTTGCGCGGACAAGGACAAAGTCCAATTCCTCAGCGCAAGTAAGTTGTTCTCACCATGGACTAGATTGCCTGTTCAAACGCGTAAATCCATATGATTTACCCCCCCCCAAAAAAAAACTTATTCACATGGACAGCCATTGTCCAACCCCCTCCCTCATAGTGGGCGCGTAGTAATACAATAAAAACAAAATAAAAACTATGAACACAACACAAGCAAAAGCAGCAATTGACCAAATCCTCACAAGCGAACAACAGCAAGCGGCCGTGGCCCGTCTCAGATCCGAATGGCTCGATCAGTTCACCAAAGCCTGCAAATCGCCCTCCGGACTCGCCGGGATAGCCGTGCCTCCGCGCGAACCTGTCATCGGCAAATGGTTCAAAAAAGGCGACCTCGGCTTCATCTACGGCCCCCGTGGCATGGGTAAAACCTGGCTTGGCCTCTTCCTCGCCCGAAAATGCGCCGAAGGCGGTGGCATCGGCAATTTGGCCGAATGGCACATCCAGCGGCCCCATCGTGTCCTTTACGTGGACGGCGAAATGCCCATGGACGATATCCGCCAACGCGACGCCGCCCTGGCCGCTGGCGCGGCCCCTGGCCTGCTTTATCTGCAACACGAGGCCCTCTTCCACCTGACCGGCAGCGTGTTAAATCTCGCCGATTCGCCGGTTCAGGCTGCCATCCTCGATCTATGCCGCCGCGAAAAAATCGAAATCCTGTTTCTGGATAATCTCTCCTGCCTCTTTTCCGGTTTGCGTGAAAATGACGCCGATTCTTGGGACCGCATCTTGCCCTGGCTCCTCGAAATGCGACGCAACCGCATCGCGGTCGTCTTCATCGCCCACGCTGGTCGCAACGGTCTCATGCGCGGTACGTCACGCCGCGAGGACGCCGCGTTTTGGATCATCAACCTGTCCGAACCAAAAGAGCCTGCCGACTTCCAGCAAGGCGCAAAGTTTCTGGCGCGATTCGTGAAAAATCGCAATGCCACCGAAGGCGATTGTCCCACGCTCGAATGGACCTTCGCCAAGCCATCCAACGACCCCAAAGCACATGTCTCATTCAAAAGATTGTCCACCGCGGATTTGTTTCGGCAATACGTCGAGGATGGCCTAACCGCCGCCAACGAGATTGCCCAGGAACTCAGTATTTCCAGGGCGCGCGTTTCACAGCTCGCCGCCAAGGCGATGAAGGAGGGTTGGCTAAAGAAAAAAGGACGTAATTACATGATCGCCAAACCCAACCCGCTCTTGCTCGAATGAGCCTCCCGAAAAAGCTTAACGAACGCTTAACGAGACCCGTTTTTTTGTAAAAATCGCCAAACCGCTCGTTAAGTCCGGGATGCAGATTTCCCAATAAATCGCATCCATTTCACCCCCTTAACAATGTCGTTAAGGGTTTTTTCGTTCGTTAAGTTTTGAAAACACCACACAACGTTTTTTACTTAACGAAGGGGAGTCCCGCTCTGCGGGACCCCCCCCCCGCGTGTGTCGAGTCGCACCACGCGCCCAAGGGGAAGGCGGAGATGCAGGATTGAGCGCAGAGATGATCAAAATCCCCCATTCGACCTTTTTAGCGATTTAACGTTTAAACCATCTAACCGATTCAACTTTTCCAGTTTGTGACTTGCGCACCGGCCCAAGGCGATTAGCTTTCCCACATGAATCTTGAAGATCATTTGGGCGATATCATCGCGAAGGGAAGGACCATTGCCGGTGTGTCGGAGGCGGCGACGGCCAGGGCCGCCGGAATTTCCGAGAGCGAACTGGCTTCGCTCGAAAAAACGGGCACGGTCGGCAGCCTGAAAATCAATTTCGCCGCGCTCGGCAAAACCATCGGGATGGCTCCGCAAAAACTCGAAGCCATCGCCAGAGGCTGGCTGCCGTCTGCGAAAGACCTCGGCATCTGGCGCGAATTGCGCACGTTCACCACCGCGGGCGAGGGCATGACCGTCAACTGTTACCTGGTCTGGGATGAGGTGACGCGCGACGCTGCCCTTTTCGATTCCGGCCTTGATCCCGCGCCCATTTTAAATTGTATCGCCGAAAATCAGATCTCCCTTCGCCACATCTTTATCACGCATTCGCATTGGGACCACGTGAATGCCTTGCCCAAAATCCGCGAAGGGTGGCCCAAAGCGAAACTCCATTCGGGCTCAAAAAACGCTCCCGTGGACCAGCGCAACAAGCCAAATGAAATCGTTCATCTTGGCGGCCTGCGCATAACCCATCGGGAAACCCCCGGTCATGCCGAGGATGGGGTGACTTACCTCGTCGGCAATTGGCAGGAAGACGCGCCGCATGTCGCCATTGTCGGCGACACCATCTTCGCCGGCTCCATTGGCCGTGGCAATCAATCCTGGGACCTCGCCCGGCAGAAAATCCGGGAGCAAATTCTGTCGCTGCCTTCGGAAACCCTGATCTGTCCCGGCCACGGTCCGCTGACAACGGTCGCCGAGGAGCGAGAGCATAATCCATTCTTTTGAGCTCATTCAAAACATTTGCCTTCTGGCTCGCGGCTTTGTTT
The DNA here is from genome assembly GCA_030038175.1 of Verrucomicrobiia bacterium. GTDB lineage: Bacteria > Verrucomicrobiota > Verrucomicrobiia > Limisphaerales > UBA11358 > UBA11358. The sequence goes on from JASHPN010000002.1 coordinate 7,064, forward strand.
TTGGCGACGTTGGGCTCGCATCTGTGGGTTGCCTGGCTGTATGGTTCGCCGCTCCTGTTTTGGGATCAATGGTATCAGGCGGCGTTTTTCAAATCGTGGGTGGCGGGAAATTTGACATGGTCCGATTTTTTCGCCAGTCACAACGAACATCGGGTCCTGGCCACCCGGATTTTGGACATGACCCTGATCCGGATCAACGGACGGTGGGAGCCGCTCCTGCAAATGACGGTCAACGCCTTTCTTATTTCCACCTACGCCTGCGCGTTGGCGTGGTCTCTCTGGCATTTCTTTGAGCGCAAAAACGGCTGGCTCATTTGCTTTTTGTTAATGCCTTTTTTTGTCCTGCCTTTTGGAGGCGAAAGCACCACCTGGGGTTTCAATTCACAGCAATATTTCGTGAACCTTTTTGGCCTGGTTGCCGTGGTGGGACTTGGATTCTGCAAGGTCGGCGGCTGGCGCTGGTGGGCCGGAATTTTTGCCGCTTTTGCCGGGCTGTTTACCATGGCCAACGGGCTGCTGGCGCCCATGGCCGCCGGCGGAATGATTGTTCTGCGCATGATCAAAGATCGCCGCCTGGACAAGACCAACTTGATCTCGCTGGCCGCGGCCCTGGCGGTCTTTGCCGTTGGCGCGGCCTTGACCGTCACCAGGCAAGTGGACCGCTCCTTCCAGGCGCATTCATTCCTCGAATTTACCGCCGCTCTCACTCGGAATCTGAGTTGGCCATTTTACCATGCGCCGGTCATGCCCTGTTTTATCGTGGCGCCGCTGGCATTATTGCTGGCTTTTTATCTTCGGTCCAATTTCCCGCAACCCCGCGCCGCGGAATTTCTGCTGGCTCTCGCTGTTTGGAGCATGTTGCAGGCCGTTGTCCTGGCTTATGGCCGCGCCAATTACGGAGGGCCAATTCCCTCCAGCCGCTATATGGATTGGCTGGATATATTGGTGATCGCAGCGGTATTCGCCGCGTTCCTGCTGGCGCAACTGGACGAACACCGTCAGGTCCAGAACGGGATTCTGGCCGCGGCATTTATCGCCGTTATCGTGGCGGGTCTGTGCAAAATGTCACAGATCGTCGTCGCAGATCTTCTGGTTCCAAATCGCATCTTGACCCTGGTGTCCGAGGAACGCGTCCAGAACTTCCTTGCCAACGGAAACGAATCTGAATTTCTCCAGCATCCCACCGTTCCGCCTGATCCGGCCCTGGCCCTGAGCGTCCTGCGTGATCCGCAATTGCAGCCCATTCTGCCGCGCTGCTGCGTCCGGCAGTCATCGGACATCAAACCTGAACGGCTGATGTCCTGCTCAAACTGGTTGATGGAACATTCCGCGGCGTTTTTATTCGCCGGTCTTCTCCTCTTCTGCGGCCTATGCGGCTATGGACTGGCGCGCGGCCTGCCCGGCCTGAGAGCGCGCAATCCCGCCGGCGTCCTGGCCCTTCTGGCCTGCCTCGCCGCTCTGGGGTTTGTCTGGTGCAAACACCCGGTGAGCCGGCAATCGGTGGAATACGCATTGCAGCAACAGATCGCCTCCAGATTCAAAGCCGCCGGCAATCTCAAACGCGCCGCCATCCATGAACAAAAGGCGGCGGCCCTGAAACAATTTGCAAATTGACCCCGCGGATTGCGGTTGTTAGGCTCGGATTTCGGCTTAAACTATTTTATGCGACATACCATTTCAGTGCTGGTGGAAAACAAGTTCGGCGTTCTGACGCGCGTGGCCGGCCTGTTTAGCGGCCGCGGCTACAATATTGACACCCTGAATGTTGGCCCCACCCACGACCCCAAGCTTTCGCGCATGACTATCGTCACCCACGGCGACGAGGCGGCCCTCGAACAAATCGTCAAGCAGCTCAACAAGCTGCCCGACGCCATCAAAGTGCAGGACTTTCGCGATGGCGAATACGTGGACCGCGAGCTGGTCCTGATCAAAGTCGCGGTGGATTCCAAAACCCGCGCCGAAGTCATGCAAATAACGGATATTTTCCGGGCTAAAATTGTGGACGTGCAGCCCAAATCCGTGACCATCGAAGTGACCGGCACCGAAAGCAAAATCGAGAAATTCCTGGAATTGATGCACGCTTTCGGCGTTACCGAACTCACCCGCACCGGCAAAGCTGCCTTGCCGCGGAAATGAGGGTAAATTATTTGGCTGCGATGTGGAAATTCAACAGTGACCAGGGTTGAAAGTTTGCTGCGCTTGAACCTTGGGGAAATACGGCGTTTTGAATCGGATCCATCCGCGGAAGTTCTGGAGATTTGGCCATAAGCGTACCGGGGCTATTTGGAAGGAATTCCGTCTATTCGACATTTAACGCCGCACGATAGAACCGCTCTCCGTTGGTCGCAGTCGCATCCGGCCAAATGCACGGGCTATTTGTCAGACTGAAATTCGTCAACGTCTGCCAGTTCGCGGGGCTTAAGGCACCCGAGAATTGGACTGCATAAGACCAGCCATTCACGCCGGAAAGTTCCAATTGTGGAGGCGTGCCTGTATTCATTCCCAGAGCGACCAGCGTGGCAGGGCCTGCCTGCCATTCGGCTTCCAGTCGGCTCTATTTGCAAATTGACCCGGCTCGCCCTCATTGCTAACCTCCTTGTTCGATTTTATGTCAAAAGTCTATACCGACAACGACGCCGATTTGGGCGTGTTACGAAATAAAACTCTGGCCGTGCTCGGCTTTGGTTCCCAGGGCCACGCGCACGCGCTCAACCTCAAAGACAGCGGCCTGAATGTCATCATCGGGCTTTACGAAGGCAGCAAATCTATTCCTGTCGCGCGGGAAAAAGGGTTCGAGGTCCTCAATGTCGCCGAAGCCGTCCGCCGCGCGGACGTCATCTTCGTGGCCCTGCCGGATACCAAGCAGGCCAAGGTCTATGAACGCGACATCGCGCCCAACTTAAGCGCCGGCAAAACTCTGTTATTTTCGCACGGCTTTTCCATTCATTTCAAAACCATCGTTCCGCCGAAAAACGTGAACGTCATTCTCGTCGCGCCCAAAGGCCCCGGCCACATCGTCCGCCGCCAATACGTCGAAGGCAAAGGCGTTCCCGCCCTCATCGCCGTGGCGCAAAACCCCGGCAAACAGGCCAAAAAAATCGCGCTCGCCTGGGCCAAAGGCATCGGTGGCACGCGTGCCGGCGTCATCGAAACTACTTTCAAGGAAGAGACCGAAACCGATTTGTTCGGCGAACAGACCGTCCTGTGCGGCGGACTGACCGCCTTGACCATCGCGGGATTCGAAACGCTCGTCGAGGCCGGCTATTCACCGGAAATGGCCTACTTTGAATGCCTGCACGAATTGAAACTCATCGTGGATTTGATGAACGAAGCCGGCATCAGCGGCATGCGCTTTTCCATCTCGGAAACCGCAAAATGGGGCGACGTCACCATCGGTCCCAAAATCGTGGATGCCAGCGTCAAGAAACGCATGAAAGCCGCGTTGAAGGACATCCAATCCGGCAAATTCGCCCGCGAATGGGTCAAGGAATACCAGGGCGGCTACAAAAAATACAACGCGCTGCTCAAGAAGGGCGAAAATCATCCTATCGAAAAAACCGGCGCCAAACTCCGCTCCCTCATGCCCTGGATGCCCAAACGAAAAATCAAAGGCGCCCAGGCCGCCTACTAATTTCCCTTCCCAATCCCGAAAGACGCAAGCCGCTGGAAGAATTTCCGGCGGCTTTTTTCAACCGCGGATGGACACAGATAACCGCAGATAGGATTGATGACTGACAGGGGCGAATGGATACTGCTGGAAAAAAATCGCCATCTTGTTATTTGTCAGATCAACTCAGGAAAAGACAAATGATACTCTTTCGCTATTTTGCATCTCACGCGCTTGAAACCCTGCGTGATCAGGATCTCAAAACAGCGACGGTCAGTTCGCTAAATGATCCATTCGAGTTATTGTACCAATTGACAGGGACGATGACGCCCTCAAAGGCAAAACGCTATTTAAAATGGAGAATGCAGGCCCCTGATTTTTTTGCCAACGCACAACTTCACAACCCCTTTATCAAAAGTAAAAAAGATTTTAAGATTTTCATGGCTGCCAATCGTGAGAAGCTTGCGAAAAATTTGGTTTCTGTCTTTCCTAAATTCAAAGCCGAGGATTTTATCAAAAATTCGTCCGACCGGCTGCTTCGCCTTGTATGTTTCTCGGAATCAACCGTTGATCGTTTAGATGAAATCTTGATTTGGTCTCACTACGCAAACAAGCACACCGGCGTAAGAATCGGCTTTGAATTTCCGGCCAACATGACGTCCCCCTTTAAGATTGTTCCAGTCGAATACCGTACCGAGCGGGTCATCGTTGACTTGACCGGTGGCTCCGAAACGGAATTGGTCAAGGAAGCCCTTTATCGTAGCGTCCGCGTTAAGAGCCTGGCATGGAAATATGAACGCGAATACCGGATGTTAACGATGCCTGCGTTTTGTCAAAGCAAACCAATTATCGGAAATGGACGTGCAGATTTCATTTCATTCAAAAAGGAGTGGGTGAAATTTGTGGATTTTGGTCTCCGAGCCCTTTCAAGCGATGTCCAAGCAATGAAAGTTCTCCTCCAAAGAGAGTACCGGAACGTTCAAATTCGAAAGGCAGTTTTTCATCGCAGCGATTACGCATTGGAATACGAGTCCAGCTAAGGACATTCTCGCATCCGAACCAATATCCATTTAATCTTTGTCGCGCCGCAAAAGAGTCGTTGTTCTTTGCAGTACCGCGGTCAAGGAAGCTTCATCCAATTTGCCGATGCGTTCGGCGCGGCGTGCGACCCAGTCCTGGTTTTTTAGGTGGTCGGCCAGAACCACGCCGGCAACCGGCAAACCGTCGGGCAGCTTTACTTCAAAGGGATAGCCTTTCTCGCGGCTGGTGACCGGACAAACCAGCGCAAGGCCGATAAGTTGATTATAAGCTTTGGGCGAAAGTACAACGGCCGGACGGCGCCCGCGTTGCTCATGGCCAACTTGCGCGTCGAAGTCGAGCCATACAAGATCGCCTTGCGCCGGAACGTAACCCGATTTTTTCACCAGACTTCCTTGCCAATCGGTTTGCCCCAATCCGTTTCGAAGTGGATATTTTCAGGGGTGACTCCGGCGAGTAACGATTTTAAAGTAATCTTCTTAGGCTTGATCGCTTCTACTACCATTCGACTTTTTTCAACAGTGAGTTGGACTCGGCTGCCTTTTTTTACTCTGGCCTGTTGTGCAAATGCCTTTGGAATCCTCAAAGCCAGGCTATTACCCCATTGTTGGACGATGGTATTCATAATGTATCTACAAAGAGACTACATGTGGTTTTCCTGGCAGTCAAGCCGCCGGTCAATCTTCGATTCGTCCGCGCCCGCATGCCTTTTCGTTAAAGCATTTCCGTTTCATAAATTTACGAGTTAACCATCAGCAGTGCCAGCTCAGCCTCGTCCAGCTTTTCTTTGGCGATTTTGTACTTTGGATCCAATCGCAGGGCTTCGCGGCAACATTTGATGGCTTCGGCATAATTTCGTCGGCTGACCAAAATGCCGGCCAAATTGAAATACGCTTCCTCCACAGGACCTTCGATGCATTTAAGGGCGCGCCGAAAATGCGTCTCGGATTGTTTATGCAAACCGCGCTTGAAAGCATTGCTCCCCAGATAATTGTGAAAGGTCGCGTCGAGCGGGCGCAATTTGGCCGCCTTGCGATACCAGGCTCCGGCCCGCTTAAAATCGCCTTTGGCTTCGTCCAAATTCCCCATTTGCAAATAAGGGATGGCCAGGGAATTTGCCGGACATAATTTAATTGCGCGTCGAATGGCGCGTTCCGCCTCTCCATAATTCGCAAATTCCACTTGTGCCATCCCATAACGAAGCCAGGCCGGCCCATCTTTCGGGAATTTCCTGAGATGCTGCCGGCTCAACTCGATCACCACCGCCGTCTGGCCCCGGTCCTCTGCAAGCCGTATTTGGTTAAATCTATTTCTCCGTTCCTCCATATCATCAGAGTCTCATTAACATGAATCGAAAGGCTACGGGTCTTT
>JASHPN010000244.1 GCA_030038175.1 Verrucomicrobiia bacterium
GCTGTCCTTGGCAGCTTCCTTTTGAATTTCGCGTGGATTGCGACCTTGAACCAATAACGTTTCCCGTTATTTCAAGCCCCGGCGTGTAACTCTCCCTCTCCCCGCGGGAGAGGGCAGGGGCCTGTCCCGCCATAGCCAGGCGACGGCGGATGAGGGAGAGTCGCTCCAGCGCGAATCCCCTTGCCAATATCATGCACGATTCGTGGATACGCTCCCTCCGTCCCGAGTCCACTCTTCTCTCTTCACCTCTCCGCCCTGAGATGGTAATTTTCAAACACATGAACGAATGGAACATCCAGTCCCGCGCCTCTGCCTGCGAAGCCTGCCATCAGCCGTTTGCCGATAAACAGCCTTTGCACACCCTGCTCTTTGATGAACGCGCCGAACTCCGCCGCATGGATGTCTGCCAGGCCTGCTGGCAAAACCAGTTCAGCGAAGGCGCCCGCGAACGCAAAGGTTTTATTTCCCATTGGCAAACCGTTTTTGCCGCCCCGGCCCCCGTCGTCGAGCCGATTCAAAAGGACACCGCCGAAATGTTGTTGCGCAAATTGATCGAGCAAAACGATCCGCAACACGCGCCCGCCGGCTTTATCCTGGCCGTCATGCTCGAGCGCAAACGCATTCTCAAAGTGAAGGAACAAATCGTCCGGGATGGCCGCCGGGTCTTCATTTATGAGCAGCCCAAAACCGGCGACATTTTTACCGTCGCCGATCCCAGCCTCCGCCTCGACCAGCTCGAACAGGTCCAGCGCGACGTCGCCCAATTGCTCGAGCACGGCCTGAATCCGCCTGCGCCGCAACCTGTGCCGGAAGCGGCGGCAGCGGTGGAACCGACCTCGCCGGCGACCGAACCTGAGACTCCGGAACATTCAGAGACGGCATCATCCTCCCCGGCGTCATGATAAAGCCACCGGCATTGGGGCGCGGCATTCATGCCGCTTCCACGGCCCCTTGGCATCGGACATTGAAGCGGCCTAAAGGCGCGCCCCGGAATCATGGTCGTCATCCTCGTAAATCGTAAAACCAATTTCGCAATTTCTCGTCCATGCTTCCCTCGCTTCCCTACCAATTCCGCGACGAAAATCTATTGCGCCTGGCGCTCACGCACCCGTCCGTGGCGCATGAGAACGGCCTGCCCGCCGAGCACAATCAGCGCCTCGAATTTCTTGGTGATGCCGTTTTGGGCCTGGTTCTGTCGCAAAAGCTTTACGAACAATTTCCTGATTTCGATGAAGGTCCGCTCACCAAAGCGCGGGCAAAGCTGGTCAATCGCAAATCGCTGGCCGAGCGGGCACAGGCGTTGAACCTCGGAGAGCGCCTGATCCTGAGCCGCGGCGAGGAAACCAGCGGCGGCCGGGAACGCCCCTCCGCCCTGGCCGACGCCTACGAAGCGTTGTTGGGAGCGATCTTTTTGGACGGCGGCTTTGAGGCAGCGCGCGATTTTATTCTCCGCGAATTTGCCGCGGCCCTGGGTGAACTGAGCACCCTGCCCCTGATTGACAATCCCAAGGGCGAATTGCAGGAATTTTTGCAAGCGCGCTCACCGCAGGCGCCCGAGTATCACACCGTGCAGATCGCCGGCCTGGACCATGATCCGCTGTTTGAATGCGCCGTGCATCACGGAGGCGTTGAACTGGCGCGTGGCCGCGGCAAAAATAAAAAAGCCGCCGAAAGCGACGCTGCCCTGGCGGCGCTAAACAAATTACGGGAAATTTCAGGTGAATCTTAGGGGCGCGGCATTCATGCCGCTTCAACGTCCGATGCCAAGTGGACGCGGAAGCGGCATGAATGCCGCGCTCCTGCGGACTGTCTGATTTGATTGAAAAAACCGTGTTTCCGCATTATCTCTTCATACTATGCGACGCACGATCTTCTTTCTCGGCATGTTCCTCTCCCTTATTCTCCCGTTTAATTGCGCGCCGCTCTTTGCCGCCCAAAATGACAGCGTGATCGTCGGCAACCTTCGGGTTCAAATGCTCTCCGACTCCCTCGTCCGCCTGGAAATAAAAGGCCCGGAAGGATTTGAAGACCGCAATACGTTTCATATCGTGAATCGCGACTGGCCCGGCACGAGGTTTGAACTGACAACCAATAATGGTGTTCTTGATATTCATACCGCCGGTTATGTCGTTCGTATCGCAGTGCCCGAGGCGGAAACAATGGATGGCGCCGGGATAACCAGGCAGATCGCGACGATGACCTCTTTTTATGAGGTCAGCGTGCTTTCGACCAACGGCGAAACGCTCTACCGGGGCGCCAACGATTTGACCAACAGCGCCTGGTTGCCGGCGCCCGCGGACAATCCGGAGGTCTGGTCCTTTGCCGACACACCGCGAATTGTTCCTCCGCCCTGGGGCCTCACCCCGCCGCCCCGGCCCATGCCCAACGGTGGCTGGGACTTGAGCAACAATGTCCCCGATGTCTATGTCTTCATTCCGCATGGTGATTACTTTCAGCTTCGGCAGGATTTCCTCCATTTGACCGGTCCTTCGGAAATGCCCCCGCTGTTCATGTTCGGCGCCTTTGACAGCCGCTGGTATGATTACCGCGAAACCACGGCGCTCAAACAGATCGCCGATTATCGCTCCCGGCAAATTCCGCTGGACGTTTTGGTAGTGGATACCGGCTGGCGGCAGGGCGCTTCAACCGGTTATCAGCCCAATACCAATTTGTTCCCCAACCTTCCCCGATTCTTTCGCGAGGCCCACGCCCAAGACGTAAAAGTTTTGTTCAATGACCATCCTGAGCCTCTCAATACCAATGTTTCTGTATTAGACCCAAAGGAAATGAATTTTCGTTTCAACGGCCTGGCCTCCTTATTGAAAGAAGGTCTGGATGTCTGGTGGTATGACCGGAACTGGTATGTCGCCCTCGTCCCGCCCGCGCCCGGCTTGCGCAAGGAAGTCGTCGGCATGCGCCTCTATCACGATACAACGGCCCGCGTTCGGCCCGGGCTGCGTCCGCTCATCATGGCCAATGTGGACGGCATTGATAACGGCATGCGCCATCGCCCCATGGATGTCGCCGCGCATCGTTTCACCTTTCAATGGACGGGCGATATCGGTCCCGGTCCGGCTTATTTGCGGCGCGGCGTCGAGAATGCTGTCCATGCCGGCGTCCAATCCTTGTTCCCTTATATGAGCGAAGACCTGGGTGGCCATGTGGCCGACCCGGCGCCGGAAGGTTACATCCGCTGGATCGAATATGGCGCGCTTTCCCCCGTTTATCGGCCCCACTGCACGCATAATCACGAGCGCATGCCGTGGGTCTTTGGCCCGAAGGCGGAAACCATCGCGCGCAATCTTCTGGACATGCGGTATCGCCTGTTGCCGGTCTTTTACGAAGCCGCGCATGAAAACTATCAAGGCGGCGAACCGATTTTGCGCCGGCTGGATTTGTATTTTCCCGAATATCCCGAAGCGCGACGCGACGATGAATACCTGCTTGGCCCCAGCATTTTGGTCGCGCCGGTTCTCGATGCTGCCAACGGCTCGAATTGGCAATCTGATAATGCGCCGGACGCCACTCGCATTCTTTGGATCCCGCCCGGCGATTGGATTGACGCCTGGACCGGCGACACCCTTTCCGGTCCGCGGATGCTCACCAACAGCGTGCCCCTCGATCAAATTCCCATTTATGTCCAGGCCGGCGCGGTCATCCCACTCGCGCCGCAAATGCAATACACGAGCCAGCGGCCATGGAATCCCATTACCCTGGATTTATATCCCCGATCCGGCAAATCCTGCCAGACGATCTTTTACGAAGACGACACCAGGACCATTGCCTATCAGCGCGGCGAATATCGCACGACGACCCTCTCTCTTTGGGATGATCATGCCAACACTATGGTGACCGTGGATATCGGCGCGGCCCAGGGTAACTTTCGCGGAGAATTGAAACGGCGCGCATGGATTTTGCGGCTTCACCCTCCGTCCGACTGGCCAAAAGGACATGCACTTCTAAAAGTGACCATAAATGGCCGAAAGCAAAATCCGGCGGATTACTGGCTTGCCCAGTCGGCAACTGCGATGCCGTTCGGAGATCTCGCCGGCGCTCCGGATGGAGACGTCTATGACATCCCCTTGCCGGCTGCAAATGTCTCGAAAGCCCTTCACGTGGAAATTAAATTGGTCGGGGTAACAACCCTTTGAGTCGAAATAAAATCCCAAATCATCCTTAACGACTCCGCGCGATACGTCCCCGGAACAGACGTTCCGTAGGCCGCGTGGCCATAAAGAACTGCCAACCGCTTCAGTTGTGAACTTACATTAGGAAATTGCCCACCTAACTTGCGGCAGAACTCGCGCGCCGTTTCTTCCGGACCCAATTCAAGGCCTTGTTCCGCCGCCCAGCATTGGAGGGCCTCGTACGTATAGACAATCAATTGTTGCGCCGTCCAATTCTCACTCTCTCCGGAGGCGAACGGATTCTGATACGATGCAAAAGACCGAGGTTTGGCCGCGCTTTGAATCTTCGCGGCCGGCCCATTGATCCTGAAATTGAATAAGTCTCTGAAAAACTCCATCAGTGCCGCCCAGGCTTCACGGACCATCTGCAGCAGCAATTCGCGCCTCGAAAATACCCACCAGCACACCAGGATCGTAAATACCAGCAACAGCAGCACTTTCAGTAATTTATAGAAGACTGCCGCCGCCCCGGACAACGGCGGCAGGGATTTTGTCGGTGAAGGATTTTGATTGCCGCCGGCCTGTTCCTGGCCCGTTTTGCCCGGCGATTTTTTTCCCCCGTTCGATTGCGGCGTTTGGCCTTGCTGGCCGGAGCCGGGTTGTGGTTGCGCGCTGGAGCCGTTTCCGGAACCGTTTTGCTTGCCGCTTCCAGGCGGATTGAACCGTAGCGCATACTCGCTCGCCCGGCGCAATTGATAATCAATCTGATAACGCAGGGTTGCCCAGGCGGCGCCGGCCCCGGGCCGCGGGAGCAAAAGCGCCAGAAGCAGCACGAGCGCCGCAATTCCCACGCCCAGCTTCAACCAGCCCAAAGCGACGCTGGCGGGCATGGGGAGAAAACGCTGGCGCAAGTAGCGTCGCAAACCTAAAAAACTCGTCGTTAAAAATAAACCCAACAGCGCGCACAAATACACGAACAAATAATCAAAGCCCGTCTGCCGCGCTACCGAATCCCCGGCCGGCAGAAGCGTCTGCCCAATGCCAAACAGCGGCAGCGCCGCCAGGGAAAAATAAATCAACCAAACACCAGGCGCATGCAAAGTGGACGATCGTCTGCGCACGGTTTTCGGAACCTTCGCCGCTTTTGGTTCGGGCGCAGCGGGCTCCTCCTTTCGCGCTTTTTTCTTGAACACTCGTTGTAATAGTCCCTTCCCCGATGCATCCGCATCCTCGTCAATCAAAGTGCAGTCCCAGGTCAATTTATGGGCGCTCCACCAAACGATGCCGAGCAGCAACGCGCCCAAAAGCCAGGCCGGATGGATCCAGGTAAGATAGAGCCACGTGGCCACCGCCAGCGCCACCCCGTAGACCACCGCGTGAGTGACCCCCTGTTCAATCCCTATCCGCGCTACCAGGACCGTCGCGATCACAAACCAAAACAACACCCAACGAACGCTGTCCGCCGCTTCCCCGCGATAAAATACTTCCACCAGAAAAAAGCAAAGACTGCCCACCAGCAGCATGATGAACACCGGGCTGATCGCGATGACGAAAAAATCCGCGAGCGTTTTATGAGGTTTTGAGTCCATGCTTACTTTACGATCGCTTGCGCGCAGAGATTGCTGATCGCTTCCTCGCTGTTGACCAGGTGAAAATCAATCCCTTGCGCCAGCAACATCTCCGCCCAATCCGGCGGCCGCGCCCAGTCCGGAATTGACCCTGCGCCGGACGAAACCACAACCGTAGTCACCAGAAAACCCCGCCGGGCGAGTCCTCCCAGCGCCGCGGCGATCGCCGGCGTCACGCCTTTCAACACAGCGACCACCGTCGCGTCACGCGGAATCCGGCCATCCAGTTCCTGTACCATGTCCGAAAATTCCATGCCGTCGGTGTGCTCCAAGCGGGCCAGCGTTTCAAGAATCCACTGAAAACGTTCTTCGCCTTTTCCCGCTTCCAAAAAAATCGGGCGCAAGCGCGTGTTCGCCGGAACGGTTTTGGCCTGGCGCACCGCTTCGTCCCGTGTCAAATATTCCGCCGTCCAGCCTTCCTCGCGGATTCGGTCAGCGGCATCGCGTCCATTGCTGGCAAACCCCGTTTGTTCTCCCATTAAAAACACCGCGTTCGCCAGCGCGGCAACCGCCATGATCGCCAGTTCGGCAGACGCCGGGCCATTGCCGTCCTGATAATTTGCCGCGTAAAAATCGAGCAGAAACATCGCTCCGGCCACCCGCGAATGTTCATACACCCGGCTGTGGATTTCGCCCGTGCGCGCCGTCGCGCGCCAGTGGATGCGGTTTAACGGATCACCCTGTTGATAGGGTCGGATCCCGGCCAGGCGCGTGGGATCCTCAAACAGCCGGTGGGCCACCCGGATTTCGCCGATGGGCCGGCGCGATGCCAGATTATAGCCTTCCAACGGAAGTACCCTGGGCAACACCAGCACAAAATGCGGCTCCGCCATGACCCGGAAATGGCGATGCAACCCAAAGACGTCGCCCGTCTCCACCAGGAGCGGCCCAAACTGGAAATAGCCGCGCATGAGAAACTTCACCTCATAATCTATCAGCGCAACGCTTTCGCCGCGCGGCAGCCGGGCGAGCGCAAGCCGCGGCCCTTCGGCGTGATACCGTTGCCGCATTTGGGTCGCGTCCTCTCTTGGCAGGGCGTCCTCCATCAAAATCCAGGGCACGGCCGTGCGCGCGTTGTTCTTTACTTCCACCACAACGCGCGCCGTTTCCCCAATCTCAGCCGTTTCCCGGCCGCAGGACCGCCGTGCGACCAGGCGCTCCGTCCAGGCCCGCGTGAAAAAACGGCTCACTAACAAAATCCCGCCCAGGACATACATGGCATACACCAGCAGTGTGAGCTTTAACAGCAGCCCGGCGATGAGAAGTACAATGACAGTTAAGATCCATTTCATCGCACAAATTGGGCGGGCATTTGCGGAACCGGCACCCCGTCGAGCACTTCATTGACGACCGCGGGCAGGGTCTTTTTCCGCAACCGGCTTTCCGGACGGAGGATTAGCCGGTGGCCCAAAACATACGGCGCCGCCTGCTTCACGTCATCCGGCAGCACAAAATTGAACCCCTGGATGGCCGACAAACTTTGGGCGAAACGCAACAGCGCCATCGAAGCCCGCGGGCTTCCCCCCAAAAGGATATCGTAATGTTCGCGCGTGGCCCGGATAATCTGCGTGATATAACGGCACACCTTCTCGTCCACATAGACTTCGCGCACGGCTTTCTGGCACTCCAGGATGTCTTCCGCGCTCGCCACCGTTTCGAGGGTCTCAATCGGATGCTGCAACTGAAGCCGTTGAAGCATGGAAACTTCCTGCTCCAATTGCGGGTACCCCAGGCTGAGCCGGACCAGAAACCGGTCCAACTGCGCCTCCGGCAACGGAAACGTGCCCTCATGATCCACCGGGTTTTGCGTCGCGATCAAAAAGAACGGCGGTTCCAGTTCATACTTGTTGCCATCGGAAGTCACCTTTCTTTCGGCCATCGCTTCCAACAGCGCCGCCTGGGCGCGAGGCGTGGCGCGATTGATTTCATCCGCCAAAACAATTTGGGCAAAGATCGGGCCGGGACGGAATTCAAAATCGGTCGTTTTGGGATTAAAAATGGAACTTCCGGTGATGTCGTTCGGCAGAAGGTCCGGCGTGCACTGAATGCGTTTAAAGGAACAACCGATGCTGCGGGCCAGGGCGCGCGCCAGCATCGTTTTGGCTACGCCCGGCACGTCTTCCAGCAGCAAATGGCCCTCCGCAAAACAAACCGTCACCGCCAAAACAATTTCGTCATGCTTGCCAACAATGACCTTTTCGATGTTATCAACGATGCGTCCGCCGACCGCCGCCACCATCGAACCCGCAGGTTCGCGGCCGGCCGTTTCGTCCTGTAAAGAAACATTCAAAATCTAAAAAGAGAATCACGCCGTTTTACCTGTTCAGCAGATTGCTGAAGGTGTTGCCGAAGCTGCTGCGGATTTGTTTTCCCGCGTTTTCGCCGGCTTGCTTCAGGGTCGCCGCATTTTTGCCGAGCCGGACCGCGTCGGAAGCCACCATTTCAATGGTCGCGCTGTTGATAGCGCCGATCACCCGGCGGGCGAGCTCCGCGGCCGTGATGCCCTCGCTGTCTTTGCCCAAATCGGTCAAATGGATTTCGGGCAGCGTCATTTCCTGAGGCTGCCCCATGCCGGTGAGCACGACCTCGACTTTTGCTCCCGTCACCCGCAGGTCGTCCACTTCGTATTTCCTTTGCGATTCAGCGTGCGCCGCCGGGTTGGTCGCAGGCGGGCCGCTGCCGGCGCCGGACGAATTAATATTGTCCAAAATCTGGCTCAAATTGTTCCCCCCAAGCCCTCCCTCAAAAATGATATCCGGCGATTCCAGCCGGATGGAGCGCATGACGATTTTTTGCGAAAAAACAGTCCATGGATCCACGCCCACGGCGATGGTACCGACGCTAAGGGCATGCGGCGTATTGTATCCGGCGGGATTGCCTACCACCAATCCCTTGACCTTGGCGGAACCGGTGAGCAAGGACAAATGGATCGAGTCCATTGTCACGGATGCCTGCGTCATTCCGGAGCCGTAGGTCTCGATGGTTTTTTTGGCGATTCCATCCAGGAACACGCCGATAATGATCGCCGCCAAAACCACCAGGGCCGCCAGCGCAATTAAAATGGTTGATATTATCCTTTTCACAAACGGGGCGATTTTTCATTGTGGTCCGCCCTGGCCGGCCAGGGATTTCACCAGGGCCACGAACTGTTCCGGATCATACGGTTTGGCCACAAATGAATCCGGTTTGATGTCCGACCCGGCGTAAATGCCCTCGTCCACCGTGCCGCTCACCAGAATCGTCTTTTGCTCCGGCCGGAGCCGCCGGCACGCCCGCAGCAGGTCCAACCCATTCATCCCTCCCATGGCATAATCGGAAATGACCAAAGAGGGAGGCTGCCGGGCCGCTTCGTAGTCGGCCAATGCCCGGCTCGGGTCTCGATAGGTCCGGACATCAAATCCCTCTGGCTTCAATATCATTTCCGCAAGGTCCAGCAACATCGGTTCATCATCCACCACAAAAATAACCGGGGCCGGGCCTTGTTTGAAACGGTGTTTCTCAGCCATAAGCAATAGCAAACACCGCCTCTTCTTTTTAAGCAAGCGATTTCAAAATGACGCGCTGACCGCCGCAGGTGAATTCGTTATTCTAATATTCAAATAGTCGTAGTTTATTAAATTGAATAAACTAATCGCCCGCGCGCCCGATTTGAACGCTATTTTCTCTTGATCTATGAGTGCCCGGCTCAACGTTCGAATCACTGGAAATCTTCATTTTTCCAAATAAAAACGCGGTTTTTTGGCTCACCCGCGCGCCGCTGTAAACGCCAAAAACGGACACATTTTTCGGTTGCCAAACCGGTCCCAGAGGCGTAGTCTCTGCCATATGCAAGGAAGGAAGCTTGCAGAGCGAGGGTCTTAATTATGAAAACAAAACCTGGGCTATCGGAGGAAAAAGATAAAACTGTGCGAGTTCGCCGAACCCGGACCGCTGCTGAAATCCCGTCTGAAGAATCTCCTAAAGGCACTGCCGTCAGGAAAGTCCGCAAGACCGTTGCGGCAGCCATTGGCGCTGCCGTCGCTCCCATCAAAAAACGCATCACGAGGGTTAAGGTCGGCAAAAAAGCCGCGCTGCCCTCTATCCTGCTCGAAGGTGACCGCCCGCCCGCCCCTCCGGCCAGTGGTCCGGGCCAAAAATTCGCGCTGGGCGCCTGGCCCGTTCCGCAGAAATCGGAGAGCGCCGAACCCGAACTGCCCGAAGCTTACGGCACAAAGAAACTCTTTCTCACCGCCCGGGACCCGCACTGGCTTTATGCCAATTGGGATTTGACCCTGGAGCAGCAATCGAAATTGAACGCGCGTTCCGCGGAGGGCCATTTAATCCTCCGCGTTTACGGCGCAAAAATCGAAGGCCACCCCCTTTACGAGATCCATGTGCATCCGGAATCGCGGCACTGGTTCGCTCACGTCGAGCGCGCCGGCGCGTCCTACGCCGCCGAACTGGGCTATTACTCGCCCGTGGGCCGCTGGACCCGGATTGCCGAATCCGGCGCCACGGTCACGCCGCCGGACTCGGTTTCCGAAAACGCCAACGCGGAATTTGCGACGATCCCGTTCGAATTTCCCTTTTCAAAATTGCTGGAAATGGTCAAGGCGGCGGTCCGGGAAAACCGGCCGCTCGCCCAGGCCATCGAAGAATTACGGCGCGCGGGCCATCCGCAGTTGCCCAAGGTCAATGGCGAACCCATTTCCGCGTGGACCCAGGAACAGGAAAAAGCCCTGGCCGGCGTCATTGCCATTGATGATTCACGCCGCGTCTGGATGGGTTCGCTGGAAATTACCGAACTGATTCGACGCCGCCTTGCCCAGGAAATTTCCTCTTTTGGCATCATGTCATCGCTCGGCGTTTCGTCCCTGGGCATTTCCAGCCTCTCCAGTCCGTTCGGCGGCCTGCCGGCAAAAGGATTTTGGTTCATGGTCAATGCCGAATTGATTATCTATGGCGCGACCGAGCCGGATGCCAAAGTCACCCTCGGCGGACAACCGGTCAAACTGCGCCCGGACGGTTCGTTCAGTTTTCGATTCGCCCTGCCGGACGGATCATACGATCTGCCCGCCGTGGCCGTTTCCGCCGATGGCACCGATGCCCGCGCCGCCAATTTGAAATTCAGCCGCCAAACGGAATATCTCGGCGACGTCGGCGTGCATCCTCAGGACCCGGCGCTCAAAGCGCCCTTGCCGGAAAATATCTGACATGGAATCACCCGAGCGCGGCGCATTGTCTCTCGTCCGCCTGGTCGCCGGCTGCATCATTGTCATTGGACTTGTGGATGCAGGCTTATATCTCACTCAATTCGTCCTGCCTTATTTCAAACTCCACCATCACGTCGCAAACCAGCATCCGCAGCCTCTGAGCCTTTTCCGAATCAGCCTGGATTTCATTCCCATCATCGCCGGCATCGTCGCGCTGGTGAAAGCCAAAGCCATTGCCGCCTGGCTTTCCGATGTCATTCAATAGCCGCGGGATCGGTCCAGGACCACGCCGACGGCATTCGTGAAGAAGCTCCCCTCCGCGGCGTGAAGAAAACGGCAATCGGTAATGCTGATATTGGAAATCGGGGCGGCCGGCGACCAGCCTTCGATAAAAATGGGCCGTTGCGTCAACTTCTTGAACGTGGAATTTCGGATATCCACGTCGCGGATCACCGGCGTCGAGTCGCCGTCCATTGCGCCGCTGCTGCCGTATCGCAATGTCATATCAATGCCGATCCTGGCCAGCTTCACGACGCAATTGCGCACATAGACGTCCTGAATGTAACCTCCCCGCGCCGGATTGGTTTTTAACCGAATTGCCATTTCCAAATCAGGACTGTCAAAATGGCAGTTCTCCGCGAAGACATTTTCAATGCCGCCTGAGGTCTCGCTGCCGATCGCCACTCCACCATGCCCGGCTTTGAATTCACAATTCTGCACAACAATATTTTGGCAGGGAATGCCTATTCTTTGCCCGTCCCGGTCGCGGCCCGATTTGATCGCGATGCAATCGTCGCCGTCGCTGAAATCACAATCCCGAATCAGCACATCCGTGCAGGAATCCGGATCGCAACCGTCTGTGTTTGGCCCCCGCGTATCCACCGTAACCTTGCGGACCGTCACGTTGGTGCAATAGACCGGGTTCAACACCCACATTGGCGAGTCTTTAATGTGGATTCCCTCAATGAGAACGTTCCGGCAACGGATGGGCGCGATGAAATTGGGGCGCAAATTATGGCCCGCCCCAAATATCCGGCGCGTCACGGGCGTTCCCTCATTTGCCATTTGGACCAGTCTCCGCGGATCATCGCTCGCTTTCCAGGAATGCCAGGCGTGCCCTTGCCCATCGAGCGTCCCACGGCCGGTAATCGCGATATTCGTCTGTTCCAATGCGTAAATGAGCGGCGAATAATTCATCACCTCCGTGCCTTCATAGCGCGCGAAAACGTCCGGCAGATAATCCGCGCGGTTGGTGCTGAAAAGAATCGTCGCATTCTTTTCGACCCGCAGATCCACGTTGCTTTTAAGATGAATGGCGCCGGTCAGAAATGTTCCGCCGCTCACTACGACCGCGCCGCCGCCGGCATCGCTGCAAGCTTCGATCGCCCGCTTAAACGCGCCGGTGCAGTCGGTGATGCCGTCGCCAACCGCGCCGTATTTTACGAGAGGGAACTCGCGGCGGGGAAATTTTGGCGGCTGGATCTGCGCCAGAATCGCGGGAACTTGCGCCCATGCGCCGGCCGTTCCGCCGGACGGCGACGCCTGAACGTGAACGGCGCAAACGATAACGGATAATGAGAGCAATCTCCAAATGGACGGCCTTTTGTACATATTCATAAATACAAAAAAAGCGAGCGTCGTAAAACGCTCGCTTCACTGTACCCACAAGTTTTACCGACGGCGAAAACGAATTAATCCAATTAAGCCAAGTCCGGCTCCGGCGAGCGCGGCAACGGACGGTTCGGGAACGGCCGAAACAGAGACAGATTCGGAGAGAATATTGACATCAACCTGGGTGGCCTTGCCATAGGCTCCAAAGTCGAGTTGATTAAAAGTGTCATAAAGTCCGTTGGCGTCGGTTTCAGTCCAATCATCCAGTTGTGTGGACCCATTGCTGATAATGGCCGTGATCAGGTTGCCGGAAGCGCCATTATCGGTGATGCTATAGGTCAAGGTGTAGTTTACGTTCAGTCCGAGGTTGGCATTACCGGAAGCGGCATAACTGGTGCCTACCTGCGTGTAGCTCCCGGTGGTCATCTCTGAGTAATATCCTAATTCATTTTCATCAGTCGCGCCTCCCTGGCGGCTATAGAATTTCGTCGAGGTGCCGGCGCCGGTATTGTAGCCCATAATGCCAAAATAGCCCTGGCTGGCGGCGGTTTCCCCGCCGGTGGCTGTGCTCCCGCCGGAACTGCCCTGCTCATTTGCGGAATTGACAGTGGCATTATCGTATAAGCCCGCCAACAGTCCGCCGGTGTCCGTGTTCATGCCGCTTGAGGAATTAAAATTTACCGTCAAATAAATAGATTGGCCCGCGCTTAAAGTCACCGGCGTAAATTCGGCAAACATCTCATTCACTTTGCCGGTGCTTGGGGATGCGACGGTCAGCGCCAGCCCCTGTCCCGCCGTGGGATTCAGGGCATAACTCGCGGCGCTCGTATTATTCAGATTATACCAGGGCGGCTGCGCCAGACTGCTGTCGGATGTGAACGTGTCGCTAAATATGGTGGTTTGGCCTGAACTGCTGGAAGCCAGAAACACGCATTGCACAATCAACGCGACCGGGACAAGTGCCTTTTTCATAGGTTTTAATTTTAAGGATTTGTCAAAACTCTAACCTTGATTTTGGCCTTTGTCAGTAAGGTGAACCTTGAAATCATTGCATAACGCTTTGAAAATTCGGCACTTTAGGCGCCAACCGCCTATTCACATTTGGGACATCCCAACGGTTCGATTAGAACTTGAACTTTTTGATGGTCTCCGCGACCCGCCCTATTTGCGCGTCGGTTAATTCAGGATAAATCGGCAGGCTGAGGCATTCGCGCGCCGCCTTCTCAGCCACGGGAAAATCGCCCGGTTTATGTCCCAAATGTGCATAAGCCTTTTGCAAGTGCAGCGGGATGGGATAATGGACCGCACAGCCAATGCCGTTCTCCTCGAGATATTTTTTCAGTTCGTCCCGGCGCGGATGGCGCACCACGTAAAGATGCCAGACGCTTTCGGCAAACGCCGGTTCCCGAGGTAATTGCAGAGGAGTATTCGACAGGAGCTCCGTGTAGCGCTTCGCCACGCGCCGGCGTTCCCGTGTCCAATCGTCCAAATGCTTCAGTTTCACGCCCAGGACCGCGCCTTGAAACCCTTCCATGCGATAATTGAAACCGATTTCGTCATGATAATAGCGCACCGTCGAGCCGTGCTCGCGCAACGCCCGCGCCCGCGCCGCATAACTGGAATTGTTCGTCACCAGCGCGCCGCCTTCGCCGCAGGCGCCCAGGTTTTTGCCGGGATAAAAACTGAAACCGGACATTTCCCCAAAGGTTCCCACAACCTTGCCCTTGTATTTCGCGCCGTGCGACTGGCAGGCGTCCTCGACCAGCGGCAGTTTGTGTTTGCGGCAGATTTCCAAAATCCGGTCCACGTCAAACGGCTGGCCGTAGAGATGCACCGGCAGGATCGCCTTCGTTTTGGGTGTGATCGCCCGTTCAATCAACGCCGGATCCAGGTTGAACGTCGCGTCATCCACGTCCACATAAACCGGCCTGGCCCCCACGTAGGAAATCGCCCAACTGGTGGCGACGAAAGTGAAGGGTGTCGTAATGACCTCATCGCCCGGGCCGACATTGAGCGCCTTCAGCGCCACGTGCAGGGCGGAAGTGCCGCTGTTAAAGCTCACGCACTGCGTCGCGTCGCAATATCGGGCGAAGTCTTTTTCAAATTGAGCCACGTCCGGCCCCAGACAAAACGAGCAATTATCCAATGTGCGCGCCAGCGCCGCATCGAGTTCTTTCCGGAGTCCGCGAATCTGCGCGGGCAAATCCAGGTAAGCAATGTTGTCAGACATAGGCGCTAAAATAACCTAATTTTATAAAATTGCGATTTTTTAGCTGCGGCAGGAAATCATTAACGAACGTTAGCGGGCGGATATTCGCACGGCACGGTCTGCCTTCCGTGACGGCGATACACCGAAAAATCCCCCCGGTCCACCGTCCAAATCTTGCATCGTGAATTCAATTCCGACATTCGCACCAGGCAGGCGTCCGCCAATTCCATCTTCCGGTCCCGGTACTTTTGGAGCAAATCCAAAACGCTTTCCGTTTCGGCAGCGAGATCAAAATCCAAAACTAAATCGCCATATTGGATAAGCTTCATCCCTGGGATGGGGTCATTCAGATGATAAGACAATTCCACGAGCACGGCGTCACAAGTGGCGAACGGCGCGTGAAGCCTGAATTGCCTTTTACCCCACTCATGGAACGGATCGCCCCGGTCCAGGGCGGCAAGTAATAGGCCCGTGTCAGCGATTTTTTTCACGGCGTTCTTTTAAGCGCCGGGCCATCACGCGCCGGGTGTTTTCGTTCGTCGCCGGCCCTGTGCCCGTGTTGAACGCCCCAAGTAAATCATCCGACGCGAATTTATGACGTCCCGGCTTCTCGGCCTCGGCCAAATCGCGCTCCACCAGCGTCAGAATGTATTTCGTCCGATCCTGGCCAAGTTGGGCCGCCCGGCCATCTATTGCCGAAATCAGCGATGGCCGCGCTCGAACTGAAAATGGCTTTGTCATACAGTTTTGTATTACCATTGTAATACACGGGAAGAACACGGGCAAGTTTTTTGGGGCGAAGCCTTTCGGGTCAATTCCCAATCCCTTTGGTTCTCAAATCAACATCCGGTATCGCGGGCAAGCCGTCTTCCGGCGAGTTCAGATAGAAAAAAGCAACGGCGGAAACATCATCGCTTCGATAAAAATTCACCCAGCCTTTCGGCAGCGTTTTCACGTCCGGTACGGCCGGCATTTCCAGGAATTTGAGAAACGGCTGGCTCGTATCATCGGGCGTGAAAGACACCAATTTTAACGGCGCGTGTTTGTCCAGCAGTTCGGTGATTTGCTTGATTGTTCCGCCACCCATTTGCTGCAGCGTGACCTTGCACTGCGCATGAAAGAAGATCGGATCAGGAACATGGTAGCGGTAGAATCCGTATTCGCCATTTCGGTTGTCAGCCACCAGACATCCCTGAAAACGATGATTGAATTTGCCGAGGCCATAGCCGCTGCCGGGATAATCTTCGGTTCCGGTGCCGATAATCGTCGGATATTTCGTATCGCCATCGAGGTAGATTTTCACCTCGCCTTCACCCCACCATGAATCCTTGTAAACTGGATTGGTCATGAGCCCGATGTGAGCGCCAAGATACCGGCCTTTTCCGTGAACGGGAGGCAGAATGACAAAATCTTTGCCCAATTCGGTGGCCGGGACCCGGTTCCACCAGGCGTGGAAATACATGACCGAGCGGTCGTGATGCCGGGTCGTGATAAAATCCACATCGTAATAGGTATTGAAAGTGTTGGTGGATTCGTTGATCAACACAATTTTTGCGGCCTTTCGGAACGGCATGGGGACGTAACAGTTAAATGACCGGCCCTGGGGATTGGAAAAGAAATCGCTCTCAAAGGACGAAGTTTTACCAAAAATATCACAGAAAAAATCGCCAAAAGGAGCCTGCACGGCCGGGGTTTGGGCATCATCCCAATAGATTTCGATTTTCAGGGAACGAAGCACCCTGGGATCCCGGTCGCCCAGAGTAAACCAGATGCGATTGATGATCCCGCATCCATGAAAATCGAATAACACCTTCTTTTCGCCCGGCGTTAATCGCTCAAAAGCATGGCCTTTGGCGCCGTGATTTTCTTCGCCCCCGCTTCCGGTCGCTCCGGTGGGGTTCTCAAAATTGACGCATCTCGACTGGACCTTGTCCTGCATCCGGAACAAATCCACCGCCGGGTCTGCGCTGCTATGGATGGAACTCAGGGAAAATGCCGCGACCATGGCGGCGACCAATATCGAGATTTTGATTTTCATGTGTTTTGGCCGGTGGCGAAATAAATGGGGAATTTCAATGCTCAGTATTGAACAACAAAGCAACGAGGCAACAAAGACGAATTTCACCATCGGCTGCGCATTGAAACTATGAGCCGATCGCATTGCCCGCCAAGTCATCGGACGACAAATAGTATACTCCGCCATGCCATGCTGTCGGGCCACGTATCGGAGCGCGATCCCGCAGGGGCGGCATCGCTTTGGCGCACGACGTCGCGAGATAATCGAATACATTGGCAACCGGGTTGTCGTACGATGAAGCGGCATAAATGCC
>JASHPN010000245.1 GCA_030038175.1 Verrucomicrobiia bacterium
AAAACCCTGACCCTTTTTCCTTTTTTCTTTTTAATTTTTAATTGGTTACGATTTCCCGATGAAACATTTCATCCCGCTCCTGTCTGCATTTATCTTCATCGCATGGTATCTTGATCAACCCGTTCACGCCCAATCATTGCCTTCGAACCTGGCCCGCGTGGCGCCCGGCGATACCAAAGCCGTCAACGCCCTGTGGCGCGAAAACCCGTTGTCCGTGCAATTCCGGACCACCACCAATGTCGTCGTGGCCGACCTCAAAGGCCCCGCCGAAATCACAATGATCCATTTCGCCTATCCCGCACACCATGCTCCCGGGACTTATTCAGTTAACCGCGACGTTCGCCTGCGCATCTTCTGGGACGGCGAAACCACCCCAAGCGTGGACTGCCCGCTCGTGGACTTTTTCTGCGACCCCAACGGCGAGCGCGATTGGGTCAACACCGCCCTCGTGAACGTTCGCCAGGGATTCAACGCCTATTTTCCCATGCCCTTTCGCAAATCCGCCCGGGTCGAGTTGCTCTACGACGGGCCGTTGCCGGCGGGCCGGGGATTGGAAAGCAGAATGCCGTGCTACTCTTATGTCTGTTACCACACATTGCAGCAGGTGCCCGCCGATACCGGTTATTTTTGCGCCAGTTGGCGGCAGGAGGAATTGCTCCTGGGTCTAAAAGAATACGTGGCCCTGGAAACCATCGGCCGGGGCAAATTCGTGGGCTGGAATCTCACGCTCCGCAGCCCTTACCTGGATAAGTTTCCTTGTGACGAAAACGAGAAGTTTTTCATTGATGGCGAAACCAATGCCTCGGTGGAATTTCAGGGGCTGGAAGATTCCTTTGGCTTTAGCTGGGGTTTTCCGCCCACGGAAAACCTGTTTCCCCTGACGGGCTATTTTCCCTTTCACACCAATGGCGCGGCCGCCTACCGCTTTTTTACCCAGGACGCCATCAATTTCCACAAATCTTTGAAAGTATCCGTCGGATTCGGCGATACCGAAACCGGTTGGAAAGAGAACTATTCCGTCCCCATTCATGCGCTGCAATTTTCCTCGACCGTTTATTGGTATCAAATTGGGCCGCACTCGCCCTTGCCGGAAATGCCGTCGCCCGCGCAACGGGAGCCGGAGCCCCGCCGGTTGTTTTGGCCTGCCGGTTTGCCGTACTCGTCCCCGGCGGATTTCCAGGCCGCCGGCGGCAAACTCCTCGTCGGCTGCGGATTATCCAGCGCTGAAACCCTGTTCCATGAACCCGGCTATTCCGTCACCATGGACCCAAAAATCCAGCAATGGGTTATCTGGCCCGGCGACGTGTTCTATTGCCGCATGGACCGGCGCCAATTCGAAGCGGATTTAAACCTGCCCAAAGGCGCCCAGGGCACCCTCCGTCTCTATATCACTGACCCGGATAATTTTCAGGGTGGCCGGAAGGAAACTATCGTCGTTGGCGGCGATACGATTGGAACCTTCGAGAATTTTCAACAAGGCCGCTGGATTGATGTGCCGGTCGGCCCGGAAAAAACCGCTGATGGCAAATTGAGCATTCAAATCATTAACGCCCGGCATGGTTCCAATGCCGTTCTCTCCAACATCATGTGGACTGAGAAATGAGCCTTCGTCGGCACAATACGCCTGAAAGCAGGAGGTCACCCAAATGTATTATATCGGTCCTCGCAATCGGCATGGTAAAATAAGTCGGATTTCTTGCGCATGACGTTCTTGTTGCCATTCCGGCGCGTCTTGGGGCGCCAGGTTAGGGTCGTGATCCGATTGAGCGTGGCAAGTTCCAATCAAATTAAGTCCAACTATGAAGAATGCCTCATTTAGCGTGCTGGCGGCGGCTTTTATCGTCCTGTCGAGCGTCGCGGCCGTCCGGGCGCAATCCTCCTTTTCCCAGGCCATCAACGGCCTCAATCCGGCCGGCTATTGGCCAATGCACGAAACGAATCTTCCCCCCGCAAACGATGTGGGCGACATTGAAACCAATTACGGGACCCTGGGTTTATTGGGCAACGGTTATTACCCGGATTGGGCGGCTAACAGCGGCGCGTTCTCCCGCCAGGTTCCCGGCGCTTTGGCTGGCGACAGCGATACCGCGATGCATTTTAATCGGCTCATCAGTTCCGGGTCCGGCGCAGCGGCCATATACACCAATCAACTCTACATTCCCCATGCCTCGCCGTTGTCCACCCTAAATCCGCCCTTCTCCGTTGAAATTTGGTATTATCCGACCAACACGAGCAGCCAAACTTTTTGGGGCCAATTCGGATTCGAAGGTTTCAATGCCGGGGCCGAAGGCCATGGCGATGGCAATTATTCCGGCATGATCCTGGTGTATAACGGAAGTTTTACTGTCTATGGCGAGGACAAAGGGGTTCAAACCTCTCTCATTGGTTCCGCATCCGTGCCGATCAGTAACTGGTATCATATGGTCGTAACCTGCGATGCCTCCACCAATGTCAGTTTCTATACCAATGGCGTGCAAGTGGGCGTCGCGGTTTCGGCTGTCGGAAAATTTACCCCGGATTATTGGTCGCCCATGACGATTGGTGGCAGCCGCGGCGGCACTCGTTCTGCCCCCGGCACGATTGATGAATTTGCGATGTACACCAACGTGTTATCCACGAATGACATCGCCTACCACTATTCCATTGGAACCAACGCTAGTCCGCAAACCAATTATTTCACCGTGATCACCAACGATAATCCGGTCATTTATTTGAGAATGGACGCTGCCAATTATGCCGCGCCGGCGCCGGCCAATTGGGAAATAGCGGGTAACTCGGGAATCACCAATGGGGTGCCCGTGGGCGCGGGTGTTTACACTCCAGGCACCGTGCCGGGAATCCTGCCCGGTCCTGCCCCGGCCTTTGGGGGTGTGACGAATAATTCGCCATTATTCAGCGGCGTCAGCAGTTTCGTGGATGCCGGCAATGCTTCTATCTATAATCCCACCGGGGCCGTGCCGTTTTCAATAAGCGCCATCGTTCGGGGCTACCCTTGTGATAATCGTGTGCAATCCATTGTCAGCCACGGCACCAATTCCTGGGAACTGACGCTCACGACCAATGGATTTCTCGTCTTTAACTCGGGCACCAACAGCACGGCCGTTGTGGCGACGAGCCAGGGAGCCGGCGACCTGGTTTCCTCAACCGTTGTTAACGACGGCAATTGGCACTTGGTCGTGGCGACCCACATTGGCACGACCAACATGATTTACGTGGATGGCCTTCTGAACAATTCAAAAACCAACGCAACCACGAACTTTTTAGGAAGTTCAGGAGACGTCCTGATTGGCTCGGATCCGAATTATACGAACAACCCGGCCGGCGTGGGACGCCAATTTGCAGGGCAGATTTGCGACGTGGCGTTCTTTACCAATGCCCTCACCGCCACGCAGGTCCAGGCGCTTTACAGCGCCTGCGAAGTGGCCCCCGCCATCGCCGCTGAGCCGGTCTCGGCTTCGGTTGACGCCGGCGTGGCCTACACCAATGTCGTCGTGGTTACCGGCAGCGCGCCCCTCGTTTATCAATGGTACACCAATGGCGTGGCCTTCGGCGGTCAGACCAATGCGAGTCTGATTTTCAACCCGGTGGTGCTCGGCGACGCCGGCACGAATTATTATTTGATCGTCACCAATAACTACGGTTCTGCCACCAGCGCGGTCGTCAGCCTGACGGTCTATGCCGCTCCCGCGTTCCTCTCCGTGCTTCCCGTTCCCTACACCAACCTTTTCACGTTGTACGCCGGCGCCAACCCTTCATTCTCGGTCACCGCCAACGGCGCCCAGCCGATTAATTACTATTGGTTCACCAACGGTGTTAACGTCGCCGGGCAGAATAGCACAAATTACCAAATCACCAACGTCCAGATCGGCCCGGTAACCGTCGCCTGTCTGGCGAGCAACTTTGTGGGGTGGGTTTCAAATGTCTGGAGCGCCCAAGTGATTGCCGATCCGGTGGGCCCCGGCTTCACGGGCCTGGCGCCGTATCCGCAATCCGTTCTGGCCCTTAATCCCATCGGTTATTGGCGTCTCAACGATACCAACCTCGATGGCGCCGATAATACCAGCGGCGATGACGGTTATATCGCCAATGATTACGCCGGCGGCAACAATGGCATTTACACAAATGTCTATATCGGAGAAGCCAGTTACGATCCCGCGACCGATCCCTCGGATTCTTCTGCCGAATTCGGCGAGGAAAGCACCAGCGACTATGGCGATAGCCTGGCCTATGGCATCGCCGGCATCAACTTCGCATCTCCCGCCAATACCGGCGCCGCATTCACGGTCGAAGCCTGGGTAAACGGCTACGTTCAGTCTTACGATGCGGGCATCGTCACTGTCGGCTACGGCGGCTCCGAGCAATTTGACCTGGACACCGGCGCCGACGGCGGAACGCCAAACCATGCCTTCCGATTTTTCTTCCGGGACGCGGGTGGCACTTCCCATATTGTCAATAGTTCCATCGCGATCGAGGGATTTGGCGCCTGGTATCACCTCGCTGGTGTCGTTGACGACGTCAACAACGACGACGTTTCACTTTATATCAACGGCACACTGGCGGGCACGGCCTCTCTCTCTCCGGGAATCGGCGTCCTCCCCGCTACCACTCTCATGAGCATTGGCTCGCGCATGAGCGGGCCGTCAACCAACTTCAATTATCAATTCCAAGGCGAGATCAATGACGTCGCCGTTTATAATTACGCTCTCAGCGCCGGCCAGATTGCTGCTCAATATGTCCAGACGGGGGTGCCGCCGTCCTTTACGCAACCGCCGGTGCAGAGTGTGACCGTCAATGGCGGCGGGACGCTGACGATTCCGGTGACAATCCTGGGAACTCCGAGTTTGACCAATTGGTGGTCCGATGTGAGCGCGGGCACTAATATCGTGACCGGCATGACCAACGGCATGTTCCTCAATGCGGGTTTGACCGTGAGCAATGTGCCGGGCCACTGGAACAACGATCAATTGGAATTGACGGTGAGCAATGCCTTCGGTGAGACGAATGTTTTTGTCGCGCTCACCGTCCTCACCAATGCGCCGCAAATCACCGCGGAACTGCAGCCGCGGGTCCTGGTTGTGTCCGGCGATTCTTACACGTACTCGATCGGAGTCGCCGGCGCCGGGCCTTTTGGTTATCAATGGTATAATGCAACGACGCCGGTCACGGGACAGACGAATTCATCGTACTCGGCGACAGCCGGGAGCGTGGGCAGCAGCACTACTTATTACGTGGTCATTACCAACGTCTTTGGCGCGGTCACCAGTTCGGTTTCCACTCTCACGAGCATAGCGCAATTGACGACTCCTTACGCAACCAACCTTCTGCAATTCAATCCAGTGGGTTATTGGCCGATGCACGAAGTGGAAGCACCGGCTCAGGGAGATATCGAAACCAACTATGGAACCCTGGGACTTCTGGGAACCGCATTCTATCCCGATTGGGCGACCAACAACGGATATGGAATTACGCGAAGCGTTCCCGGCGCTTTGGCTGGCGATTCCGACCAGGCATGTGGGTTTACTGATACGATTATCGTAGGCGCAGGCGGGAGCGCGGAGTGGACGAATGCGCTGTATGTTCCCCATACTTCGCCCTTGTCCACTTTGAATCCGCCCTTCACGGTTGAATGTTGGTGCTACCCGGTCAAAACGACGGGGGGCCAGGACGTTTGGGCTCAATTTGGCTTTGCCGGCCTCAATGCCGGTCTGGCCGGCCTGGGCGGCGGCAACTATGACGGCATACAATTGGTTTATAATGGAAGTTTCACCGTCTATGGTGAGGACAATGGAGTTCAAACCGGCTTAGTCTCTTCCCCGTCCGAGACGGTTAGTAACTGGTATCATCTGGTGGTGACCTGTGATGCGGAAACGAACATGACCATCTATACCGATGGCGCATTATCGGCTGCCATTGCGGCAGCCGGAGAATATACGCCCGACTATTGGACGCCATTGACCCTGGCCAACGGCCGGGGACCTACTCGCGCGATGGCTTGTGGCCTCGACGAATTTGCGGTGTACACCAACGTGTTGTCAACGAATGACATCGCTTATCACTATGCGGTTGGAACCAATGCCAGCCCGCAAACCAATTATTTCACCGTGATCACCAGCGATAAGCCGGTCATTTATCTGCGAATGGACGCCCCGGCGGTTTACACGCCGCCGCCGGCAAGCGCCTGGCCGGTTTTGACGAACTATGGAAATGCGGGCGGCAACGGCTACTATACGCCAGGTACGATGCCAGGCATCGTGGCGGGCCCAACGACCGCCAATGGCGTGCCTCTCGTCGGATTATCCGGACCCGCCGTGGCCCAACTGAGCGGTGTCAGCAGTTTTGCGGATGCGGGCGATGCCGCAGCGTTCAACCCGACCGGGCCGGTTCCGTTCAGTCTGAGCGCCGTGTTCAGGGGCAATCCCTGTGACAATCGTGTCCAGGCCATTGTCGGTCATTCAGCTAATTCCTGGCGCATGGTCATAAACACCAACGGCACAATTCAATGCAGCCTGGGAACCAATTCCAGTGCGGTGGTCAACTCCGCGCGCATCTACAACGATGACAACTGGCATCAGGCGGTTGATGTTTACACGCCCGCGTCCAACCCGAATCTGACCGGAACCAACGCCCTGTATGTGGATGGCCTGCTCGATACCTCCGTGAGCACGGTGAGCACCAATGGCATTGGGCCGGGATCGCCATTGGACGTGATGATTGGTGCTGATCCGCAATATACCAACAGCCCCGCCGGCGTAGGGGAGCAATTTGCCGGACAAGTGTGCGAAGTGGCGCTCTTTAATAACGCACTCTCGGCCGGGCAGGTCCAACAACTCTATAATGCGACCGTTCCTGTCACCGTGAATACCAATCCGACGAACATTGTGTTCTCAGTCACGGGTAATCAATTGACCTTGTCATGGCCTGCCGATCATCTGGGCTGGACCTTGGAAGCTCAAACCAACCGCCTTTCCGTCGGGATCAGCACCAACTGGGTGCCGGTCAGCGGCTCGGCCAGCGTCACGAACCTTGTCATCCCCATTAACTTGACCAACGGCAGCGTGTTCTACCGATTGATGTATCAGTGATTTTGGTTGACAATACGCCAGTGGCACACACGATACCGGCGTGACGACGGAAATTTTAACGCTTTGTTTTGCCGCGCGGCCAAGCCCAAACGGAGAACTTCATATTCTGGGCGCCACGGACCTGATTTTGGTCCCGCAGTTTCCCGTGAATATCAGTTGCAGCCTCGTCGCCAAGCTGCGCTTTCACAAAATTGAAGAAGGGCTCAAAGAAATCAGGTTTTCCATCATTGATTCGGATGGGAAACCCCTCCAACCCGCGCCGCCGCCCCAGCAGATCAACATTCAGATCCCGTCCGGCGCGTCATCGGCCAGCGCGGCCATCGTCGTGGGCATTCACAACCTTCAAATCCCCCGGGCCGGCGAATACGAGATCGGTCTGGCCATCAATGGCCGGCAGGAAATGACCGCGCCTATTTATATTCGCGTGCCCCCGGCCCAGCCTATGGGCCAGCCGCCCGGGTTGCCGGGATAACAACCGGCGATTGCTGCAAGATTTCGCAAAAACATTTTTCGCGCGTCGAATCCGTGAACCGGCTCCGGCCATTGACGTATCAAGCCATCGGACGACAATTCCCCCTCTCCTGGGGGAGAGGGCCGCGGGGGAGAGTCAATCAATGGCCGAGTCCGCGAGGCCTGACTGCGAGAGTTTATGGCCAGGACCAATTAATCCACGAACACCGGCAGCGGGTGCTTTCCTGTGCCCTCCTCATGGTTTTCGTCGGGCGTGCCTGACAGAACTTCACGGACGGTTTTAAGCAGGAGGGCCGGGGTGCTGAGCGATTTTAAAAGCCGTCGATCGGCCCCGTCCAATAATCGCTCATCGGCTGCCTCAATTATCGAATTGGTTGAAAAAATGATCACGGGCACCGATTTGAGGCGCTCATCGGACCGCATGAATTTCAGGACCTCGACGCCGTCAAATCTTGGCAACACCAAATCCAGTAGAACAAGGTCCGGCAAAAGATGGTGCAGCATTCGCATTGCTTCGAGTCCATCACTGGCTACGCGAACACAATACCCGGCCTTTTCAAGAGTTCTTTTGTAAACGAGGAGTTCCACCTCGCTGTCCTCAACAAAAAGAATGGTTTTATCAGGCATGCTCATTGAAACAGCAATAGGTGTGCCAGCCAATCCAAACTGCCGGCTGTGCATTCGATCAACTCGCCGTTACCTTCATGCAAATGATGCGAGCCGCAATTACGTTTGTCATTCTGTCGTCCCTGGTATCTTTTTGTTCGTGCGTTGCCAGGCCCGAGTCCCGCGCGCGGACGTCCTCGGCTCTCATTCAGCCGCCGGCCATTCCTGCCGAAATTGCGATGAACAAAGACGCCGGTCGCGGGAATGACTTGTTCGTAACTCTCAGGCTTGGGAATGGACAAAAGCTTCCCTTTATTCTGGACACCGGAGCGTCAGTCACGGCTTTTGACAAGTCCCTGGAGCCTCAATTGGGAAAACGGCTGGGAACAAACACGGTTACCATCTTTGGCGTCAGGCACCCGGCCGACGATTATCTTTGTCCCACGCTATATCTTGGCGACACTCCTTTGTTGATGACCGGCCCTCACGTTGTCGCCATGGATTGCCGCCCCATGGCCGCCGAAGTGGTCCACCCGGTCATGGGCCTTCTCGGCATGGACGTGCTGGGCCACTATTGTATCCAACTTGACTTTCACGCGGACAAAATTCGATTTCTCGACGATCAACACGCGGATAAGGTAAATTGGGGGAAACCATTCACGCTGATAGATTCCGGCGATGGACGTTATTATATCAGCGACAATCTTGCCGGCGTGAAAGGTCCGGGGTCCGTCATTGATACCGGCTACAATTCCGACGGCTGGCTGGTGCCTCGTTTATTTGAACAATGGAGCAATCAGGGCCCGATCCGGGTGAACGGCGAGGTCTATCCGAATTATGAAACCCTGGATGGTGACCGCTATCCGCAAGTGAATTTGCTGCCGTTGAAAAAAAATCTGTTTCTCAGCGGCGATCTGGGCCTGACCTTAAACGGGATTGGACTTGAATTTCTCTCCCGCAACCTTGTTACCCTGGATTTTCCGAACCGGATCATGTATTTAAAACGTGCGAGCATCACCGCCCCGCTTGATCGTCATATGAAAAACGAGGCCTGGTCTGAGGGACAATCGGCATGGAGGTATTTAAGAAAATTAATGAAAAAAGGACAACTTCCGGGGTGGTCGAAAAATGACACGTTTCCAACCATGGACATTCATTGTGTTTTTCGATATCCGGATAGTGTAACGTTCGATGATTTCACCAAGGGCTGGGATTTATCCCATTACCATTATGAAGTCGTCCGCACCTCGCAAAAAGGTCCCTGGAAACTGGTAAAAGCCTGGCGCACGGACCCAAGCGGCCGTACGATCGAAGAATATTCCGTCCCATGAAAATCACCTGCGCCGCAGGCGTTCTCCTCTCCCTCTCTTTGTGTTCCGGCGTCGCAAAGCCTGATTCCATTGCTTCGGGTACATCGGTTGGACTTCCCGTTTCGGCGCTGCCGGCCGCCGTTTCCATGAATCAGGACGCCGGGCGGGGAAATCTTGTCGTTCTGCCGGTCCGCCTGGATGACGGCGAAAATCTTCCGTTTGTCATTGATACCGGCGCTCCGATTACCTGCCTGGACGCGTCTCTGGAACCGAAATTGGGAAAACGTGTCAGGACCGATATCCTGTGGCAATTTGGCGCAAAATTCCACGTGAATGTCTATGTTGCTCCCCGGCTCTATTTGGGAAAAACCCTTCTGTCCAAAACCGGTCCTTACATTACTACCCATGATTGGAAGCCGATGGCTTCTCGCATCGGTTATCCCATCATGGGAGTCATCGGCATGGACATTTTGGAAAATTATTGCCTCCAGCTCGATTTTCGCGCCCGTAAAATCCGTTTTCTGGATGACAATGCCACGCGCAAAAACGCATGGGGAAAATCCCTTGCCCTGTCTGACATGGGTGATGGCTGTTTCTACCTGGATGATAATCTTGCCGGAAGGAAAGGCCCCGGTTCGATTGTTGATACCGGCTACAATTCCGGAGGTTGGCTGGTTCCGGAACTGTTCCGGCTGTGGACCAACCAGACCGTTCCGCTCGCCCCCGGCCAGGTCCGTTGCCCCGATGTCCGGCTCGGCGGGAAT
>JASHPN010000246.1 GCA_030038175.1 Verrucomicrobiia bacterium
TCCTGGACGCATATTCCTGTCTCGCGAATGCTGGAAGGCGAACGGCAAAAACTCGTGAAGATGGAGGACCGGTTGTCGCAACGCGTCATTGGCCAGAAAGCGGCCATCAAGGCCGTGTCCGACGCCGTTCGCCGGGCGCGCAGCGGATTGCAGGATCCTAATCGGCCCATTGGCTCTTTCATTTTTCTCGGTCCCACCGGAGTGGGAAAAACCGAGACCGCGCGCGCTCTGGCGGAATTTCTGTTCGACGACGAAAACGCCATGATCCGGATTGACATGAGCGAATACATGGAAAAGCACACCGTCGCGCGGCTGATCGGCGCGCCGCCCGGATACGTTGGCTACGAAGAAGGCGGGCAATTGAGTGAAGCCGTGCGGCGCCGGCCTTATTCCGTCGTGCTGTTTGATGAAATTGAAAAGGCGCATCAAGACGTCTTCAACGTGCTCTTGCAGGTGCTGGATGACGGCCGGCTTACGGACGGCCAGGGTCGGACGGTGGATTTCAAGAACACGATTGTCATTATGACCAGCAATATTGGGTCGGCGATCATTCAGGACTATTTCATGGACGGACGCACGACCGTCGGCGCGCGGCAGACCATGGAAGACAAGGTCATGGCCGAATTGAAAAAACATTTTCGTCCCGAATTTTTGAATCGCGTGGACGACGTCATTATTTTCCAAAGCCTGGATGAAGATGAGCTGGAGAAAATCGTGGAGATTCAAGTTGGCCGGCTGGAACGACGCCTGTCACAGCAAAACCTCACGCTGGACGTGGATGCGGCCGCCAAAAAACTCCTGGCAAAGGAAGGATATGACCCGCAATTTGGTGCGCGTCCGCTCAAACGGGCCGTGCAGGAGCAATTGCTCAATCCGCTTTCCATGCGCCTCCTCGAAGGCGAATTTAAGCCTGGAGATAAAATTAAGGTAACGGCCAAAGACGATGAGTTGGTTTTTCAAAGAAAATAGACTTTCCGCCCCATTTTAGCCAGCGAGGCACAGAGGCACCAAGACGCAAATTGAAGACTCTTGTGAAAATTCAAAAAACTTTCCGTCACCGCGCTACGTTTCTCGATTGCGTAGGAGCCGACGCCTGCCACGCCGTAGCGGAGCAAAGGCGGGTGAGGAGGCTCTGACTAAAACGGGTAGTGGGGAGCCTCGGCCTCCAAAATTTTACATACATCGGGCCATAGACGTTGAATCGCGCTTGCGTTTTGGACTGCGGCAGTCCCCTGCCGCTTTTCGACCGATGCAAAGTGCATGCAGGATGATCTCCTTTCGTTCATGAACCATCGCCGTAGCGAAAGCACCAGGGGCTGGCGCACTCCAAGACCATTCGGCTGTTTGTCCGCTTCATTGAGGCCGGTCTCATATAACAAAAGGCACGAGCGCTTTAACCCTTTTCCGATAATCCTCATACTCTGCGAAATGCTGGAGCATGATCTGCTCTTCCTGCTTGAGTTTGATCCAAAGGCCAATCCCAATAACAACAGTGCCGAGCCAGCAATGGAGCTGTCCGATTTGTATCGCCGGGCCGAGGCACATCAGGAGGACGCCGGTGTAGATGGGATGCCGCACAAAACGGTAAGGCCCGGTCGTCACCAGTTCATGTCCTTGTTTGAATCGCACTTCGCTGCTCCAATTTCTGCCCAGGATCGTGCGCGCCCAGATGGTAAAACCAAGGCCCGCCATACAAATCGTCGCGCCGGCCCACGCCGTCACAATCGTGTGCGGCAGCAGCCGCAAATTCATGGGATACGCCCAATGAAACCCTCCGAGAATGATTCCACCAATGATGAGCGGAATGCGATAGATTAACGAAGAGACAAAACTTTTGCGCTCGGCGGTGGCCTTTACAAAAAAAGCAGTCGCAATCCAATAAAGGATAAAAATGATCCAGCAATTGACGATGATGAGAACCGGAACAGGCAACATAATTTACCCCAACAATCCTTTCTTCAAAAAAACGCCGTAAGCAATCACCAGGACCCATCCGAAGAATTTTGGCAACCGCCCGAACAGGACCACAAACAGCATGTGCAGGAGCGTGGCAATTGCCAAAATCCACATACTGGCCATAAAAAACGGCGGCAGGGTCATCGTGTGGTAAAGCGTATAAACGCCCAGGCACAAGGGAATTGAGACATGACAATCTCCTACTTGCGAGGAATACACGGTCTCCGGCTGGCCGCGCCAGCCGTAGTAAAAGGCAAGTACCGCGTTCGGCAGGACCATCAGCCAGCCGCTGAGCCAGCCTTGATATTGATCGCTGATAAATCCGGCGTGGCGGCTTTGAATCCAAGCCACCAGCGAATCAACGCTGACATAAGTCGCATACGCGCATAAAACCAATACAATCAAATCGAACGGCCACACCCAGCCCACGGATTTGCCCTGTTGAACGTTGGACTTCAAAACTTCGAACACATGGAAGCATTGCCAGAAAAGGAATATCCCGATCAGGACATAACCGTCGTTGGCATTCAAACTACCCTTGCGTCCCATTGCCCAAACGATGCCGGTAAAAAACAGCACCGCCGTGAGCGTCAGCAGAAGCGACAAGCGATTCAATCGGTGTGTCTTGCCGGAGCCTTTGGGTTTTGATTTTTTGCCTGAACCCTTGCTTTTCGACGGCAGGAGTCTGATTCCCCAAATGATTGTGGGCAACCCCAGCACCAGGGTCATGTCCGTGACATTATTGACCAGCGAATTGGTCATCACATCCGCGCCGCTGCCGTTGTTTTTTCCGAGAATGAACGCGTAGATGAGATTGCCCATGCCGGAAAAATACGGCATGACCAGCGTCCCGAGCGCCGTGTTTTCAAATCCCTGCGCGCTCATCGCTTCCAGCCGCCAAATCATGACAAACGACGCCACGATGAACAGGGCGACAAACAGCCACGGCGCCCAGATGCCCCTGGCATCGATCCAATGGATAAACGGATTGGCCACGGGCGGGAGTTTAGCGGGTTGCCGTCCTTACGCGAGCCTTTCGCCCGGACATTACAGCAAGCTGCGAAACTCGTCTGGGGTCAGCCCTGCGCTTTTGGCAATTGAACCCATGGTGATTGCGTTGACAGGGTTATTTCAGGGAATGACCAGCCTCTGTTTGCCGTTCGACATCACAATGTGCCCGCTTTGCCGGGCGATCTCGTATCCCAGTTTTTCAAAAACGCGAACGGCGTCGCGATCGTTGACCTCTGGAATTTTTGGCGCGGTTTAAACAGTCACCAACTCACGAGTGATCCGCACGCCTTCCGCTTCGGCCTCGCGTTGAGCATCCTCCTCAGCGACGTCAAGCCAGAGTTGGATGGCGTTACGGATGTTGGCAAGCGCTTCATCGTGCGTTGCTCCCTGACTGTGACACCCAGGCAACGCCGGACAGGAAACCGCAAAACCCTCATCGGTTTCAATCATGACTACCTTATATTGCATGAACCCAAAATACTCGCGCCACCGCGCCAAATCAAGGTTGCCAAATGATAATGTGTTACTTTCCCTTTTCAGCGCATTTCGATCAGTGAACTCGGATTGATGGCAGGCCACAAACGATCAATACTTCACGCCCGTGACAAACTGCATGAACGCGTTCTTCTGCGCGGCGACTAGATCCGGGTCGCCCATCAATTTATAAAACCAGGTCTGGTTAGGTTGCGTGACAATGACGCCGATGACTTCCGCCGGTTTGCCGGTTTGCGCGTCTTTGCCGCTCAGATCCACGAATTGGGCGTCGCCTCCGGAAATTTCGACGGTGGTGGTTGAAAATTCATTGATCGGCGCCAATCCGAGCTGGCCGCGCCAGCGGTTGACGTTGGCGGCCAGGCCGCCGCCATCGCCGGAGGAAGTGCTGATATTGACTTCTGCCGCCGTGCCGGCGGCTCCGCTGATCATGAATTTCGCAACCAGAAATTGCCCGCCGGAAACTTCCTGCCATCCTGCGGGCACCGACCAATTGGGCTGGCCTTCATGTGAAATCGGACCCGCCGACTCAGCGCCCATGTCGCCAATGGGCGGATGTCCCGGGGGCAAAGCGGATTGGTCCTGGGCGCTCATCTCGCCGATACTCGGGTGCCCGGGCGGAAGCTGCGTCTGGGATGTTTCCACACCAAAAGAAAGCGAATTGAGGAAAGTGACAAAAGTGGGTTTCTGTTGTTCGACCAGGTCCGGGTCCCCGGTCATTTTGATGAACCAGGTCGTGCCATCGCGATGTTGGATTGTGCCCAGGATACGGCTTGAGGCGCCGCCCAGGTCGAAGAGTTGGGCGGGTTGGCCGCCGGCCTGGACATTTTCGGCGGAGTTTTGCAGGACATCGTCGGTGGCGGGCGTCAGGCCCACCTGGCCACGCCAGCGGTTCACGTTGGCGAAATCACCGCCGGCCATGCCCGGCAACGGCACAATGCTGACATCCGCCGTCTTGCCATCCGCCCCGGCGATCTTAAATGACCCGACCCGCATCTCGCTGGGCGGCACTTCAGTCCAGCCTGCCGGGGTGGTCCATTTGACCGGTTGGGCATTTTGAACATCGGACGGAACGACGCCCCCTGGCATTTGCCCCGAAGCGCCCATCGCCGGCATCTCCGCCGGCGGCGTTGCGTTTGGTGGATTCGTCACAGGTGCGGGCTGCGCCGCCTGAACCTGATTTTGGTT
Organism: Verrucomicrobiia bacterium; assembly: GCA_030038175.1. Lineage (GTDB taxonomy): Bacteria > Verrucomicrobiota > Verrucomicrobiia > Limisphaerales > UBA11358 > UBA11358. Next base: position 4,648 of record JASHPN010000246.1, read on the forward strand.
GTCGGCGACGCGATAAACCTGGACCTGGTCTTTATGGCAGCCGACGGCGACGAGCAACAGCGATGTCAGGAGAAACAGAGGAACGATTTGGGTGCGTAAATCTTTTAAGTAATTTTTCACGGCATCTTTTAATTTTACGTTCGATTGGAGTATATAGGAACGCGATGGCTTGACTAACCATTTGTTGTCGTTTGTGTATCGGCCCGGCCGCGAGGAAACGAAACTGAAATGGGTTAAAACGTTAAAAGGGTTAAATGGTTGAATCGGGCCGATAAGATGCTCGCACATTTTTTGTACGTGGGCTTGGAAACAGGGAAACGAAGCCTGGATGGTTAAATTGTTGAAAGGTTAAAAGGGTTAAATAGGGTCTTCGAAATGGGGAACTCGTGTTGCGTGTTGCGTCAAGTATGAGGGGATTCGGTGTTCGGCGTTCGACGTTGACCATCCTCAATCCTCCATCTTCGCCTTTTCCCTTGGGCGCGAGGCGCGCCCCGACACACGCGATCCGCCTTCGTCCCGCTCGGAGCGGGACTTCGGCGCGGCACGGGGCGCGTATGTTCCCCGTTGTTAACCAAAATGCGTCTCTTAGTGAACGTAAATAGTTAACGAAGTGAGATGAAAAGGTAAACGAGCCGGAATCGCGGGCGCGAATGAAGTGAATTTATTGGCGAGTTTGAAGATGATAGTTAACGAGGGACGAGGTGATTTTGGGCAAAAATTGGCGGTTTTTTGAGGGCGCTTCGTTAACCAGAATCGGGCGTCAAGGGCCTGGCATTTTAACCATCACCGGCAATTTCGGTTGAATATTTTGTTACTTTTTTCGTTTGGAAGTGCATGAATAGGTGAATGGCCAACGATGACATGGAACTGGTGAGGCAATATGCCACCCGCCAATCCGAAAGCGCTTTCGCGGCGCTGGTTTCACGTTATACCAACCTGGTCTATTCGGCGGCATTCCGGCGGGTGGGAAATTCCCAATTGGCTGAAGAAATCACGCAAGCGGTCTTCACCATTTTGGCGCAAAAAGCCGGCACCCTCAATCGAACGACCGTTCTTCCCGGCTGGCTTTATCGCGCGGCCTGCTACGTTTCCAGCCACGCGATCAAACAGGAACTTCGCCGTCAACGCCGCGAACAGGAGGCCTATATGCAATCTCTTTCAAACCAAGCCGGGCCGCAAGTCTGGTCACAAATCATGCCTTTGCTGGAGGACGCCATGATGCGGCTCAGCCAGGCCGAGCGCGACGCGCTCGTTTTGCGTTTTTTTGAAGGACACAGTTTAAAAGAAGCCGGCGCCGCTTTAGGCACAAGCGAAGCGGCGACGAAGATGCGCGTCGCCCGGGCGCTGGAAAAATTGCGGGCCTATTTTTCCAGGCACGGCGTGAATTCAACGGCGGAAACCATAGCCGGAGCGATGTCGGCCAATGTCGTCATGGTTGCTCCTCCCACGCTGGCGAAGATGTCAACCGCCGTCGCGCTGGCCAAAGGCGCGGGGGCTTCCGCTTCAACCTTAACCCTCGCAAAAGGAGCTTTGAAGCTTATGGCATGGACACACGCGCAAACGGCGGCGGTGATTGGCACGGTGGTTCTCTTTGCGGCGGGCACAACGGCGCTGATTGCTCAACATGAGCAACAAGCCGGGGCGACGATTGACTCGCGGAAATCTTCGTGGGCGTTTGCCGGATATGGAAGCCCTGAAGCAACGTTTCAGACCACCCTGTGGGCCGTCGGCCAGGTCAATGGCAAGGCCGTCCTTGACGGATTATCCGCGGACTGCCAGGAGGATTTCCGCGAGTATCTCGCGCGACACAAACCGGGCATGTCCGTGCAGGCTTTTCTCTTGCAAAAATGGACGCCAAAAAAAGGCGACTTTTCGGATATGCGCTTTGAAAAGAGGGAAGTTCTTTCGACGAACCAGGTTCTCGTCCAGTATTCGATTCGTGGCGGGAGCCAGTCCATGAGCGGCTGGTTAAAATTTAAAAAATTCGGTAACAATTGGGCGATCGACGACTTTGACCCTAAAGGGCCGAACGGACGTACAGGTTTGGAGCATTCCGGCATGCAGTACGGCGGCATCGGTATCGCAATCGACACGGATCCGGCAACCGGCAACCCGCGAATTACCAGGGTGCTGCCGAGCCTGGCTTCGTCGCAGACGAACCTGGTTCCGGGCCTTATCCTGCAAAAAGTCAATGGAACTTCCACGGCGGGAAAAGGCCCTGGCGAATGCACTTTTTTGACACGCGGGCGAGTAGGCACTGAGGTGGTGCTGGAATTGTATGACCCGGCACGGAAGCAAACCAATACGGTTGAGCTAACCAGAAAGCATTTCTCGTGGGCGGACGTCATTGCCCTGGGCCGGGTGCCCTCAAAATGAAAACGGCCTTTACCTTAGTCGAGCTGCTGGTGGTAATCGCCATCCTCGCCATCCTCGCGGCGCTGTTATTTCCCGCCCTCAGCAGCGCCAAAAAAAGAGCAGACCGGATTGACTGCGTCAATAACCTGAAGCAAATCAACACCAGCGTTCTGATGTATGCCCACGACAACGCCGACCTGCTGCCGATTCTTCCTCAACCCGATCCGTATCCGAACGGCGTACTATTCTTTTACAAGGAGCTGGTGAAGGGTTATGCCGGGTTAAGCGGCCCGCCGAAGCCGGACAAACTCTTTCTTTGTCCATCCGAAGCGCCCAGTCCCATCGGCGAACGGCCGTCCAGGGCCTATATTGTGGATTACACCGATTATTTCCTTAACGACTGGCAAGTGGGCATAAAACTCACGTCCGTCAAACGTCCGGACATGACGGTGCTGGTGGCGGAATACTGCGCGTGCATCGGCTATTCGTTCCATCAGCCGCAATCCAGGTATGTTTTAGTAAACAATTTCCCAAATTCCCCGCCCTTTTTGCACGCCGCCTATAATAACGCGATGAATGAAGTGGGCTATATAGATGGCCATGTTAATTACGTCAAAATCTACAATGACGGCATCACTGTGTCCTACTTTTATAACCCCATTCCCGGCTACGATTACCAATGGAGCGGAGACTGAAATGAAGGGCACATTCAATTGCTGCGTCCGAGTCGGCAGTGGGCGCGCCTTGAGTATTCAGTCGTGAGACACGGCCCTCGTGCCAAATGGCCGGCTTCATTGTGCCGTTAAAAAGATTGTCCCCTTTTCGCTTTGGCACACATTTATTGATAGATGAAGGAAACGGATGACATCGAATTGCTCCAACGCTACGTTGACCAGAATTCGGAGGAGGCGTTCGCGGCGCTGGTGACGCGGCATCTCAATCTGGTTTATTCCGTAGCGATGCGGCACGTCCAAAATCCACATCACGCCGAGGAAATCACGCAGGCCGTCTTTGTTATTCTGGCGAGGAAATCCGGCCGATTACACGGGCGGGTCGTCCTTTCCGGCTGGCTTTATCACGCCGCGCGACTGACGGCCGCCAATTTTTTGAGAAGGGAAACTCAACGCGCGCGGCGCGAACATGAGGCGTATATGCAATCCATCCTGAATGAATCAGAACCCGATGTCTGGCCGCAACTTGCTCCCATGCTGGACGCCGCGATGGCCGGTCTGGGCGAACGGGATCGCGATGCCATTGTGCTTCGCTTCTTTGAAGGCAGGAGAATGAATGAAATCGGGGCGGCGTTGGGAACAAGCGAAGACGCCGCCAAGAAGCGCGTGACCCGCGCGGTGGAAAAATTGCGGAAGTTCTTCGCCAAACGCGGTGTGGTGGTTCCGGTTGCGGTTCTGACGACCGCGATATCAGCCAACTCCGTTCAAGCCGCGCCGGTTGCGCTGGCAAAGACCACAACCGTTGTCGCGCTGGCCAAAGGCGCGACCGCTTCCGCAACGACCTTAACCCTTATCAAAGGAGCATTGAAACTTATGGCATGGACAAAAACACAAACCGCAATCGTCGCGGGCGCAGTCGTATTGATCGCGGCGGGAACAACAATCACCGTAAAAAAAGTCAATACTTACGAACGCGACCGCAATTCATGGCTGACTCTCAACCTCACCTCCGGCCTTGTGGACCAGTCTGTCCCGCAAGTGCGCATTTTACCCACCCGATTTCCCAGGAATCCGACGTTATGGGGAAATGCCGAGTTCACCAAATGGGGAGGACTCGACCAACCCGTCTCCACGATGATGTGGGTGGCATACCAATGGCCGCCCGCGCGGATGGTCTTTACAGCGCCCGAACCTCAGGGCGGGTATGATTTTATCGCCAGTCTGCCGCAGGGTTCCTACGAAGCCCTGCAACGGGAATTGAAAGATCAATTTGGCCTCGTTGGGCGGGTGGAAACAAGGGATGAGGATGTTCTGGTCCTCAGAGTGAGAACTCCGAACGCGCCGGGATTGAAACCTCCAAAGGTTGGCGGTCAAAACGATTGGAATGTGACCGGACACTATGTTTGCGATGATTGTCCTCTCTCAACCGATACTCCGCCTTACCGGGGTCTTCAACGTTTTTTGGAAGGTTATTTCAACGTGCCGGTCGTGAATGAAACCGGGTTGACCAACGATTTCAGCATTGATCTCAAATGGCGCGAACGCGGTCATAGAGATCCAAATCACGATGCTCTAAAACAGGCGCTGGCGGATCAATTGGGGCTGGAATTGGTTCCGGCCAGCCGTTCCATCGAAATGCTCATCGTTGAAAAGGCAAAATAAATTGTCTCTTTTTGGTTTTGGGCGAACACTTATAATTGATGTTTTAAAGTGATTATTGGTGAATGCAATGCCTTCAAACAAAAACGCCTTCACACTGATTGAATTGCTCGTGGTCATCGCCATCATTGCCATCCTGGCGGCGATATTGTTGCCGGTCTTAAGCAAGACCAGGGCGAAGGCGCAGCGAACCGCCTGCCTGAACAATCTCGATCAAATCAACCACGCGATCCAAATGTATGCCGCGGACAACGCTGATTTGCTGCCGACGATCACGAACACAACCGTTAATTATAACGGCGACGGGGACGGAACCAATCTGTTCCTTTTTTTCTACAAACCGCTGGTGATGAATTATCTCGGTATCCAGGACGCATTCTCGCAGGACAAAATCTTTGCCTGCCCGGCGGACAAATTTTTTTATGCTAACGACGGTCCGTCTGCGGTTTTTACGAATGCAAGTATGCACGACCAGCTCGATAGCTACTATTCCAGCTATGCGTACAACGGTTTGGGGCAGGATCCCAACGACCTGCCCGATCTGCCGGACGAGATTGCTTCTCCTCCTCCCGGCCTTTATGGCTGGAGACTCGGCGCCATAAGCGACCCCTCCAAAACCGTTATGGTTTCCGAGGAGTCCGCTGTTTGGCCCTTTACCTGGCACGATCCGGTGCGGCCGCCATCGGGAGCCTTTGGATTCAACAATGCCAGGAATGTGGTCACTTTCGCCGATGGCCACGCCAGTTACATACCGATTTACTATTACACCAATCTCTTTTTGCCAACATGCGTCTATAATCCGCCCGGCGGCTACGATTACAAATGGAGCGCGAAATAGTTGCCTGCAAAAATTTGCCGGAACGTTGATGCCGACAAACGATGCGGCATACTATTTGGACTTTCAGGTCCAGGCATAAAATAATTGTTCCTTTTGGCTTTGGACGGATATTTATAGTTGAGGTTTTAAATTGATTGCCGGTGAATGCAATGCCTTTTGGCCGGGTTTTCGATTGCGAAAAGCTTGCAAAATCAAACATTGGATGGATAATATCGAAAACGGCGAGCAACGATCCATTTAATACCGTGAACAATAAGCCGAATGGAGAATTCGGGTTTTATCTCGTAGCGTGAAACTATTGTTCCATCCTGGGCCGCGTCCAATTGTCCTTGCGTGTTTGATGATGGGACTGGTCAATTTGCAGGCACAGGACTGGATTGGCGGCACAGGCAGTTGGTTCAACCCGGACAATTGGAGTCCCACAAACGTGCCGTCCAGTTCGAGCGAAGTTTTCATTGGCAATGGAGGCATAGCGCAGATTTTTTCAGAAGGCGCGCTGGCGTCTTATGTCTATGTGACAAACGGCAGCGGGTTAACAGTAAGCGGCGGCAGTTTGGAAGCTGACGCTCCCCAAGGAACCAATCCAAACGTGCTAACGTTTTCATTGGAATACGATGGCACTTTAATAATCCAAGACGGCGGTAATGTGACCGATTCGTCGGCGGCAGGGATTTTCTATGGAACGGCAACTGTGGACGGGGTTGATTCAAGTTGGATTAATGGCGGGCAGCTTTCAATCGGCAATAATGAAAACCCGGATTTCTATAATGACGTGAGCAGCTTGACCATTCAGAATAGCGGGTTGGTGTCCGATGGTAATGGACAGATTGACGGCAATAGCACCGTAACGGTCCAGGGCAATGGATCCACCTGGGAGAACAGCAGTTATCTTACAATTGGCGATGAGGGCGGTCCAGGCATTTTGGTCATTTCGAACGGCGGTGCGGTTTTTAATACAGGCGACGGGGAGCTTGGATACGAAGGCAATTCCGGGACGGTGACAGTGGACGGCAACAATTCCGAATGGGACACCTATAACAGCGGAGACACGAGCGGGGACATTTACGTAGGGTTTGAAGGCCCGGGCAGTTTAATGATACAGAATGGCGGCGATGTTTCTTTTGCAAACGGATATATTAGCCAGGGCGACAGCGGAACAGTAACCGTGGATGGCGCAGAATCTGCGTTTGAAAGCAGTGCAACCCTTTATATTGGCATGAGCAACAGCCTCGGTAGCTTGACCATTCAAAATGGAGGTTATGCGACAGCAGATTCTGGCGTGATCGGCTCAAACGGGATAGTGACCGTCGAAGGAGTGATGGGCGATGCCTACTCCGCATTGGAAATCAGCAATACTCTTGCCGTTTTAGGGGGCTATGTGACTATTCAGAACGGCGGCAACGTTGTGGATGCCAACGGTGCAGTCACAGAGTCAGGCACTGTAACGGTGAGCGGGACGGACTCCGGCTGGTTTAATGATTCAAGCCTTTATATCGGTTTCAATAATTATGGTTATTACGGTCCGGGTGATATGACGATTTCAGGGGGCGGCTACGTTTCCAATGCCGACGGAATTATAGACTACGGCGGGTCGGCGACCGTAACCGGCACAAACTCCTTTTGGCTCAACGGCGGCAATCTTGAGGTTGGCGATCAGAGCGGCGGCAGTTTGACGATTCAAGACGACGCCGATGTGGAAGTTGAGGGCGGCATGGTTGACATTGCAAGCCAACCCGGCTCCAGCGGCGTGGTTCAAATTGGAAACGGCGGCAGCGCAGGAACGCTGGAGGCTGAGACATTGCAATTTGGCAATGGCGCCGGTCAGTTGATTTTCGATCATACGGATGGTGATTATGACTTCGATCCGACGAACAGCGGCAATGGTTCAATTGTGCAAGAAGGGAGCGGAACAACTGTTCTTACGGCTGACAGCCCTGGTTTTACCGGCTCAACAACCGTCTCCGGCGGCGATCTGGTGGTCGAGGGTATTTTGGGATCAAATAACTCCACCAATAACGGGTTCATTGGCGGCTCGGCTACGGGGACACCGGGGACGATGGCAGTGGAAGGAAATGGAGCCTGGATTACAACTGGCGGCCTTTATGTCGGTGATGGCGGCGAGGGTAATTTGGTAATACAAAACGGCGGCGATGTTTCTGCCGGTTCCGGGTATATTGGTTTTGGATTTCCCGGAGATGTGCTTGTGGATGGGAAAGACTCGGCTTTAGAAACCGGCGGAAACCTTTATATCGGGTATATCGGTAATGGCGACGTGACGAATCAAAACGGGGGCATAATAACTGTGGGCGGAGGCAATGGCACAATTCATATTGGAGCTACGACCGGCAGCGGGGTGATGCAAATAGGCAACGGCGGCAGCGCGGGGACGCTCCGAGCCGGCTACGTTCAGTTTGACAGCGGCACAGGTCGGTTGATATTCAACTTTACCGATAGTGACTATTTGTTTAGCCCCATCGTTTCCGGCAATGGTTCATTGACCAAGCTTGGAAGCGGAGTCTTGATTTTGGAACAAGATAATACCTATGCGGGTAACACGTTCGTCAACGCGGGTACTTTGCAGGTCAATAATGCAGGCGGAAGCGCCACCGGCTCCGGCGCCGTCAATGTCGCCAGTGGCGCGACCCTTAGCGGCGATGGGACCATCGGCGGACCAGTCACAATGGCGGGCGGAGCCATACTTGCCCCTGGCAATAACACCGGCGTCTTAACCATTGACAACAATTTTACCTCAACCAATTCGACTATCTTTGAATTCATGCTGGGAACAAACGGCTCTCAAGTTGATGTATCCGGCAACCTCGTGCTTGGGGGCGTGTTGAATATCACCAACGCCGGCGGATTTACATCTGGCACCTACACCCTGTTCACTTATGGCGGTAATTTAACTTTGAATAACCTGAGCATCGGAAGCGCCCCGATTGGTCCCAACTATGTCATCACCAACACCGATAGCGAAGTGGATCTGGTGGTTGAATTGCCTCATTTTGCCAGTATTAAACGCAATGGGAACACGTTGATGTTTAGTGGCAGCGGCGGGGTCCCAGGCAATTCTTATAAGATTGTTTCCTCGGCCGACATTGCGTTGCCATTGCCACAGTGGACAATGGCGGGAACCGGGCAATTCGATGCAAACGGGAATTTCACATTCACAATTACTATTAGCACAAATTCACCGTCTCAGTTCTATATGTTGCAATTGCCGTGAAGATTCGCGGCCGCCAGGTTCCAGTCTTAATTGATTAAGGCGACACCGCTCGATAAAAGCGGTCATTGTTGGTGGCGCAGGTGTCAGTAAAATTGAATGTGCCGTTCGCAGGCGAGTTTGTGACAACGGCCGTCCAGTTACTCAACGCAAGGTTGGTGCTCATTTGAATGGCACAGTCAATACCAGGTGTGCCGGTGAGTTGCAGCGGGAATTGTGTTCCCGCGAGGTTGCCGGACGTCAATGCCGGCGAGGTGGTGCTGGCGGGATGAATGCGCCATAAACCGCGCCACTGGGCAGCCCTTCAATACTGCCGTTGTCACCCACAATCAGCCTGCCCAATATGGTTCCAATGGCAAATTTGCCGCCAAAAATGGTGGTGGCTTCGGTGCGAAAAACGCCAGCGAAAATCACCAGTACCATGAACAGATTTTGAAACGTTTTCATCACTGGCTTTCTACCACGCGATAAAAGCGCGGGCTGTTAGTTGCCTGCACGTCCACGATGGGGAACGGATTGGTGGTCATTTGAAACGATTGCAGGTCAGACCAGTTGTGCGAAGCAAGATTGGTTGAAACCTGGACGGTGTAATTCGCGTTGAGTGAACCATCAACGTTGAAGCCAAATTGAGTTGACGAAAGGCGCAGGGGCGAGATGATGATGGAAGAACCTGCGGGATACAAGGTGATGTTCAGCGTCACGTCATCAGGCGGGATGGTCACCGAATAAGGGCCGAACAGGTCAACCAACCCCAGATTTTCCAGACCGTTGTTGCCAAAGGCGGTGTATTCGTTGAACTGGACAAACCATTCTCCCGAACTAACGCCGAGGGTATAATCGCCGTTGGCGCCGGTTTCCACATTGTCAGATTGATACATTAGGCCGCCAATCGTGGCTGAGGCGAAAATGCCGATGCCGGCGACCGGGCCAACGGAATTTTCCTGCACCTGACCGGAAACAGCAGCGGTAATGGGCAGGCAGACGAAATTTTGCTGGACGGTCTGGCCATCCGCAATGGCCGCGTTGCCGCTTGAATTTTCGATATAATTTGCCAACGACACTGCATTGGCCGTTGAAGCGGGACTCGCGCTCCAGGTATCGTTGGGCAGGTCTCCCAGAGCCGCGACGGCATAATTACCATTTTGGTCGCTGAAACCTTTGGCGCTGTATAGGTCGTTGCTGTCATTGCCGGAAAACTCGATGTTGGCGAGCGGCGCGGCAAAATTATTCGAGATGCTTCCATATAAAAGGGCGTTCCCTTTATACGCGATATTCGTAACGTTGGCCACGGAGCCGGTTGTGGTGTTGACCTGGAACGTGCTGGCGGAAACGACATACGCGCGGCGCGCCAGTCGTTCCCGGTTCAACTGGATTTTCCAGTTATTGGGAGAGACGCCAGCGGAAAAATTGCCGTTGGTGTCCGTGAAAGCAAAGGCGGCCAGGCTGCCGGATGAAAATTGGAGCAGCACACCGCCCAGCGTGTTCGTGCTGGTTGCGTTGTAGCCGAAAACCGTGCCGGCAATGGCAACGGTTCCATTGGTAAGGGACAGATTGTTTGTCACGCTCATGCCGTTGGTTAAAGTCACGGCGGGCGCAAGCGACTCGTCAAAGTAATATCCCGGTAAAGCTGCGACTAAAACATAAGGACCGGGATTAAGATTGAGTTGGTATCGCCCGGAATTATCAGCTATCGCTGCGCCGGCGATGTAATTGGCATCGGGCGGCGTTCCCTCTTCCGCCACAACGATGGCATAGGGTAGCGGCGATACTCCGTTGCTATAAATGATGCCGCTGAAGGATTGCCCGGTGTTGGCATTAGTCACGGCAAACATTGCAGTTACCGGTGTAAAATTGCCGTTCGTGTTGGAAATTTTGTAGATGCAATTCCCGACCGTGTTCTCCAAGGACAGCGGCGGCGCAAAAATCAGCGTCGCCGTGATGGCACCCGGAATTTGATCGGTATCAATCGGCACATTGACATTCGTAACGCCGCCAATAATGCCGTCCGTGCCGT
>JASHPN010000247.1 GCA_030038175.1 Verrucomicrobiia bacterium
GACTGGGCCTCCGGCGGTTGTATGTCAGGGCTCAAAAACAGTTGGATAATAAGGCTCAGCAGCACGCAGGCGGCGCAGCCGATGAGGTTATACCAGAGATAGCTGATGTGCAGGGAAAAATAGAGAGCAAACACCAGCGCCTGCGCGACGAGCGCGGCCCAGAAGACGGCCGCGCCGCCGATGCGCTTTAAAAAAAACGCGACCAAAAATAGCGCCAGGAACACGCCGTAGAAAACCGAGCCAACGATGTTGATCGCCTGAATCAGATTCTCGACCAGGTTCGCAAAGAGGGCGAACGCGATGGCAACCAATCCCCATAAAAACGTAAACCAGCGCGACGCCGCCACGTAGTGGGCATCGCTGGCCTCGCGCTTGATCAGGTGCCGATAGAAATCCACGGTCGTGGTCGAGCCCAGGGCGTTTAATTCGGCGGACTTGGATTGGAGCGCGGCGGCAAAAAAGGCCGTAATGAGCAGGCCGATCAAACCGTGCGGGAGATGGCTGAGAACAAACGTCACAAAAACGTAATCGGCATCGTTGCTTTTGACGCCGGGATCGTTCTTTTGCATATAGGATTGGGCATGCGCGCGAATGTCGTCGGCGCGCTGTTGCGCGTCCTGCGCCAGCATCCGGATGGCGTTTTCCGCCGTGTGATCGCCACGGCGACGGGCGGCAACCCATTGGACGAGGTCCTGCTTCTCATTCGCGCAGGCGGCCCGGTATTCGCTTTCGAATGCCCCGAGCGCATGTTTGGGGTCGTGACGGACGGCGTCGTGCCAGGCGGCCTGATTGAACACGAGCGGCGGTTGTTCGAACTGATAGAAGACAAAGAGCATGACGCCGAGGAACAGGATAAAGAATTGCATCGGAATCTTCAGCACAGCGTTGAACATCAGGCCCAGGCGGCTTTCCCGGAGGGATGAACCGGAAAGGTAACGCTGCACCTGCGACTGGTCGCACCCGAAATAAGAAAGCGAGAGAAAGAATCCGCCGAGCAGCCCGCTCCAAAACGTGTAGCGCCGGTCCGGATCCAGGGAAAAACTGACGGCATTCAGTTTTTTGAATGTGCCGGCGATGGCGAAATCATCGGAAAGGCCGGCCGGGATTTTGACGAGCAGGATGGCAAAGGCGGCGAGCATTCCTCCAAAGATGACGGCCATCTGCCATTTCTGGGTGAGGCTTACGGCCTGGCTGCCGCCGGCCACGGTGTAAATGATGACAAGCAGGCCGCTCAAAATGATCGTCAGATCCAGTCGCCAGCCGAGCACGGTGGAGAGGATTATCGCGGGCGCATAAATGGTGATGCCCGCGGCCAGACCGCGTTGCAGGAGAAACAAAGCCGCGCCCAGGAGACGCGTTTGCGTGCCGAATCGGCGGCCCAGATATTCGTAGGCGGTATAAACATTCAACCGCCGGTAGATCGGCAGGAAAACCGCGGCGATGAGAATGAGCGCCAGCGGCATCCCGAAATAATTCTGAACGAAATCCAGGCCGTTTTCATATCCCTGGCCGGGCGTGGAGATGAAGGTAATCGCGCTGGCCTGGGTGGCGGCGACGGAGATGCCGATGGTCAGCCAGCCCATGGATTCGTCGCCCCGCAAATAATGGTCCAGGTTGCGGTGCCGGCGCGTATGCCATGCGCCATAGGCGGCAATGGCAACCAGGCTGCCAATGAGAACGACGAAATCGAGGAGATTCATGAATAGAACACCGTGAGGCCGAGCAGCAACAACACCCACAAAACGAAACAGGCGAAAACAAAAAGATAAACGTGCCGCCAGGTGCGCAAGGCGGGCAAGCCGGTTAAGTCGTCATGATCGGCATGCGTCCCGGCCGGGGGGACGAGCCGTCCCCGCCCCGATGACTCGGCTGAGCCGGCGTTTTCCTTCGGCGACTTCATTTTCCAAGCAAGAGACGAGGATGATCGAACGTTCTATCTGCAAGGGACGGTTTTTCCGGGCGGCTGGAAGCGCGCCCTCTACGGCAGGCAGGATGCCTGCCGCTACATCGGTGTTCCTGCGGCGAATTCATTTTCCGAGCGAAAGGAGATTCGCGAACAGCCGGTAGGCGCCGGGCACGCCGGCGGGAAGTTGCCGGAAGAAACTAAGCCCGGTATAGGCAAAATATCCTTTGCCATACGAGGCGACGAGCAATTCGCCTTTGAGCGGCGCTTCACCGGCGTCGTTGCAGGCCAGGATGGGGGTAAAATGATCGTCCCATTCGCCGGGAAAGTAAGTGCCGCGCTCCTGCACCCAACCGTCGAAGTCGGCGCTGGTGATTTTGTTCGGCGTGTTCAGGACCGGATTATCGGGCGCGAGAAATGTCATGGGCGCGTTCGGGTCCGTCACACGATCTTCCGAAAGGCGCAGGCGGTAAGGCGTCAATTGATCGGTCCGCAATCCGAAACCGGGACGATTGTATTGCTCAATGACCGTGCCGCCGGCCTGAACGTAATCAAATAGCGCCGGCATATGAGAGGCCAGACCCTTGCGGACGTTGAAGGCGCGGACGCCAACGACGATGGCATCAAATTTGGCCAGATTTTCGGCGGTTAGATCGGCATCGGTCAGGGTGGTGACTTTGCAGCCCATGTCGGCGATACATTGGGCGACGTCATCGCCGGCGCCGGGGAGATAGCCGATATTATGGCTGCGGATGGCCAGATCCAGGCAGGCCGCTTTGACCTGGGCGCGCGGTTGCAATAACAGGAGCGGAATGTGCGGATAATTGATGATCACGCGTTCATTTTCGTAGCGTCGGCGGCCAACTCTTGCCTCCGCTCCGATCGAGACGGTTGCGGGTTCCGCAGGCGCCGTAACGTTGAAGGTAAATTGCGCCTGTTCTCCGGCGGCCGTCAGATGGAATGATTGTTTCGCCGGCGAAATGGTCCAACCTCCAGGCGTGACCAATCGCAGAGTGCCCGTGACGTCCGATCGCGCCGACGTAACCGTAACCACCATCGGACGCGTCGCGCCGGGAGCGAACAATTCAACGTCATCGCCGAATTTGAGGGTGACCGGCGAAATCACGGTCAGTTGGCCTGGCTCATCGCGGGTCCGATCGGCCGTGACCTGCTCCGGCGGGGCTGAAACAATCAGGGGCTGGCCATCCACGAGAAAAACCTGTTTGACCGGGAACACCGGCGGATTTTCCGGGCGGCCGATGAGACCGGGATCGTCCACGCGGAACATGCCGGTGGTATGCGGTTCGCGCAACCAATAGGGCTGGCTGATGGGCGAATCGGCGGGCAATTGTTCAATGGCATCGCGAGTAACGGGCGTGTTCGCGGAGAGGTCCGCGCCGATGGTAATGGTCCCGTTTGGACACCACATGTTCAGCCATTGGACAGGAACAACGCCTGATTGAATTGTGGCCGTCATCTGGAGGCGCAATTCCTCGCCCGGCACGACTTCGGCCTGCGGAATCACCGTTTGGACGGTCAGGCCGAGACATTCCTGGATGACGTGATCGAGCAGCAGGCGCTTTTCGCCCACGACCGGATCAGCGGCGATGGGATCGGTCAGGGAATTTAAACGTTTATTGATTTTAAGCAGGCCCGGCACGCTGGCAGCCGGGTCCTGGGGATTGAATTTCGCGATGACGTCATCGGCCAATTTGCCAATTTCCGAACAACCGGGCATGCGCGACCACGTGGTATTGACGCCATCCATGATGTCGCTGATGGCCGGTTCGCCGGCCAGGAGTTCGAAGCTGTCGTGCCGCGCGCCGTTGCCGCCGCCAAAGCCGGCAAAATTACCGAGGCCCTGCGTCTTGTGCATGGAACGGCTGCGCGCGGCAATTTCCGTGTAGGCTTCGCCCGAAAGCGGATCAGTGCCGCCGTCGTTGATGCGAATGAGCGGGGTTCCGTTCGTTTCATGACCCTGAAAGCCGCCGACATTCCAAAAGATGCGTTTGGGTTGCCAGGGGGTCAGGCCCTCGCGCAGTTGGCCGGGAAACGCATTCGGGTCGCCGGCGATTTTAAATGCCTGCAACGCCAGAACAGCCGAGGCCGTGTGATGGCCATGGGTCCCGCCGGGAATGAGAGAAAAACGCGTGATGACGACGTCGGGCCGAAATTCGCGGATGACCCGCACGATATCGGACAACACGTCCTGACGGTCCCAGATATTCAAAGTCTGGAGATAATCCTTGGAAAAACCAAAATCCATCGCGCGAGAGAAATATTGCTGCGCACCGTCAATGCGTCCGGCGGCGAGCAGTTCCTCGGTGCGGACGACGCCCAAATCTTCGCCGAACACCGGGCCGAGGACGTTTTGGCCGCCGTCACCGCGCGTGAGTGAAAGGTAGGCGGTGCGATAATGGCGTCCGCGAGAGAGGTAAGCGATCAATTCGTTGTTTTCGTCGTCGGGATGCGCCGCGACGTAAAGGACGCTGCCCATTTCGCGAAAATCATCGAGGTCCTGCTGGATGATTTGATTGGTGGAAGAGCCGGCGGCGGCGGCGGCGAAGCAAAAGAGGATAGACGGCAGCAACCAAAGAAGATTGAGGATAGAAGATAGACCCGCCTTCGTCGGTCTTCGGCGCGGCAAGAGATGGAAGATAACCAGGGCAGCAACGTAGCGGCGCTTCGGCAGAACGCCGCAAATCTCAAGACAACAAAGAGTCTTCCCCATCTTCAATCTTCTATCCTCCATCTTCGCTTTATTGGGCGGCTATTTCTGGATGGTAAAGGGCACGGAAAATTCCGCGTTCTCCCATGACATTTTCAACACGCCGCCGCCCGGGTTTTTCGTAATCGCCATGGTGAACTGGTTCACCGGCGTGTCCAGGTCCGTTTTGGTCAAATTCACCCGGGCGAGGTCGTGTTTCGTATCCACCGGGATTCCCCAGCCGCCGAGCGCGGTGCTGAAGGCCAATTGCGACGGGCCATTTTCCTGCGGCACCATGTAAAGCGTATAAGCGCCGGCGGGGATGGTGGCGCCGCCGATGTCGAGCGGTTTTTGGGTGATGAGCAGCGTGGCTTCGTCGGCGCCCAGGCGCCAGGGTTCGCCCCAGGGCACCAGGCCGCCCCAAATTTTGCGGACTTCGGTGGTGCCGGGCTTGACGGTGTAAGGCCGGCCGTACGTGACCGTGACGCGGTCACCGGGGAGGCGGGCGCTGAAGGTTTCGTGGGGGCTGAGACGCCGTTCCTGGGCCGAAACCGGAAGCACGGCAGTGATGACAAGTGCAGTCAGGGCGACAGTGGATAGGAGTGTTTTCATACGAACTATGACAGTTGCCGACGGTTTATGTTGAATTTATTTCAGTTATTGCAGGCTGGAAATCAATTGCTGATTCATCCACACGAAAGAACTGCCAGGACCCTCGGATTTGATGGCAAGTTCGCTGGATTTTTTGGCGGCGGCAATGGCCCCCGCCTTGTCGCCTTGCTTCGCCAGAATTTCCGCCTTCAGGTGCAGCATTTCGTAAGCGATCCGTGGATTGTCCGCGAGCCCGGCGTTGACCCACGCCAGCGCCTTATTCGAGTCCAGGTCATGGTCATAGTAAAAGGCCGCCGACTGGAAATAAAAGCCATCCGATTTCTTGCCGGGCGCGGCCATAGCCGCCTCAATTTGCGACTGGACCCTGGCGACCACGTCAACCTCCACGCGGATGGGGACCACAGTTTTGTCCCACATCAGCAGAAGCAAGGCGGAATCATCTCGGATTTTGTCAAATTCGATCATGAAGGTTTCGACGGTGGTATCGTCGAAGGTCTTCGGCGTGACATTGAAACGCACGAGATCCTCGTTTGAATTATAGGCAAAAGCGCCCCATTGTTTGGCCTCTTTGTTAATGATGACGGTCCATTGGTCTTCGCCGGGAATGGTGAATAACGAATACGTGCCCGCCGGGATGTCATTGCCTTCGAGCTTGACCGGGGTGCTGAAAGTAATTTTCGTAGCCGAGTTGGCGCCGGTGCGCCAGACCTGGTCGTAAGGCACAAGACCGCCGAAGATGGTCCGATCCTTGACTCCCGGCCGCGAATAAACGACTTCGATGTCGGTCATTCCGACGCGTTGTTTGATGGTGCAAGTGGGGCTTGCGGCCGGGAAGTTGACCGGGGACGACTGAGCGGACAAGTACGAAGGAAAGGCCAGCCCTCCGGCGAGCGCAAGAACCGACAGAAGAATCTTTAGGTTCATAATGCGGAAGCTTATTAGAATTAATTCAGAAGGGAAGAGAAAATTTAACGGCCCAAATATCTATTCACCGCCTCCACCTTCGAGTGAACGTGCAGTTTTTCGTAAATTTTCCTGATGTAATTGCGCACGCCGTTTATGACCGTCACTGTCACCTACGGTGTCAATACCAGCCGAACCAATCTCGTATTTGCGATTACGAACAATCAATTGACGTTGAGCTGGCCGACCGACCACACCGGCTGGCAATTACAGGCGCAGACCAACACCCTGTCGGTGGGCATTGGCGCCAACTGGGTGAATGTCGGCGGATCATCGGGCACCAATCGCGTCATCGTGCCCATCAACCTGACCAATGGCAGCGTGTTCTACCGGCTGGTGTATTAATCCACGAGGCACAGGCTCAAAACACGCTCCCGGCTCAACGGAGCAAAGCCGCGGTTGAGCCGGGCGCCGCCGGAAACCAACACGCGTTATCGTTGTTTGAAAATGCCGAGCCAGCATTCGGCGGAGGTTTGGACATTCGTGGGATCGCCTTCAAACCATCGGTAGGTCGTGGGACCGTTGTCGGGAATTTCCACGAGGCCTTTCAGTTGCAGGTTTTGGCGGCGATATTTTTCAAACCAATCGAAGATTATAGTTTTGGAATTGGACGGCAGCCAGGAGCCGGGGACATGCACAAAAACGACGTAATCCGGTTTAGCCGATTCAATTTCATGGATCACCTGTCGCTGCATGGAGAGGGCATAGGGTGTCGGTTCCAGGATGGGATACAACAAAATGTATCCCGTTGCGGAGCGGCGATGGCTATAAAAATAGATTTCGGGTTCCGAACCGATCACGGCAATCGTCCGGTCCGCCGGACAATGTTCCTCCAGATAATGGCCCACTTCCACCGCTTCGGGAAACGGATTGGTGGTATAAAGGGCGCGCAAAACCTGCGTGGGCGTGAGGGTGAAATAAATGGGCGCCCATTGAAGCAACGGGCTGGCCATGGCCACAAAAAAAACGGGGCCCAACATGGCCTGCGGCGGCAACGACGTTTTGAGCCGTTCCACCAGCGGCCATAATGCGTAAAAAGCCAGCCCCGCCAACAGGCCCATGGCCGGAAACATTTGGATAAAATAATGAGTGCGCCAGCCCGGATACACGGCGGCGATGGAACAAACGACAAAGGCAGCAATGAAAAAACGCCATCGTTGCAGGGACGGCGGAGAGGCTAAGCAAAACAGAACCAATCCGGCGGCGGCCAGGCACCACAGACCCGCGTCGGCCATGAATAATTGCGCGACCAGCCCCCACGCCATCTCGATACCCTGGCCAAAGGAAATGATCCCGGCATGGGCGCCGACGAACTTGAATGTCCATAGCCAAAATTGCGGCCAATCTCCGGCCGCCGCGATGATGGCGCAGGTCAAAGCGAACGGCAAAAGACCGCCGACGGCCAGCACCGCGAGCCGCGCGGCCAACCGGCGCGGATTTTTGGCCGCCGCGCGAAACTCGCAACGGATCGTCCAGGCCGCCGCGAAAATGCCAAAAGCGGCGCCGGTTTGTTTCATCATGAGCGCCAATCCCAGGAGCAATCCCGCAATAAAAACGCGAATCAGAGCCGGGCGGTCAGCGAGCTTTTGCAGCAGGAAAATGCCGGCCATCGCCGGCAGCATCACAAAATGAGTGGCATGGGCGGCCAGCCCGAGGGAGGGCGGACTAGTGGCCAGCAGGGCGTACGTTCCGGCGGCGATTGCGCCGGCGCCATCGCCGCACATTCTCCGGGTGATAAGAAAGAGGAAAAAGGCCGTTGCCAGGGTGATCAGGATGATTGCCGTATGAACCGCTACCACAGTTTGGCCAAACAGCGCCATAACCAGCGCATACGCCGCGCAGGTGCCCGGCAATTTCACGCCGATATTATAGGCTTCTTTATACGGAGATTCACCGTGCATGAGGAGCCGGGCGCCATAGGCATATTCACCTTCATCCCGTTCAAACGGGGTGCCGGCCAGGCGAATGCGGATGACGGTCACGATCGCCAGAACCAATAACAGCCAGAAAATGGCCCGCCTGCTGGTTCCAGGCTTCGGATCCATTTCGTCGCGCGCGTCCATCACTTCGGAGCCGTCCTTCTGGCCCTGGGTTTAACCCGTTTGGCGTCGCCCCACAGTCCTTCCAAATCGTAACGTTCGCGCACGTCGGCGCGCATGATATGGACGATCACGTCAAAAAAATCCAGCGCCACCCAGGCGCCCTGGGTCGAGCCATCGGTGCGCACAGGCCGGATGTCGTGTTCATCGCGAAGTTTGCCGGTGATTTCCTCCACGATCGCGCGCAAATGCGGTTCGCTCGTGCCGGAGGCGATGACGAAATAGTCGGTCACGGAGGAGAGTTCGCGCACGTCGAGCACGACAATATTTTCCGCTTTTCGATTGTCCGCGAAATCGCGGCAGAGCGATGCGAGCTTTTTTGAATCCATATTTGCCGCGTAAATCTTAACCGCAGACGCCAAAAATGACACGGATTTTTCTGCTCAGCGATAAATACCGGCCTCGCAAATGGATGCCGCCACGAAGGGTGGCACCAGTGACTCAATCGGCAGCCGGGCTTTCACCCGGGCGCGAATTTCTGATGAGGAAATCTCCAGGGGAAAGCCTTTGAGGGTCCGGCCCTGAAAAGGTTTCGGGAATTGGGGAGGATTTTGGCCGGGACGGGGCAAGGCGGCAAATTCGATGAGTTTGGCCAGTTCATCGGCTTCACGCCATGCGGTCAATTGGGCCACATTGTCCGCGCCAATGAGATAAAACAGTTTTGCGCCGGGAAATCTCTTGGCATAGTCGCGGACGGTTTCGATGGTGTAGGAGACGCCGGAGCGGAGGATTTCCTGGTCATCCGTTTGAAACCTGGTTTGGCCGGCCAGAGCCAGGCGCAGCCAGCGCAGGCGCAGTTCCGCCGGAGCGGGAGGGTTGTCCTGCTTGAACGGCGACCGAAAGGCGGGAATAAAAAACAGCGTATCCAATCCGAGTTCTTCCACGGCTGCCTGCGCGACGAGCAGGTGCCCCAGATGAACCGGATTGAATGCGCCGCCAAAAAGTCCGAGCCGTTTCATGGAGAGCCGCCCTCCAACTTTTTTGCACGGGCAACGAGCCATCGGAGGATGAGCACGGTTGGGTCTCCCAGTGGCAAGGGACCTTCTTCCGGGCGGCTGGAAGCCCGCCCTCTACGGCAGGCAAGGACGCCTGCCGCCACGGGGATGCGGTTCATGGCGAGATTTTAGACCGGTGGCGGCTGTATGGCGATGGAAATTCCCATGGATTCCCGCGTGACTGCCGGGCATACTGAGTTGATGGATCATTTGTCGGAACTGGAAAATGAAAGCATTTACATTTTTCGGGAGGCATACAATAAATTCGAAAACCTGGCGATGCTTTGGAGCATCGGCAAGGATTCGACGGTATTGTTGTGGCTGGCGCGAAAGGCGTTCTTCGGCCATGTTCCGTTTCCGCTCGTGCACGTGGATACGACCTACAAGATTCCTTCGATGATTGAATACCGGGACCGGCTTTGCCGGGAGTGGAAGCTCAAGCTCATTGTCGGCAGGAACGAAGAAGTCCTTAAAAGCGGCCGCACGTATCCCAATGGCCGGGCGACGCGGGTGGAATGCTGCGGCACGTTGAAAAAGGACGCGCTCAAAAAGGTGCTCGATAAACATCATTTTACGGGCGTAATCGTGGGCGTGCGCCGCGACGAAGAACCGACTCGCGCCAAGGAACGATATTTCAGCCCGCGCGACCGGCAAATGGAATGGAATATCGAAGATCAGCCGCCGGAATTATGGGACCAATTCAAAACTGATTTTGAACGCGGCGCCCATGTCCGCATCCATCCCCTGCTCCATTGGACCGAACTCAACGTTTGGGAATACATCGAGCGCGAGCAGATTCCGGTGATCCCGCTTTACTTTGCCAACGAAAAAGGCGAGCGCTACCGCAGCATCGGCTGCCAGCCCTGCACCTTTCCGATCAAGTCCAAAGCAAAGACCGTGGCCGAAATTATCGAGGAATTGCGCCATACCAAAATTCCGGAACGATCCGGCCGCGCGCAGGACCAGGAAAGCGAGGATGCGTTTGAAAAACTGCGCCGGATGGCTATATGTGATGAAAACCGGATTAATGGATTGTTGGATTGTTGGATTGGTGAGGGCCGACCCCAGCGCGCATTTGCCCGCTAATCCAAGCATCCATTTATCCATCAATCCGGTCCCAATGCCTGTGCAGTGAGATCACCGATATGAACGTCAGCGAGCAACTTAAAATTGTGATCGTCGGCCATGTGGACCATGGCAAATCCACTTTTATCGGCCGGTTATTTCACGATACCGGCGCGATGCCGGAGGAAAAGCTGGAACAGCTTAAGAAAGCGGCTGAACGGCGGGGCGCGCCGTTTGAATGGGCCAACCTCATGGACGCGCTGCAGGCCGAGCGCGACCAGAACATCACGATTGACACTGCGCAAATCTGGTTTCGCACCGCCAAACGGCAATACGTCATCATTGACGCGCCCGGCCATAAGGAATTTCTGAAAAATATGATTACCGGCGCCGCCAGCGCCCAGGCCGCCCTGTTGCTGATTGATGCGCAGGCGGGCGTCCAGGAAAATTCCCGGCGGCATGGATATCTTCTGAGCCTGCTGGGTATCCGCCAGATCGCCGTGCTGGTCAACAAAATGGACCTCGTCAATTACAGCAGGGAACGATTTGACCAAATTGAAAGAGAATATCGCCAGTGGCTGGCCGGCCTGGGCGTCGAACCAAAGAAGTTCATCCCCATCGCCGCCAGGGACGGCGATAATATCGCCGTCAAAAGCCAAAACCTGCCCTGGTGGGACGGCCCGACGGCTTTGGAAATGCTGGACATGTTCGAGGCGGCGAAGCGGCGCAACGGCCAGCCGCTGCGGTTTCCCATCCAGGATGTTTATCGCTTTGACGAACGCCGCATTCTGGCCGGACGGATTGAATCCGGGTCAATTAAGGCGGGGGACCGCATCGTTTTTTCGCCAAGCAACAAGATCGGCGTGGTCAAAACGATTGAACGGTGGCAGGCGCCCAAGACCGATGCGGCGGAGGCCGGCGAGTCCATCGGCATCACCCTGGCTGAACAAATTTTTGTGGAACGCGGGACCATCGCCGCGCCGGAATCATCGCCGCCCTATGAACTGACGCAATTCAAAGCCCGGGTGTTCTGGCTGGGTCGGGAGCCGTTTTTAAAAGGAAAACCATACAAACTCAAGCTGGTAACCCAGGAAGTGGAATGCGAAATTGCCGAGATTGAAAAAGTCATTGATGCCTCCACACTGGAAACCGTCACGCGCGCCAACGGGCAAAAACAGGTGGGACGCCATGAGGTGGGCGAACTGACAATTCGCACAAAGAGGCCGGTCGCCTTTGACGCGGTCACTGAAATTGTGGCGACCGGCCGTTTCGTTATCGTGGATGGCCGGGAGGTCGCGGGCGGCGGCATCATTGTTGACAGTGATTATCCGCGGCACACTCATGACGCGCGCCGCAAGAGCGGCGACGTCTTTTGGCGCCGCGGCAAGGTGACACCGGCCCAGCGCGAGTCGCGCAACGGCCATAGCGGATGCGTCGTCTGGCTCACGGGCCTTTCCTGTTCCGGCAAATCCACCATTGCCGCGGAATTGGAACGGGAATTATTCAACCTGGGCCGGCACGTGTGCATCCTGGACGGCGACAATATGCGCCACGGGCTTTGTTCGGATTTGGGATTTTCGCCCAAAGACCGCCGAGAAAACATCCGCCGCATCGGCGAAGTGGCGCGGCTCCTGGCCGAAACGGGGATCATTTGTATCACGGCGTTTATTTCGCCCTACCGCGCCGACCGCGACCTGGCGCGCGGCATTGTCCCGGCGGGGAAGTTTATGGAAGTGTATCTTAACACGCCCCTGGATGTGTGCGAACAGCGTGATTCGAAGGGGCTTTACGCGAAGGCGCGGGAAGGGAAAATCAAGAATTTTACCGGGATTTCCGCGCCATACGAACCGCCGTTAAAACCGGAAATCGAGTTGCACCCGGCCCAGCGGAGCGCCACTGAATGTGTTGCCATGATACTTGAACAGTTGAACCATGTCGTGCTGCCGAACCGGTAAACGCGATGAAAATCAGTGGATTCACCTTTTTGCGAAACGGGCAAAAACTGGGGTATCCTTTTGTGGCGTCCATCCAATCGGCGCTGCCGCTGGTGGATGAGTTTGTGATTGCGCTCGGACCGTGCGACGACGGCACGGAAAAAATGGTGCGTGACCTGGGCGAATCAAAAATTCGCATCGTGCCCACGCAATGGAACGAGGGCATCCGGCCCGATTACAGCGTCAAAGGCTTTGTCTATGGCCAGCAGAAGACGATTGCCCTGGCCAATTGCACCGGCGACTGGGCCTTTTATTTGGAGGCCGACGAAGTCATTCATGAAAGCGACTTTCCCAAAATCCGCGGCGCGATGGAGAATTATTTGGCGGATAAGAGGGTTGAGGCGCTGGCCTTTGATTATCTCCATTTTTACGGCAACGCGAACACGATCGTCTGGTCCCCGGGCTGGTACCGCAGCGAAGTGCGAATCATCCGGAACACCATTCCCGCGTGGTCCAGCGAGGCGCTTTATTTCAACGTGGTCGTGAACCACAAAAAGTCGCGTTATCCGCGAGCAGCGCACACGGGCGCGACGATTTATCATTATGACTGGGTGCGAAGCGAAGAGCAGATGAATTTGAAATCGGCCGCCGTGCTGAAGTATTGGCAGAACCGCACGCTAAAAGAAACGGATTATACGCAAATTGACCCAGCTACGCTCAAATTATTCAGCGGCACTCATCCCAAAGCGGTGCAGGATTGGCTGCCAAAGGCGGATGGCCTCTTTCAAGCGGATACAAGCTACCGGCTAAGTTCGCGTGAGAAAAAGCATCGGTTCATGCTGCGACTCGAACAATGGTTTGGGGTTAAATTCAACAAAAAACACTATCGGCTGGTGCGGTAATCCACCGGGGGCCAGAGCGGACCGGCAACTCAATGGCCGACCATCATTGAGCGCGCTTTTCTGAACAGAGTGCCTAAATACATTTTGCGATACAGCTTCGCCCGCTCCCACGCGGTGGCAAAAGGAAAAGGGTGTCCTTCAGGGATGTACCAGTTGTTGCAACCGGTTCGTTTAACCAATTGGTAACCGTTTCTTTTAAGGTGCCAATGCACTTTCAACCGGTTGGGAAGGTTGTCCTCAATGATTAACAGCCTGGGGCGATATTTTTGGATGTTGAATCCCCGCAAAACGTCCAGTTCCAGCCCTTCCACGTCTATTGAAAGAAAATCAATTTGCGAGACTGAACCTTCCTCGAGGATTTCGTCCAGAGTCATCACCTGGACTTCTTCACATTCATTTTGAGCGGGCCGGGACCGGGAGAAAAGCCCCGACCCCTGGTGGTTTAAAAAGAGGGCCGCTTTTCCCCGTTGTCCCGGGGCGCCACACGCCGCTTGAAAGACCATTGCCGTGGGGCGCCTGACCCGAATCATCGCGCAACAGGCGGACTGTGGTTCGACGAGAATGCCATGCCACCCTTTGCGTTCCAGAAACAGGCTTTGGGAGTTGATCTCTCCGTCATGAGCTCCCACTTCAACAAAAAAACCGTTTCCGGACTGCCCAAAGAATTTCCAGACCAGACAATCCTCCCCATACTGCGAAAATGATGCGCCTTCGGCTATTTCTTTCATGATTATGAATTCATAGAATAACGGCCGTTAAAAGCGCGGCAAGCCCCATTTCCTGCCAGCCCGTTAAAAGATTCAGGTTTGCCGCTGAGAGGATTTTGGGGGTTGTGCCGCGAGCGGCGGCGTGCTTTACCCCCGGGGAGCCGATGGATTTTCCCAGAAGGCCATGCCCAACATGGAGTCCCAGGAATTTCCTTTGCTCAAATCGTATTTAACCGGCGCCGAACGAATTTCGATGACCCGCCAGTCCAATTGCCGAAGCAGCCGTTGAAGTTCGGCGCCCGGAAAGGTTGGCGCATGCCATTCGCAGATTCCGAAACGGAACCGCTTGAGAAAATCCAAATGAGATTGGAACAGAAATTTTTCAGCCCCTTCAATATCAATTTTAATCAGATCAAAAACTCCGTTTTCGCCCGCCAGGACCTGCGAAATGTTTGTCGTGGCAAGACGAAAATTTTTGTGGCTGCGGCCGACGGAAAAAATATTCGAGTGGACGGAATCTTTATGTTGTTCGAATTTGACGATGGAGTCCGAAGGTCCAATGACCACCTGCTCGCACCGCCAACGGTCCTGAAGGCCATTCCGCTTAATGGCATCACGCACTCTTTGAACACAGCTTTCATTCGCGTCGCCTAAAAAAGCCCGGGTTTCAGGGCATTTTCCATGTTTGCGAAAAAGATGTTCGAGCAGTCCAAAGGAAAAAAATCCCTGGTTGCTTCCCAGATCCACCCAATTTCGAACGTCGTTCAGGCGTTCATAAAAGGAATCGTAGCTTCGGGAAATAAAAACCTCTCCCACCGAGCTCCAGGCGCCGCGATCCGGAACACACAAGTGCAATCCCGATACGGTATGAAAGTCCAGTTGTGCGTAAGGCAGGAGGTCCCGCGCAATGGACTTCATCAGACGTTGAATACTCATGGTTTAGCCCATCATAAAGGCCGAAATTATTGGACGACAAGGCAATTTTGCATGGCCGGGCGCTAACTTTTGACGCGCTGCCTGAGCAGAATGCGCTTTTGCCGTTGGAGCCAGACTCCCAGGTCTTCGAACCACAGGCGCGCGGTTAGCCACTTCGTTTTGCCAATCATCCTGAGAAAGAGTTTGCGGTAATCGTCGGCCGCCTGGTACCGGCGGCCCAGCCTCGGCTTTTTGGTAATCCAATGGACAATTGCCGGCCGCTGCCCATGGCGCGGCAGAAATCGGTCTTCCGGAGGCGATCGCAAGTCCGCAGGCCACAGTTGCAACCGGCAGCCGCCGATTCGCGGGCGCCCGGCGGACATCGCCTTCCATACCAGGTACTGAAGCACTCCATTTTCATAGCACCGCCAGCAGTTCAGTTGCCTCAAGGACATCAAAGTTTCCTTGTCAAAAATGCCCCGGCGAACAAAAAATGCGCCGGCATTCAATGCTTCCTGCCCGCGCCAGTTCAAATCAGGGTCGAATTTTTTCATGACTTCAACGTCAAAGATGTGCCGGTGAAGTTCCTCCTCCGTTTCCAGTTTCTGGTCATTGGCAAACCGGTACGCGGCGATAAAATCAAATCGGTCAAACTCCGCGCAAGCCCGCACATCACCCCAAACCAGGGTGTCCGCGTCCAGATAAAGAAAACGTTCATAAGGGCTTCTCCAGTGGACTAACAATTTTACCCAGAATCCCCGGCAAAGTTGGGCATATTTTTCACCCACGATTTCCTGGGCCACCATCCGCCTCACGTTGGGCAATTGTTCGATATCACGGGTATCGGTTTTCGCGCCATCCACCAGCAACGTGATGGGAATGTTCCCCATCGAATGCCGAATGCTCGCGCAACATGCCTTTGCCAGATAAACGTCGCCGGACGAAACCAGGACAATGATCCCGTCCAGCCGGTCGCTGACATCCGGTTCCGGCCGTGGCGGCGGCGGAAGGCTTTCACACCGGGGATCAATCAAGTTCGCGGGAACGATTTCGGAAGGCGGTGCCATATCAAAAGCCTTTAACTCCAGGTCGGCGGCTGCATCGGGTGCCAATGATGGCGCTT
>JASHPN010000248.1 GCA_030038175.1 Verrucomicrobiia bacterium
GCGGCGGATTGTGTTTGAAATATTTTGACATCCGCCCGCTGGGACCCGAGGGCGCGGCGGATGCGACCCGGGAAGCGACGATCCTCAAAGTGCTGAAGGAAACCCTGGCCCAGGGCGTCCTGAAGGCGAAGAACATCAACGTCTGCGCGCCCGGTTTTCAGGTTTTCTCGAAATTCGTCAAGCTCCCGCCGGTGGACGCCAACAAGGTGACGCAAATCATCCAATACGAAGCGCAGCAAAACGTTCCCTTTCCGCTGGCCGAAGTGGTTTGGGACTATCAGATCATGGGCTCGAGCGCCGGGGGCGAATTGGAAGTGCTGCTGGTGGCGATCAAATCCGACATCGTCGAAGGCCTCTTCCGCGTGGCCGAAACGGTGAAATTAAAATTGCAATTGTGCGACGTATCGCCCGCGGCGCTGTGCAACGCCTTCAAATATAATTATGGGGACCTTGAGGATTGCACGATGTTGCTGGACATTGGCGCCAAGACCAGCAACGTGCTGTTTTTCGAGAAGGGCAAAGTTTTTTCCCGGAGCATTCCGCTCGGCGCCAACGCGATCACGCAGGACTTTGCAAACGAGTCGAAGTTGAAATTCGAGATCGCCGAGCAGATCAAAATCAAGGAAGGGTTCGTGAGCCTGGGCGGCGCGTATGAGGAACCGGAGAATCCCAATCAGGCGGCGATCGCCAAAATTGCGCGGCAGTTCATGACGCGGCTGCACATTCAGGTCAACCAGACGCTGCAATTTTATCGGGGACAACAAGGCGGTTCGGCGCCGCAACGGCTGTTTTTGGCCGGCGGCGCGAGCATCATGCCTTACACGGCGCAATTCTTTGCCGAAAAACTGAACGTGCCGGTCGAGTATTTCAATCCGTTCCGGAACGTCCAGATTGATCCGGCGGTGAATTTGGAAGCGCTGGCGCGCGTGGCGCATTCCCTGGCCGAAGTGGTGGGGCTGGGCCTGCGGAACCTGGCGAACTGCCCGGTGGAAATGAATTTGATGCCCGAGAGCACGCTGCGCTGGCGGACGTTCAACGAGAAGAAGCCGTATTTGATGTGCGCGATCTTCAGTTTGGTGCTGGTCGGCTTTGCGGTGGGATTTTTATTTGAGCAACTGGCACAATCCAAAGAGACCTTGTACGCCACGGTTGAGCCCAAAGTGGACGCGGCGCAGGCCAAAGCCGACCAGATGCAACGGGCCTATAGCAAGGATCTGGGGGCGCAAAAGGAAGCGGGACAAATCGCCGCGTGGATGCAGAACCGGTATTATTGGGCCAACGTGCTGGCGGACACGCGGGAGGCGCTGATCCGGGCGGAGAACGATGTGCAAAAGAAACTTGCCGCGCAAAAACCCAACGTCAAGGCGGGCATCTGGATCGAGCAAATGACGACCATGGCAAACGTGGGGGGGGTCGCCCTGAACAACGGCATGCAAAACAACGCGGTGGCGCCGCCGCCGAATTCCGTCCCGCCAACGGCGGGGAGCCCGGCCTCAACGCAATCCGCCAATTCCGTTGTGCTCATCTGCCGCGCGGTCAGTTTGCAAAATGTGGATGCCTCGGCGAACAGCGATATTGCTTACGCGGTGCAAAACGAGTTTCAGGCGTGCAAGTATTTTGACCCCAAAGGCACCGTGCTGGCCGGCAATATCAGTCCCGACGATCCCAACGGCACGTTTACATTCGGCGTGAACGTCACCCTGGCGCAGCCGCCGCAATTTTAATATGGGCTGGATCAAGCGAAATTTATTTTTCACCATCGGCGGCGTGATTGCGCTGGCGCTGCTGGGAGCCGCGGCCTGGTACAACTTCAAAGGCTGGAACCATAATCGCGCAGCGGTGGGACAGTTGGAGGACGCGTACCACACCCTGGCGACACTTTACAGCAAGAATCCGGCGCCGGGAAACGACCAGATAGATAATATCAAGACCGCCCGGGAGCAGGAACAGCAGGTCCGGAATTGGATCACGCAGGCGGGAGCGTACTTTGTCCCGGTGCCGCCGATCCCCAATCCGACGAATGGGGTCATCACCACCGAGGCTTTTGCCGGGAACTTGCGGAAGACGATTCATGATCTTCAGGAAGAAGCGAAGGATTTAAACGTTGATCTGCCTCCGGATTACAGCTTCTCATTCGCGGCGGAGCGGCAATTGGTCACGTTCGCGCCGGGAAGTTTGGATCCGCTGGCGTCGCATCTGGGCGAAGTCAAGGCGCTGTGTGAAATCCTGTTCTCAGCCAAGATCAACGGGCTCGACGGCGTTCAGCGGGAAGTCGTGTCCGACAACGACTCGACCGGCCCGCAATCGGATTATTTGTCCGATAAAACAACGACCAGCCCGGATAATCTGGCAACCCTGACGCCCTACATCCTTACGTTTCGCTGTTTTTCGGCGGACCTGGCGGATGTGTTAACCAGGATGGCGTCATCGAATCACGGTTTTATCGTCAAAGGAATTAATGTCATTCCCGCGGGCCAGGCGACCACCATCGCCGGCGCGATGCCGCCCGGAATACCCGGTGGCGAATGGAATCCGACGGCTCCGCCCCCGAGCGGGCCGGGAGCGGCAGCCGCCATGGGCGGCCTGCAAACGGTGCTCGACGAACAACTGTTGCGGGTGACCCTGGCTGTGGAAGTGGTGAAGTTGTCGAAACAACAATGAGTTTTATCAAGAAACATTACGAAAAGATTTTGCTCGGCGCCGTGCTCCTGGGACTGGTCGCGTCGCTGTTGCTGTTGCCGTTCATTATCGCCGGTGAAAAAAAGGCGCTGGAGGACGAGGAAAGCCAGATAGTCGATCGCACGCCCAAAGCGCTGGCGCCGGTAGATATGTCCGCGGAGAACGATGCTTTGACGCGGGTTGAATCGGCCTATTCTCTTGATTTTGAGAGGACAAACCGTCTTTTCAACCCGGTCAAGTGGGAACGGGGACCGGACATGCAATGGATTAAGATTGAAACCGGCAACGAGGTCGGACCGGGCGCGGTGAAAGTGCTGGCCGTCCGGCCATTGTATTTCATGTTAAAACTGGATCGAATTGAGCCTCCGAACACATACAGTCCGGCCCGTTATGTGATTAGCATTCAAAGAGAAAACGCTCCGCCGGCGCAACGAAATGCGCGCCAGCGCTTCATCTCAGTGGGCGAAAAGAATGAGTATTTTGCCCTCACTTCCGTGACCGGGCCGGCCAACAATCCGCAATTGACGTTGCAACTGGCCGACACCGGCGACACCATCAATCTCTCCATGAAGCAACCGTTCCGCAAAGTGGACGGGTATGCCGCCGACCTCAAATACCCGCCCACGGGCAGGATCTGGAACGACCAGCGGGTGGGTTCCGAATTAAAAATTGACAATGACAGTTATAATGTTGTTGTCATAGACACCGGCGAGGTGGTATTATCCGCCGAGTCAAACCAGAAAAAAACAACGCTACAGTATCAGCCGTAAGACATTTCGTTTAGAAACAATCGCGCCGATTGCGCTCCCAATCCCATGACTAAAGCAGTTCTTTTCCCGATAAGTATTGTCCTTCTGTTAGCCGTTACCGCGGCGCCTGCGCAGGAATCTTCGTACATGACCAACGCCATCAATGAAGCCGTGATGCGGGAGGCGGCCCACATTGAGCTCAAGCAAACGCTTCAGGAGGCCGAGGCTGCCGCGCAGCAGAGGGACCTGGAAGCCGCCGCCAAACTCTATGAAGAATGTTACGATTTGGTGCAAAAGATCGGCCCGGGCATTCCCGACGAAAGGGACCGGACGATATCAGGATTGGTTTCTGTGCGGCTGGAACTGGCTCGCGAAGCGCAACGGCGAGGCAACCTGCACGACGCAAATGAGGAAATCATGCGGGCCTTGAAGGTTGATCCGCAAAACCCGGAGGTGATTGCCTTCAAACGCCAAAATGACGCGCTGATCTACCAAATGCGCGGCAAGCAGCCGGATTTGGCGACCTCGGGACTGGCCCCGGCAATCGAGAACCAAAAGCTCGACGCGCAGACGCTGGCCCGGGACGGCCAGATGTTCTATGAAATGGGCAAGCTGGACGAAGCCGAAATCAAACTGGAACAGGCGCTGAAATTGGACCCGGATAATCGCGGCGCGACCTACTATTTGGATCTGGTCAAGCAGGCCCGCTACGCCCGTGATCAGCGAAAGACGGACGTGGATAATGACGATCGCATGGTGCAGGTGGAGCGGGCGTGGGAAGCCCCGGTCAATGTCATCACCAACTTTGGCAATCCCTACGCCATGACCAACATGATTTATACCGGCGCGGGCCGGCAGGCCATTTATGACAAACTCAATCTCATCAAGCTGGACGTCGTGAACTACCAGGCGTACCCCTTGAGCGAAGTGCTCCGCGATTTGAGGGAAAAATCGCTCCTTCGTGATCCGGAAAAACAGGGGATTAATTTTCTCTTCAACCCGAACATCGAAAATATCCCGTCGGCGGCAGCCGCCGGACTGAACGGGGCCGGGGGGAATGCCACCGGGCTTCCCGGCGCCGCGCCCACGGCGATCAACCCGGCGACCGGCCTGCCGGTTGAGGCCGCCGCGGCCGCTCCGCAAACGGCGGACCCCACTCAGATCAACGTCAACCTGACGCTGAACAATGTGAGCCTGGCGGACCTGTTGAATGCCATCTGCCTGGTGGCGGATCATCCGATAAAATATTCGGTCGAGGATTACGGCATCGTTTTTTCTCAAAAGGGTCCCGATGCCCCGGCCTATGAAATGCGAACATTCAAGGTGGACCCGAACACGTTTTATTCCGGCCTGCAAAACGTCAATTCCTTTTCTTTCGGCTCGGTGAATATTACCAGCTCGGGTGCGGGCGGCGGCGGCGGCGGCTCCAGCGGTGGAAGCGGCCAAAGCCCCAGCGGCGCCGTTGTGCCGGTCGTGGACGTTTCTCCGGGAGCCAGCCAGGCGCGCCAGAGTTCCGGCGGCGGCGGCGGCGGCGGCGCGACGACCGGCAACACAACCGGCGGCGCCACCGGAGGCATCGGCGGAGCCGGCGGCGTCCTGCAAAACGCGCTGACCGATCTCGGCGCCAGGGTCGAGAATCCGGGCGGCGGCATTCTTTATGTCACCACGCCAAATTTAACGCGCGATGTCAGCGCCCTGGCCAAGGAGTTCTTCTCAAGCCTGGGCGTGGATATGAGCCCGCCCAAGACCGTGTTTTTTAACGATCGCCTGGGTGTGCTGTTTGTGTATGCCAC
>JASHPN010000249.1 GCA_030038175.1 Verrucomicrobiia bacterium
CCGGCGCTGTGGCCAGCGGCGGCGTCGTCAAGGCGCTCAACGCCAAAGGCCTCGCCGGCGCGACCCAGGGCCAGATCGAGACGATGACCGAATACGCCAAAAGTTTCGGCGCTAAGGGCCTTGCCTATATCAAAGTGGAAAATGGCGAATGGAAATCGCCCATCGTCAAGTTTTTCAACGACGCGGAAAAGTCCGCGCTCACGACGAAACTGAAAATCGAGGAAGGCGACCTGATCTTATTTGCCGCCGACCAATGGCTCAACGCCTGCGAAATTCTTGGCAAAATCCGGCTTTATTGCGCCGAGGTTCTGCGCGCCCTGGGCAAGTTGGCGATTGATCCGAATCGCTTTGATTTCCTGTGGGTCGTGGATTTTCCGCTCTTAAGTTTCGACAAGGAACAAAACCGCTGGTATTCGAGCCATCATCCGTTTACCGCGCCGGTGGCCGAGGATATCCCGTTCTTAAAAACGGAGCCCAAACGCGTCCGCGGCCAGCATTACGACATCGTGGTTAACGGCGTGGAATTGGGCGGC
The DNA here is from genome assembly GCA_030038175.1 of Verrucomicrobiia bacterium. Classification (GTDB taxonomy): domain Bacteria; phylum Verrucomicrobiota; class Verrucomicrobiia; order Limisphaerales; family UBA11358; genus UBA11358. The sequence goes on from JASHPN010000249.1 coordinate 534, forward strand.
GGTTCGATTCGTATCCACCAGCCGGACGTGCAAATGACCGTTTTTGAGGATGTGCTCCAAATCCCGCCCGATGAAACGAAACTCCGCTTTGGCTACATGCTGGAGGCGTTCCGTTATGGCGCCCCGCCGCACGGCGGCATCGCGCTTGGTTTCGACCGCATGATTGCGATTCTTTGCGGCACACCGAGCATCCGCGACGTCATCGCCTTTCCCAAAACCGCCAAAGGCGTGGATTTGATGACCGACTCGCCCACCCCGGTCTCCCCGCGCCAGTTGCGCGACCTTTACCTTGAAGTCAAGACGCAGAAGAAGGATTAGCAGCCGAACATGAAATATGAGATTGAATTGAAGCCACGCGCAATCAAAGACCTCGATTCTCTCCAAACAAAGGATGCCCGGCGGATCATTGAACGAATAAGGCGGATGGAAAACGACTTGGAGGGCGACGTCAAGCACCTTACAAATTTTACGCCGGAATACCGATTACGCGTCGGCGATTTTCGCGTTCTTTTTGAATTGGCGGGGAACCGATTGACGATATATCGTGTTGTCAACCGGCGCGACGCCTATCGTTAACCTATGATCGAATTGCATCCGGAAATTTTGGAAAAAAACGGGCATCCTGAGTTTGCCGTTTTGCCTTATGAAGAATTCCAGGCAGTCCAGGAAATTTTGGCGAATTATCAGGATTTATGCGATTTGCGCGCTGCCAAATCGGAAGAAGCGGACGCACCCGCAATGTCCCTGCGTGAAGCGGCAAAACGTTATGAGACAAAGAAAAAGTAACCTCTATCGTTGCGTCAATGGGACCATGCAAATCAGCACGACAAAGCGGAACTTCTGGTGCCGAAGCCAAAAGCGGCTTGCGAATCAGGTTGCCTAAAGTGCATTCGTCAAATGGGGCCCTTGATTTTTAGGCACTTAGAATTCCAATCATGTCCTTGATCGTCCAAAAATACGGCGGCACGTCTGTCGGCAATCCTGAACGGATTAAAAACGTGGCGCGGCGAATCGCCGAGGCCCGCAAGCGCGGCGACAACATCGTCGTCATCGTCTCGGCGATGAGCGGCGTGACGGACAATCTGATCAAGCTCGCGAAGGAAATCATGCCCTTGCCCAACGAACGGGAAATGGACGTGCTCCTGGCTACCGGCGAACAGCAAACCATTGCCCTCGCCGCCATCGCCCTGCATGCGCTTAATGTGCCGGCCATTTCTCTCACCGGCGCTCAAGCGGGCATCGTGACCGACGGCGTTCATACGAAGGCCAAAATCCACAACATCACCCCCAAAAAAGTTCACGAGTTGCTGAATCAGGGCAATGTCGTGATTGTCGCCGGCTTCCAGGGCGAAACGTCCGAAGGCCAAATCACCACCCTGGGCCGCGGCGGCTCCGATCTGACCGCCATTGCCCTGGCCGCCGCCCTCAAAGCCGATCTCTGCCAGATTTACACGGACGTGGACGGCGTTTATACCGCCGACCCGCGCATCGTGTCCGGCGCCCGGAAGCTCGCGGAGATCTCCTATGACGAAATGCTCGAACTGGCCAGCCTGGGCGCCAAGGTCATGCAATCGCGTTCGGTTGAATTTGCCAAAAAATTTGGAGTTGTCTTTGAAGTCCGCTCCAGTCTAAACGATAACCCCGGAACCATTGTGAAAGAAGAAACCAAAAGCATGGAAGGCGTCGTTGTGCGCGGCGTCGCCCTCGACAAAAACCAGGCCAAAGTCACCCTCGTGGGCGTGCCGGACAAGCCCGGCGTGGCCGCCAAAATCTTCAAGGCCCTGGGCGACGCCGCCGTCAACATAGACATGATCGTTCAAAATATCAGCCATGGCAGCGGCGCTCCGCAAACCGACCTTTCCTTTACCGTGGAGAAAGCGGATTTGCTCAAAGCGCAAAAGGTCATCAATGCGTTAAAAAATAAAGTGGGCCTCCGCGACGTCATCACCTCGGAAAAAATCGGAAAACTGTCCATTGTCGGCGTAGGCATGAAATCGCATACCGGCGTGGCCGGCAAAATGTTTGAAACGCTGGCCGATGCGGGCGTTAACATTGACATGATTTCTACGAGTGAAATCAAAATTTCCGTGGTCATAGATCTGGCGAAAGGCGAAGCGGCAATGAAGGCCGTACATGCCGCGTTTATTGGCTGATTTTCGGGGAGCCGTATTGAATTGTTGCCTTGCCGCAACATTCCAATCACAATCACTCCATGGGCACCCAACCGAAGCCGCATCGCGGGATGTTTGCTTTATCGTTTGCCGCCGTGTTACTTGCGTACATCGGCATTAGTGCTTGTTGCATCCGCGCGCCGTTTTTTCCCCTCGACGACATTGACGAACTTTATCTGGTCAGATCAAGCAGCTCCTGGACATCCCTGCTGGGGGGCGATTTATTTCATTTTTTCCGCCCGGTCAAAAACGTGCTGTTCGCGGTTTTCAACTGGCTCGACCTTCACGGAGGTATGGTTCCGGTTCACTTGATGGCCATTTTCATCGGTGTGCTCGCCGCCTGCGCCGTGTTCAAATTATGTTGCCGTTTGTTTGGCGACTGTGGCTGGGCTCTGGCAGCAACTGCGGTTTGGTTATTGTCTCCCACGCTGGTTTCATCCACGGCCTGGTTGAGTGCTGCCTCCAATATCATGCCGATGGCCGCGCTGACGGCAGCCGCGTTGACTTTCCATGACTTGGCCTGTGAATCCAAAGAGATGACTGCCGGGAACGCGAGAATTGCGGGTGGAATTTGGACCGCGCTGGCTTTGCTTTGTCTGTTCCTGGCTTTGTTCTCGTACGAAGGCGCAGTCAGCGTGGTTGCGCTCTTTTTTGTGATGGACTGGTATCTTCGTCCGGCAAGGCTTCGCCGATTTTCGACCTGGCGGCTTTATTTTCTTTATGGGCTGGCCCTGGTCATTTATTTGGCCCTGCGTCACAATCTTCAATCAACGCAAACTATCATGGGATGTTTTTCCAATGTCTCGCGCCTGGAGGCGGCAGTTTCGGCCGGTTACTTTACCATGTTGCACGTCAGCGTCTGGCTTTGGCCCTTCAATCGAATGACCGTCACTGGCGGATATTACTGGGGACAGGTTCCCAAAGTGGAACTGGCCGCCTGTTATCTTACGGTCCTGGCCGCCCTGGTCTTTTCGATCGTTTGGCGGCGGCGTTATCCATTCTTCACCTTTGGTATTATATGGTTCCTGCTCGCTTTTGCGCCGATGAGCAATGTCCTGGGATTCCGAAGCGGGCCCTACGGCGATTGGTATATTGCCCTGGCGAGCATAGGCGCGGCTATCGCATTGGTCGCAATCCTGCGCGCGTTATGGCCGTTGAAAATGACCGGAATTACCCGTTTCGCCGCCCTCGCGACTGTCACCCTATTGATCGGTTGGCGCGTTGCCGCGGTGTTTGAGGCAGCCGCCTGGTCTTCCTATTGGAACGACCCGATTGTGGCTTACGAGCACAGTCTGCGCACATTTCCGCAAGCCTTCGACTCGATGATGGAATTGGCAAAATTCTATGAGGCCCGGGGAGAATTTCGCAAGGCGGACGAACTTGCTGCCGAGTCAATCAAGCTGGCGCCCGTTGACAACGGTTCATATGCGGTCCGGGCGGTCGTCGCCGAGCATGATGGAAGATTTCAAGATGCGTTAAAGTGGCTTGCGCTTAACAATGCCAACGATAAGGGGACGCCCAGTGCGTGGGCTCTCACATTCGAGGGGGATCTGGATGCAAATCATTTGGAACAACCCAAACGCGGGGAGGCGCTTTATCGCCAGGCACTGGCCAAATGGCCCTGGCCGCAGGATGCGCTCAGGGCGGCTTATGAACTGGCCTATATGGACGTCAAAAAAGGTAATCGGGCGGAAGCCATCTCATTATGGGAAAAACTGTTGCTCTATCATCCGGATGATGGCGTATTGCATTGGGATCTCGCCGTCGCCTATGCCCAGGAGGGAAACAAGCAACTGGCGGCCTATCACCTCCAACTCGCCCAGGCACTCGGCAAAAAATTGCCCTCTCAACCGGCAATCGAGGATAGTTCCAATAACGTCGAGATGGAGACTTCTGCGGCGCATTGAATGGGCCTTGGCACAAAACGATCAAGTTCCTTCCACGTTAAGCGATTCCAGGCGCCCGCCGATATTTGGGCTCTTTGCTATCGTTGGTAATACCCAAGCGCGCGCTTTATCCCGGACTCAAAAGCAATCTTATGCTGGAACCCAAGCTTCCTTTGGAACGTTGTATCGCCGCCCCGCGCAAAGACCCCGGCCGGTTTATCAGACATTCCCACGACTTCCGGATTGTAACCTGCCAGTCGCGCGGCGAGTTTGGCAAACTCCTTGAAGCTCGTGAAAATCCCGGTCGAAAGATTGACGGCCCGGGCGTCATCTATTTGGTCCATGGTCTTGAGCACGCCGGCCACACAGTCGCTGATGTGGATAAAGTCGCGCATCTGCTCGCCCGTCCCCCACACCGTGAGGGTCCTGGCGCCCTGATTCGCCAGCACCCGCTTGCAAATGCTGGGAAAAGGATACGTATCGTCCTGGTCTTCGCCATAGCCGGAAAATGGGCGGTAAACCACTGATTTAATTCCGTGATGTTGCCACGCCAGCCTTGCCAGGTATTCATGCGTTAATTTGGCCCACCCGTACGACATGTCCGGCATGCCGATATCATCCGCAAAATCAATCAGGTCTTCGGTCAATAGCCGGTAGCCCTTTTCGCGCTGGAATTTTATGGGATAGGCCGCGCTTGAGCTGAAACAAATCGTTTTGCGCGGCCTGGTTTCCTTTGCCCAGCGCCAATAATCGGCGTCAATCGCAAGGTCCTCCGCCACCGCCAAAGGATTGCGTTCAATCATCTCCCGCCCGCCCACCATGGCCGCCAGATGAATCGTATAATCAAAATCGGTGTCCTTTGTTTTAAGGAAATATTGGCGGCAATCTTCCCGGTAATAATGAAAATGTTTAAAGCCCCGCGGATCAAAGAGCGGCCAGCCTTTCTCCGGATCAATCCCGCCGGTCAGCGGCACAATGCTGTCAACCGCGTGGACTTCGTCTCCCGCTTCGAGAAAATGCTTCGTGAAATGGCGGCCCACAAAACCCGCCGCGCCGGTAATCAGAATTTTTTTCATCAGAGCGAATTCTTTTATTTAAAGTGTTTGCGATATAGCCGGAAGGCCTCCACCGAGCGGCCGGGCAGGTATTGAACAATCGATTCCGGGTCCGCGGCCACTTTGCTGACCAGCTCAAGGTTGTTTTCGTAACCAACATATTCGGCCATCATATCGCGCACCGGATTGTGGATGTTGCGCTCCTGGAAGACTGACGCCCGGGCCCAGACCACCTTTGCCCCAAGCCCCTGCACATAATAGGCCGCCCAAATATCGTCCATGCGGCCCACGTGCGGAAACAGAAAATAATCTTTCAATAGCTTGCCGGCCACGAATGTGTTTTGCGAGTTAAACGGCCCCATCTTATTCGAAGCGATCGGAAAACACCTGGGATCAAAATCGCAGGCCGGCGCGTGTTCCATCCGGCAAATGGCGTCAATGTCCGGATCGCCATTCCAAAAATCCGCCTGGACGTCCACCTGGATTTTCCGGCGGCTTTTGTGTGAATAATCCCGTTTGGGCAGCAATTGCAGCGGAAAACCGCGATGCCATATCGTCTTATGATTGGTTGCCCCCACCGGATCGAACGCCGGCAAATCGGTCTCATAAAAATTGACCTCGACCTCCCGTCCAACCATCAAATCTTCGCCCCAGCCTTTTTGCGGGATGTTGTCATCATCCACCAGCGCCACGATGTCAGCCCTCATGTCATGCGCCCAGAGAACCCCCAGGATCCGGCGTTGAATGCAATTCCAGCCGATCGCGTCCGAAAGCGGCTTGTCGTATTTCTCCTGCATTTCCGGAGTCACATAGGTCCCGCGCTCGAGTTTGTAATTGGATGGGGTCTTCTTATCGCCAATGACGACAAGTTCCCAGTCCTTCATTGCTTCAAATCGGCGAATCGCCTCAGTCGGAGGATTGATGGTCGTGGTTACGATGATTTTCTTCATGGTTTTGCGTCTAACTCTTTTTTCGGTTGCAAATTGGAAGCCGATTCAGGAACCAGCAAGGTTTGTTTGGATGCGAACCTGGTGCGGAGACCAATCTTGAAATATTCAAAATTTCGGAAAAAAGTATTCTGCGAGGCGCCTTCGGTTCGCGCCCGCCAGGTTGATGGGATTTCTTTGACCGGCACGCCCAGGCGCAGTGGCTTGACCAGGGTCTCAAATAAAAACGAATGCCGGAAGTCTTCCCAACGAATGGCCTGCACCAATTTGGTGGGAAAAATGCGATACGCAAACGTCAAATCGGACAGGCGGGTGGCGTACAGGATCGAAAACAGGCGTTGAAACATCCAATTGCACACCAACTTAATCTTTGAATATCCGTGGAATTGCACTCCTCCCTGCCAGCGTGACGCGGTAATAATCGCCTCCGGATATTTGCCGGCCTCCGCAATTAACACGGCCACGTCCTTCGGATCCGTTTCGAGGTCGCTGGCCATCATAATCACGTGGCTGCCCCGCGCCAGGTTGAATGCTTCCCGCATGGCCCCGCCCAAAAACGGCATTTTCTGCTCATGAACCACAACTAATTCGCCCAATTCCTTTTGCAGTTGCTCAACGACCGCCATCGCCTCGGGCGTGGTGCGTTTGCAGGTCACAATAATAAATTCCCGGATGAGTTCGCGTTTGACGACGTGCCGGATTGTCTCGACCGTCGTTCGGAGCGAGACAGTCTCATTGACCACCGGCAGGATGACGGTAACTGACTCCAGTCGTGTCGGTGGAACATAGGGATTTGTCATCGGACACTCAATGAGGCGTCGAGAGCGGAAAAAATACTCCGTCTCAATGCGAGTCGGATATCGTGGCGGCTCTTCGTTTTGGACACAAGGGGCACGTCGAAATTCAAAGCGGCAGCCTAATCATGACGCTGGCCGCGGTCAACGAATTATTTTCTCAAGTGCTCACGAAGCGGACGGCGCTCCGCCGGGCGGCTTTGGCTTCCGGGGAGCGTATTTTTTGAGACCCACTTCTTCCGCGATGTCATCGAACTCTTTGGCGCTCACCGATTCAAGCTGTTTGCCGCGCGATTTCAGTTTCTCATTAATTTTAATGACTTTTTCCGTCATCACTTCATGCGTTTCTTTCGTGCCGCCCACGAGCGCGAAATTTTCCCCCGTTGTCAGCCGTTTATGGCCGTCGGTATCCAATCCGACGCCCACAATGACCGCTTTGCGCTTTTTCTTCGCGTTCGACATCAAACCAGCGTAAAACCACCACGCGATTGCGTCAAGACCTGCTGCCGGAGCGCGACTGGGTGCGACAGCAGCAGTCGCAGCAGCACGACGAAGCCTGAACCGCAGAAATTCCCCAAGTCTAAAGCCGCTACGTACTGCGACTGATCCCGCTGTGCGGGACACAGTCGCGCTCCGGGGCATTTCCCTTTCGCACGATCCAAAGCCTGCCTCGCGTATATGCGACCCGCAGATGCCCGCCCACGGTTTTTATTCAGACGAACATTTGGTTTAAATTGCCATCTTTAAGACGTTGAAGAATTCTGTCTTACACCCCGGCTGCGGCCCCTCCGACTTCCAATTTGACTCCCTTGCCCATTGCAAGCCACATTGTCTTCCAATCGTAAAATCCTATGTCCTTTATCTTGGCGCTCGACCAGGGCACGACCAGTTCCCGCGCTGTTCTCTTCGACCAAAGCGGCGCGATTTGCGGCATCGCCCAATCCGAATTTCCCCAGAGCTTCCCGCAAGCCGGATGGGTTGAACACGATCCACGTCAGATTTGGAACAGCCAGCTCGCCGTCGCCAGCAAGGTGCTTGCCGACAAGAACATCCGCGCCACGGACATCGCCGCCATCGGCGTCACCAACCAGCGTGAAACCACTTTGCTTTGGGACCGGCGCACCGGCGAACCACTTCATAATGCCATCGTCTGGCAGGACCGGCGCACGTCCGAATTTTGCGATGAGCTTAAGCGCGCCGGCCACGGCGATTTAATCCGCGACAAAACCGGCCTGGCGCCTGACGCCTATTTCAGCGGCAGCAAACTGCGTTGGCTGCTCGATCACGTCCCGGGCGCGCGAGGGCGCGCCTCGCGAGGCGAATTGGCTTTCGGCACAGTGGACACCTGGCTGCTCTGGAACCTCACCGCCGGCGCCCTGCACGTGACCGATATCACGAATGCCAGTCGCACTATGCTCTTGAATCTGCGCAGCGGCCAGTGGGACGATGAAATGCTGCGCCTGTTGAATGTCCCGCGCGAGGTGCTGCCGGAAATCCGGTCCTCCAGCGAAATTTATGGAGAAACCCGGATCCTTGGCGCGCCCATTCCGATCGCCTCCATGGCCGGTGATCAACAGGCGGCCTTGTTCGGCCAAAACTGCTTTGACCGTGGCCAATCAAAAAACACCTATGGCACCGGCTGCTTCATGTTGATGAACATTGGAGGAGAGCCAGCCCGGTCAAAGCATCAATTGGTGACGACCGCGGCATGGAAAATCAATCGCCAGGTCGAATACGCGCTGGAAGGCAGTGTCTTCGTGGGCGGCGCGGTGGTCCAATGGTTGCGCGATGGGCTTGGACTAATTCGATCGTCCACTGAAATCGAAGCGCTGGCGGCTACCGTTCCGGATTGTGGCGGCGTCTATTTCGTTCCCGCCTTGGCGGGCCTGGGCGCGCCCCACTGGGACCAATATGCCCGCGGGTCAATCATGGGACTGACGCGTGGTACCGCGGCCGGGCACATTGCGCGGGCGGCTTTGGAGGGCATTGCCTTTCAGGTCGCCGACGTGCTGGAAGCCATGCGGCAGGATTCCGGTATTCCCATAGACCAGCTTCGCGTGGACGGAGGCGCCTCCGCGAACAATTTGCTTATGCAAATTCAGGCGGATGTGTTGCAGGCGCCGGTCGTTCGGCCCGTTGTCATTGAAACCACGGCCCTGGGTGCGGCCTTTCTGGCGGGCCTTGCCGTCGGCTTTTGGAAAGACCGCAAGTCCCTGCGCGCCATCTGGCGTGCCGACCGGGTTTTTGAACCCGCAAAAAGCCCGGATGAAGTCGCCCACCGCCGCAGCCGCTGGGCCGAGGCCGTGAATCGCGCCCGTGAATGGGAAGAACGGTCCCGGTTTAAAGAATCTTAACTCACCGTCATCTGCCGCCCATTATCCGCCGCCGCGATCTGCAATAAAAATGGCACGGCCTTTTTCGCCCATTCCTCCGGCGCGGGATACGAACCGGAAGAACCGCCAAAACAACTGCGGAGCATATCAGTATCAATGATCCCCGGATTCAGCGGCACGGCCGCCATTCCGGAGGGGAGTTCCTGGGAAAGTGAATTCGT
>JASHPN010000029.1 GCA_030038175.1 Verrucomicrobiia bacterium
AGCGGAACCGGCTGGACTGGGTGCCCCAGGCTTACACGAACGATTTCACGCCGGGCGGCACCGTCCGTCAGCATCTTGCATCACTGAAGGGGCAGGTCCGGGGATGTCTCAAACACGAACCGCTATTTTTTAACGTCCACAGCGGTTCAGATGCCTGGAGTTTTGCCGAGGCGGAAGATTTTTACGGGGCGGCGCTGGAATTTGAGCGCCAGATTGGCGTGACCATTGCGCATGAAACTCATCGCCAGCGCTATTTTGCAAATCCGTGGGCGACGCGGGCGATTTTAGCACGTTTTCCTGAATTGAATCTGACCTGCGATTTCAGCCATTGGGTTTGTATCGCGGAGCGATTGCTCGAAGACTGCGGCCCGATTATTGAACTCGCGACCCAGCATTGTCATCACCTTCATGCGCGCATTGGTTACGAGGAAGGCCCGCAAGTTCCCGATCCGCGAGCGCCCGAGTGGACGCGTCATCTGGCGGCTCATGAAGACTGGTGGCGCCAAATCTGGTCGGCGCAAGAAGAGCGGGGCATGAAGGTGTCCACCTTGACGCCGGAGTTCGGCCCGCCACCGTATCTGCACACGCTGCCGTACACGCAAACGGCGGTGGCTGACTTGGCCGATATCTGTGATTGGATGGCCTGCCGGCAGGCGGCCCGTTTCCGCAAATTGAAATTTGGCCGGAAGACGCCCGCAAAAATGAATGAATTGAGAACCACCTGATTGACGAATACAAAAATGATGAATACGAAAATAATTGCCATCGTCCTCGCATTGGCCGCGCTCGCCATGGCGGCGCGCGCCACCGAATTCAACGTCGCCACCAATGGCAACGATGCCAATCCGGGAACCCCGGAGGCTCCATTTCGGACCATTCAGCATGCCGCGGATGTGGCGCAGCCCGGTGATGTCATCACCGTGCATGAAGGCGTCTATCGCGAGCGCGTCAACCCGCCGCGCGGGGGAATCTCAGACACCCAACGCATCATTTACCAGGCGGCTCCGGGCGAAAAGGTAGTGATTACCGGCTCCGAAATAATAAAGAATTGGAAGCGGGTCACAAATGATACCTGGAAGACTTCAATCCCGAACAGCTTCTTTGGGAGCTTCAACCCTTACGACGACGTCATTCATGGCGATTGGTTCGGCCCCATCCATGGCCGCAGGGTTCACACCGGGAACGTGTATCTGAATGGCGATTGGCTCATTGAAGCGGCGCACATGGACGATGTGCTCGAGCCGGCGCACGGCACGTCCGAGTGGTTTGGTGTCGTGACCAACGGGACCACAACCATTTGGGCGCAGTTTCCGAACACGAACCCGGACGACGGCCAGGTGGAGATCAACGTCCGCCAAACCGTCTTCACCCCGAAGAAGACTGGAGTAAACTACCTCACGGTGCGCGGTTTTGATTTGCGCGACGCCGCCGCGCCCTGGGCGCCCCCAACGGCCGGCCAAATCGGCATCATCTCCGCCTATTGGTGCAAGGGCTGGATCATCGAGGATAACAAAATCAGTTATTCCTCGTGCTGCGGCGTTGCGCTGGGCAAGTATAGCGACGAATGGGATAACCGCGCCCAATCCGCGGCTGGCTACATTGGCACAATTCAACGCGCGTTGACAAACGGTTGGAACAAAGCCACCGTCGGCAGCCATATAGTTCGCAATAACGAGATCTCGCATTGTGAACAAACCGGCATTGTTGGCAGTCTCGGCTGTGCCTACAGCACCATCACCGGCAACGACATCCACGACATCCACGTCCGTGGACTGTTCAGCGGCGCGGAAATGGCGGGCATCAAGTTCCACGGCGCGATTGACGTCACCATCAGCCATAACCACATTTACCGTTGCGGCAGCGTTGCCGGCATCTGGCTCGATTGGATGGCGCAAGGCGCGCAAGTGACTGGAAATTTATTCCACGACAATGCGCAGGACATTTTTTTCGAGATGCAGCACGGCCCGATTCTGGTAGCCAACAATTTATTGTTGTCCAAGCGATCCGCGCTGAACTCCCAGGGCGTTGCCTTCGTTCATAATCTCATCGCCGGAACCATCGCCAGTGACCGCCACGACAGCCGGGTCACGCCCTTTCAAGTATGCCACTCGACGGAAATTGCCGGATTTTGGGCGGCAACCAATGGCGACAGCGGCGACCATCGGTTTTATAACAACCTTTTTGTCGCCCCGGGCAGCCTCCGTTCGATGAATAATTCGATGCTTCCGTGCTTCGCGGCCGGCAACGTATTCACCGAGGGAACCCAACCCTCGAAGTTTGAGGCTGCTCCCGTGCTCGCGGCGGACTTCAACGCCGGCGTGGCATTAATTCAAAAGTCCGACGGCTGGTATCTGACGCTCGCCGAAGACAAGGGCTGGCGTCGCGAGGCGAAATGCAAACTGGTCACGACGAAATTGCTCGGGCGGACGAAGGTTACCGGTTGCGCCTACGAAAATCCCGACGGGTCGCCATTGCGCGTAAATACTGATTACTTTGGCGAAAAACGGTCGAAAAAAAATCCATTTCCCGGCCCGTTTGAAAAGGTTGCCGCCGGTCCCCGGGAGATTAAAGTGTGGCCCGCGAGTTTACCTTAACGGAGATTTTGCGTGTACCCGGCGAAAGGCGGTGGGAGCCAGCCCGGTCTTTTTCTTGAACAGCCTGGAAAAGTAATAGACTGATTCCATCCCGCATTGTTCCGCAATCTCATGAACCGGCGTATCGGTGCGATCCAGCAAATCAGCCGCCTTGCGCAGCCTGGCTTCCAGCGCAAATTGACGTGGAGAGTAGCCGGTTTCCGCCTTGAACAGGCGCCGAAACGCCGTATAGCTCATGTTGAGGCGGGCGGCGAGATGATCGAGATTTTCCCGCGCCGGCTCGCACAGGAGCCACCGCTTCGCTTCGCGGATGATTTCCGGTACCGGCCGGCCCTCGTGACTTTGGCTTTTTAACGCCGAGAGCAGCCGGGCAATGGCCTGCGTTGCCAGCGTACTTAGGACCAGGTGATAATGCGGCGGTTCATTGCGCGAAAGTTCGATGGCTGTCAAAAACAGGTCCAATATTTCGTCGCGCAGGCCAATATGCAGAATCGGATGTTCCGGTGAAAATTCTCCATGCTCCATTAGACGGCGAATGTAGTCGCCGTCAAATTCAAGCCAATACTCGTCCCAGCCGACCCCTTGCAAAGGACGGTAGCGATTCAATATACCAGGGAAGAGCACAAGCAGATCTCCGGCTCGAAGCGGCTGGGTTCCGCTGGGTTTCGAGTCAAATTCGCCGGCGCCGCGCGTGATATAGACAAAGGCGTAGGCATGAAGAATCCGGCCCGGGTTCCAGGGATCGCGATGGTCCGGCGGATGATCCTCATTATATGGAGAGTAAAGGATGTTTGGCGGAATAACGGCAAATCCGACGTTTTTGACATACGCTCCCCAGAGCTGCGCCTCGGGATTGGGCGGCATGTAACGAAACCACGTTCGTTCATCTTTGAATTGAGCAAAATCGGTCGCTGCGGGCATTTTTACAAACAATGACTGTTGCGGTCAAAAAGTGCAACAAGAAAGGACAGTCTGTCAATTGAATGGACGTTGGCGACTGTTAGAATAGGCGAATAATTCTCAAATGCGACAGACGAACAACATGCGAGTTTTAGCATTTATTTATGGTATTTGCGATGGTTACGGCAATGGGATGCCGATCGGATTACGGATGGTTGCCTTGAGCCAAATCGCGTCTGGAAAATAGAGTTGTTATGCGCGCTCATCTGGAATCGAAAAAATGCAAATTTTGGTCTTGCAGTGACTGTCGGCGCCGGCACGCATTTCGGTAAAAGTGTGAGCCAAAACGCAGCGACAACCGGTTGTGAATAGATGAATTAAGAAGTTCAGATCAAAACCCGATACTTCAGCCTGGCAATCTAAACAAGAAGACAATCTATGAACACTCTCTCTATGAAACCGCGGACAGCCCTGTTGACGACGACGCGCATGGCGGCACTTGTCGTTTTGGCGTCGCTCATATCACCGCAGACCCACGCCTCTATCGTCGGACCTTATTCAACCAGTGGCAATGCCAATACATTATATTTTTTCCCTCTCACTGAACCGGCGGGCACCGTGGTGGCGACAAACTGGGGCGCCCAGGGTGGTTATGCGTATGCCTGTACCAATAATACCGCCGGCACCTTGACCAATCCGCCGGCGATGTCGGGATATTTGGGAGGCCCGGGATTCGCGCCGCCCTTTGGATTGACCCCTTCGTTCGGCAATTGTTGGTCCAATACCTCCGTATTTCTGACGAACGCGTTTGTTGGTTATGATTACGCCAATCTGGGCTGGTTCTACGATGCCGGCAGCACTGCGACGAATACCCCCGATTTCCTTTTGATGACCAATCTAAACATCGGCAATGGCGGACAGTCTCCGTTCACCATTGAAGCAATGATTTGCCCCTATGCCGCCAATGCCAATGTGATCCTGGACACAGATTCGCACATTGCCAGCGGTCCCTATAATGGCCACCGGGGAGTCTTGTTGCAACTGGGGCTTAATGGCGCCAACAACGCGATCGAATTCTACCCCATTGGCTATACCGGCGCGGGCGCGCCCGGCAACGGCCCGAACGTTTGGGCCAACATACCCGCTTCAGGACCCAACGCGTTGGTGCCAGGAGCCTGGTACCATGTTGCAGTCACTTTTGATGGCGCCAACGTCAAGGTCTATTGGACGGCCATGAACCCTACAAATAGATACGACAATCTGCTCACCAACGTCGTCGCTGCCGCCACGAACATAGATGCCGCTTTTGGCACCAATGTCATCGGACCATTGATTATCGGCAATGGGGATTATTATGGCGATTCCCGGCAGGGTTTTGACGGGAGCATTGCCCAGGTGCGCATTAGCAGCGTTTGCCTGAGTTCCAACCAAATGATGTTTGGTCAAACAAACGGAGTGTGGATTACCAACCAGCCGCAAAATACCGTCGCCCTTCCCGGCTCGGCGCCGGCGTTTAGCGTTGGCGCGTTCTCGGACTATGCGCCGGTCGTTTATCAATGGTTTACCAACGCGCCCGGCGGTGGAAACGGGCCGATCCACAACGGTCCTGATAGCAGCGGCGCCATTTTCTATGGAGCGACCAACAGCTCCCTCATCATTTCGAACGTCAGCGCGGCTTATGAGCGTTGGACGTATAGCTGCTCTATGACAAACAGCCGGCCCGCTCCCGGCCCTGACTTCACCAATACTGTGAGTGCCACGCTCACCATCCGTGCGGCGAAAAACCTCGCGTGGCGCGGCGCCGCGCCAGGCGATCCGGGAAACTGGGACAACACGGCCAATACCAATTGGTTTGACACGGTTGGCCTGACCAACGCGCCGTTTACGCAGCTTGACGACGTGACGTTTGACGATAGCGGCACGGCTAATCCGGTGAACATTCCAGTCGTCGTCCAGCCCGGTTCGGTAACGGTTTCGGCAAATAACACAAATTATACTTTCAGCGGAGTTGGCAGCATCAATAATCCCGCCTTTGGCGCTTTGGCAAGTTTCACAAAGAACAATAACAGTACCGTGACGATTCAAACGACCAATGGTTACTCCGGGGTGACGACTTTGAATGGAGGCATTGTGAGCGTGGGGCAATTGGCCAACGGCGGCAGCCCCTGCGGGATTGGCTCTGCCAGTAATAGTTCAACAAACCTGGTTTTCAACGGCGGCGAACTGCAATATACGGGGCCGAGCGTAACGATTAACCGCGGGGCGACGCTCAACGCCGGAGGCGGGACGTTGGCGGTGTCAACCGCGGGCGGTATTTTGGCCGACAGTGGGGTGATTGCGGGTGCGGGTGGTTTGACCGTGGTGCCTGGCGGCGGCGTGCTTGCCTTGTCCGGCGCAAATACCTACAGCGGCGGGACGCTCATCAGCAGCGGAGCAGCGGTGGCGTTGGCCGGTGGCGGGACCCCGCTGGGCAGCGGCAATGTTACCGACAACGGCGCTTTGGTGGTTTCAACCAGTATCGGCATGACCAACAACCTCAGCGGTTCGGGCATTTTGACCAACGCGGCCGGCGCCACGTTTATGCCGAGCGGCAACAACTCCTCCTTCAACGGCAGCTTTTACGTGGGCACGACCAACCTGGCCGCCAGCACATTGCAGGTCAGCAACAGCACGACGTTGGGCGCCAATTCGACCGTAACCCTCGCCGGCTTAAACGCGTCGGCTCTTGAATTCGTTAACGCCTCGGGCAACCAATCGGCCAGCACGATATCCATACCCGCCAGTGTGAGTCTGACGGCGATTGCCGGCGAGCACAACGGCTTTAACACGCGGGAAGAGCTTCAAAGCGGCGCCGAGACCTACGGCATTTGGAACGGCTCCATTCGGATAGAGGGTGATGGAACGAGCGGCGGTGGTATTCTCTACCTCAACACCAGTGGCGCCTCGACGGGGCCTCTGACCATTAATGGCAATGTGAGCGGCGATCTTAGCGGCCCGACCCTCTTCGCCGGCCAACTTGATCCTGAAGGAACCGGAGACTACGGGGTTTTAAATGGAACCATTTCACTCGGCCCGCTCGCTCAATTCATTGTCCAGGGCGGCACCTGGACGCTCAATTCCTCCGGCAATACCTGGGGAATATCATGGTCGGAACTTGGAACCCTGAAGCTGGGTGTGGCGAACGCTTTGCCGGCAACTGTGCCCCTCGTGCTCGGCGCCAGCGCGGACCTTGGCATACTTGACTTGAACGGCAACAATCAAACCGTTGCCGGATTGTATAACGACTCAACGGGAACGGGCGCGGCCATCATCACCAATAGCAGCCCCGTTTATGCCACCTTTACCTACAGCAACTCCCTGGATAACTATTTTATGGTCGGACCGGCCTATACCAATGGCGTCGTTGATAATAACTTTACCAACACCGGCGCTCCTTACAGCGGTTCTCCTTATAACAATTTCTTTTACACCAACTTCCCGGGCAGCACCCCGGGCACAATCGCAGGCAAACTGGGTCTGACCGTGGCCGCTGGTATCCTGAACTTGAACGGCACCAATACTTACTTCGGAGCGACGACCCTCAGCAACGGCACGATCCTGGCATTGACCGGGAACGGCTCGATTTCCAATAGCACCGAGATCGTCATCGGTCCCAACGCGACCTTCAGTCAGAGCAGCAGTGTCGGCGCCGCGAACAACCCCTTTACGCTGGGTTCGGCCCAAACGTTGATCGGCGTTGGCCCGACGGGAACTCTCGCCGGGAATATGAATATGAATGCCGGCTCCTCGCTCGAATTGAATTATAACGGCGTCACACCCACGCTCGTCGTGACCAACGGCACCTTCACCTGCAACGCCGGCGGGGTGGTCACGGTCAATGTGCCGAACTCGCTCCCCGTGGGTTCTTCCTATTCTTATTTGCTGGTTTCCAATGGGCCCAATGGAACCGTAGGCGGCACCGTGCCGTCCTCAGTCGTTATCAATGGCCTCACTGACGTAGCTGGCACGTTGGCTATCAATGGAGCCGGCCTGGTTCTGACGGTTACCAATTATGTGCCCAAAAACCTCGAATGGCGCGGCACCGTCAGCACCAATTGGGACACCGTGACCACAAACTGGTATGACATGGACCTCACCGCGCTGGACTTCACCAACTTCAACACGCTGGATGACGTCACCTTCGACGACAACGTTGGCGTAAGCAACAATCTGGTCAACATCTCCGGCTTGATCCAGCCCGGCATAATCACAGTTTCGGCGAACAACACGAACTACACGTTCAACGGCGTCGGCGCGATTGTGGGCGCGGGCGGTCTGACCATGTCAGGCAACTCGACGCTGACGATTCTTACAACGAATAATTACACCGGGATGACGACTATAAACGCCGGCATCGTGAGCGTGAATAATCTGGCGATTGGCGGCGCGGCCAGCGCGATTGGCGCGGCGGGAAGCGAGTCGGGAAACCTTGTCCTTAACGGCGGCCAATTGCAATATACCGGTCCGGGCGTCGCGATTGATCGTGGCGCCACGCTGGGCGCGAATGGCGGCTCGGTTGCCGTGACAACGCCGGGCAGTGTCCTGACCACCAGCGGGACGATTGCCGGGAGCAATGGCGGCGGCCTGACCGTTGCGGCGGGCAGCGGTATTTTCGCCTTGAGTGGAATCAACAGCTATAACGGCGGGACGACGATCAGCGCCGGGGGAACTGGCGGATTGGCCGGGGGTACGTTTGGTTCCGGCAGTGTGACTAACAATGGCACGTTGTGGTTTTCTGGCTCTGATTCAGTGGGCAATACCATTACCGGCCCCGGTATTTTGACCAACTCGCCCGGAGCGACGTTGAGCTTGAGCGGCACCAACACTTTCACCGGCAATGTTTATGTGGGCACGACCAACCAGAACGGCGCCGATTTGAATGTCCTCAACAGCGCCTCCCTGACGACCAACAATATACAACTCAATATTCTGGGTGGTGTCGGCTCTGGAACGTTAGGCATAGCCGGCGGCGTTACCATCCCCACGAATGTCACATTGGTGATCCAGCCGGTCAATGGCGCCAGTGATCGCGTAGGCATTCAGCCTATCCCGGGAGGCTCCGGCAATTGCACGATCAATGGAAACATCTATGATTATGGCGACGGCGGCGGCAATAATTTCGTTGGCTTTTACGGCGCCAGCGGCGAGCCGCTGGTAATCAACGGCAACATTATTGCCGAACCGAGCAGCACCAACGAACAGGTGGATGCTCGCGGCGGCGTGGGCTATCAAATCATCTTCAACGGAACGGTTGGACTGGGCGGCGCTGTATTGTTTGCCCCCAACGACGGCTCTTTTTGCACCATCAATAGCACGGGCAACACCTGGGGAATCTGTGACATCGCAAATGGCGAAATCATCCTGGGCACAAATAACGCCCTGGACGTGAACGTCCCCGTCGAATCCGGCGGGACCAGCACCGCAATCCTGAACATGAACGGTTACAGCCAGATATTCGCCGGGTTGAAAGCGTCAGCGTCGTCCATGCTTATCACCAATACGAGCGCTACCTACTCCACGTTGATCTACAGCAATACGGTGGGATATTATACAAATGTCGCATGGGATTCCGGGTTCTGGGGCACGTTTACCAATTATATTGGATCGATCGCGGGCAATATTTCATTAAATGTAAACGCCGGCATCCTGAACCTGGGCGGCGCCAACACATACACCGGCGCAACGTTTATCAATACCAACGCCCAACTGTGGTTGACCGGCAGCGGCGCAATCGGCGCCAGCACCAATATTATCATCAGCACCAATGCCATCTTTGCTACCTCAGGCCAGACCTTGAATCCCGTCCAGACCCTGACCGGAGTCGGCCCGACCGGAACCATCGCCGGCAATTTCACAGTCGGCGCGGGTTCTTCCCTGGTCTTGAACTACAGCGCCGGCCTGCCGGTGTTGCAAGTGACCAACGGCACGCTGACCTTGAGCGGCAATGCGTCAGCGACCATCAACGTCCCGGGCACGCTGACTCAGGGAACCTATTTGCTGATTTCAACGAACACCGGCGGTTTGGTTTCGGGCGCGCCGCCAATCTCGGTCGCTGTTAATGGCATCGCTCCCGGCACCTTTGGCGCGTCCCTGGCCATTTCCGGCGGCCAATTGTATTTGATTCTCAGCCAAAGTCCGCTGATTTTGGATCAGTATCCGGTTCCCTATATCAATCCGTTCACACTGTATAAAGGCGCCAGCCCGACGTTCTCGGTGGTGGCCGGCGCGGGCGTCCCGCCTTTCACCTATCAATGGTTCACGAACGGCGTGCCGGATGGCCCGGCAACCGCCAGCAGCCTGCAATTGACCAACGTTCAATCCTCATTTGCCAACAATTACTGCGTGGTGGCGAACATTTTCGGCTCAGTGACGAGCGCGGTCTGGTCGGCTACGGTGATTGCGGACCCGCTTAACGCGCATGGCGCTCCGGTCGCCTATCCTTCCAATGTGCTGACCTTGAACCCAATCGGATATTGGCGGATGAATGAGACGGACGACGGCCTTTCGGACGGCAATCCGGGCCTCATCACGCATGACTATGCCGGCGGCAATGACGGTATATACACCAACGTTATTCTCAGCCAGCCGGGTTATAATCCGTATGCAGATCCTTCGGATACTTCGGCTTCCTTCGGCACTTATCCGTCGTATCCTTCACCCGTCAATTGCTACGCCGGCAGCGTTCAAGGGATTGACGTATCGGCGACGAACGGGGCCAATGGGGAATTTACAGTTGAGGCGTGGGTCAATGCCACGAATCAATTGGACGCGACGAACGGCATTGTGACCAAAGGATACCTCGGCCAGGAGGAGTTCAGCCTGGATGCCGGCGGGCCGGGCAATGCCTTCCGCTTTGCGGTGCGCAATGCCGCGGGCGCGGTCTATAACGCAAACTCCACGTTAAGCAGTTACGTAAATGGGTCATGGTATTATCTGGCCGGCGTCTGCGATGAAGCCAGCGGCAACATTTATTTGTACACCAATGGCACTCTTGCTGCCACCGTCGGCATTCCGCCGAACAGCGGCATTCTTAACTCGTCATTGACACCATTGACGATTGGATCGCGTGCGCTCAGCGCGACCAGCGGAGTGACCAATCAATTTTACGGCAACATCAATGACGTGGCGGTATTCAACCAGGCCTTGAGCGCGGGCCAAATCGCATCGCAGTATCAGTTGGCCGGGCCTTTTGCGCCGTCCATTGTCGCCCAACTGCCGCAAACTTATACGAATCTCTTTACTCTGTATGCCGGTGTGAATCTGAGCTTCTCCGTGAGCGTGTCCGGTACACCGCCATTGACGTATCAATGGTTCACCAACGGCGTGTTGGATACTGCGGACATTACCAACGTTTTGCCGATGACCAATGTTCAGGCCGGTGTATTCAGCAATTATTGCATTGTGTCAGACGTGGCCGGCTCGGCGACCAGCATGGTGTGGTCCGCTCAGGTAATTTCCGCTCCGGCCGCTCCCTACCCAACGAATGTCCTGGTATTAAATCCGATTGGCTATTGGCGCTTGAACGACGTCAATCTGGATGGAGCGGACAATGGTGGCGGCGACAACGGATATATTTGCAACGATTATGCGGGCGGCAACAACGGCGTTTATACCAACGTGATCCTTGACCAGTCCGGCTACAACCCCACAACCGATCCCTCCGACACATCCGTATATTTTGGCGCTGACCCTGACGGCAATAGCAGCGACTTTGGCGATGAGGACGTCAATTCGATTGCGGGCATTAACTTCGGCTCACCCGCCGGCACCAGCGTGGCCTTTACGGTGGAAGCGTGGGTCAACGGCTATGCGCAGGATTCCGATGCGGGCCTGGTAACGCTGGGCTGGGGCGGCGGCGGGGAACAGTTTAACCTGGACACGGGCGGCAGCGATCCGGCGCACGATTTTCGATTCTTCATCCGGGACGCATCGGGCGCCGTGCACGCAGTAAACAGCACCAACGGACCCTTGTTCGGCACATGGCACCATTTGGTGGGCGTGGTGGATGAAATTTCCAGCCAGGACGTGGCGTTCTACATTGACGGTCAGTTGGTGGGCACCTCACCGTTGGCCTCCGGCAGCGGGATACTCTCATCCACCTATCAGATGAGCATTGGAGCAAGGCAGGGCTCCCAAACCTCCAGTTATAATTATCAATTCGTAGGTGACATGAATGACGTGGCGATCTTCAACTATGCTCTAAGTCCGGTGCAGGTGGAGAACGAATATGTTGCCGGCGGCGGCACCAACGCGCCTTATTTCAATCCGCAACCTTCCGCTAACAGCAGCGCCGCTGCCAATTCAACGTTGACGATCCCCGTCACGGCCCTGGGATCGCCTCCGTTGAGCTATTCATGGACCAACCTGACCACGGGCGCGGGCATCGCCTCAGGCACAACCAACGCCGCCGCCGGCGACGTGGCGTTGAGCTACCCGAATGTGCCGCTGAGCTGGAACGGCGACCAATTGCAATTGACCGTGACCAATGCCTGGGGAACGACCAGCGCCCTGATCACGCTCACGATTGCCAATGGCATTAACACCAACCCGACCAACATTGTGTTTGGCGTTACCAATAAGCAACTGTATTTGACCTGGCCCGCCGACCACACCGGCTGGCAATTGCAGGCGCAAACCAACAAGCTCTCTGTGGGCATTGGCACCAATTGGGTCAACGTAACCGGCTCAGCCGGCACCAATCAGGTGGTGGTTCCCATTAACCTGACCAATGGCAGCGTGTTCTACCGGTTGGTGTATTGAGACGACACTGGAACGAAAACCTACTCCGGTTCTTGGGGAGCCCCGGCCTCCCAATTGGACGCGCATCAGGACCATGAACCGGCCTTTTCTGGCTCGTCTTCGTTCGCGTCGTCGTCCTCGTCCTCGATTCACCGATTCGAGGACGAAGACGATTAAAATCTGTGGGGAGGGAGAATTGTACAAATAAAAACCACGATTTTTGCCAACGATTGTGTTGCATTTAGACCACCAGGGGGCAAAGATACCCGGCATCTGCTTGTTCATATAAATAGGCAAAAACATGTCAACTATCAATCGTCGCAGTTTTTTAAACCGAATTGGGCTGACCACCGGCGGCCTGTTGATTCTGCAATCCGGCTGCGCCCTTAACCCGCCGGCCAAATCGTCTCCTGGCCGTGTGTCCGGCACTTCGCTCGGCGACAAAGTGGCCGATGAATTTGCCTCGCCGCCATTCGATTGCGGGCCGTGGGTTTATTGGTTCTGGCTGGATGTGAACGTCACGCGCGAAGGTATCACGGCCGATTTAGAGGCCATGAAAGCGGTGGGCATTTGCGGGGTGCTGATTATGGACGTGGATCAGGGCACGCCGCCCAGCTTCAACGGCTCGCGATTTGGCGACGCGAAATGGTATGACCTTTTCCAATTTGCCTGCCAGGAAGCCAATCGGCTCGGAATCGAGGTGAACATGACCAACGATGCCGGATGGTGCGGCAGCGGCGGACCGTGGATTACTCCCGAACTTTCCATGCAGGTCGTGGTTTGGAGCAGCACCCCGGTTGTCGGCGGAAAAAAAATTGGGACGGCCTTGCCCCAGCCGTCCGCAAAGATGGAGTTTTATCGCGATATCGCCGTTCTGGCGTTTCCGACCCCGGCGGCTGACTTGACGGGGCAGGGCTACCGCATTCCCAACGCGAGTGGCTTGAGCGATTCAATTCACGGTCTATACAACGCGCTTTCGCAAACCCAATGGGAAAACCTTCCCGCCGATCAACTCGTTTTGAAATCCGGCATCCTCGACGTAACCGAAAAGATGGACAAGCAGGGGGTCCTCCAAGGCGAACTGCCTGACGGGAACTGGACGGTGCTGCGTTTTGGGCACACCACTACCGGTGTGAACAATCATCCGGCGCCCGTGGGCGGGTTGGGCCTTGAAACCGACAAACTGAGCCGCCAGGCGACGTTGTTTCAGTTCGAAGCCCTCATGGGAAAGATCATTCAAAATATCGGCCCGCTGGCCGGCCAGACGCTGGTGGCCACGCACATTGACAGTTGGGAAACCGGCGCCCAGAACTGGACGCCCACGATGCGCGAAGATTTTAAACGGCGGCACGGCTACGATCTGCTGCCGTATCTGCCGGTCCTCACCGGGCGAGTCGTGGACAGCCTGGAGATTTCCCAGCGGTTTCTTTGGGATTTGCGCAAGACGATTGGCGATTTGCTCGTCGAAAATTACGCCGGGGCCATGCGCGAAATAGCGCGAAAATATGGTTTGCGGTTGTCCATCGAAGGCTACTTCGGCGAGCCTGCCAGCGACGTCGCCTATGGCGGCCAGGCGGTCGAGCCGATGAGTGAATGCTGGTCATGGGACCGTTTTGGAGAGCGCGGTTCGGTAACGGAAATGGTCAGCGCCGGGCATGTCTATGGCCGCAATATCATTGGCCAGGAAACTTTTACCGCCAACTCGCAGGAAAAATGGCTCGGACATCCGGCCGTGGTCAAAGATATTGGCGACTGGACCTTTTGCGAAGGCGTCAATCGTTTCGTGTTCCATCGCTATGCCATGCAACCCTGGACCGATCCGCACTGCGCTCCCGGCATGAGCATGGGACCATGGGGCCTGCATTACGAACGGACGCAGACGTGGTGGAACATGAGCAAACCCTGGCACGACTATGTCGCCCGCTGCTGTTATATGTTGCGGCAAGGCCATTTTGTCGCCGATGTCTGTTATATGGAAGCCGAGGGCGCGCCGTGGAAGTTTTCCCCGCCCACCAGCGGCCCGCAAGGGACGTCGGTTCCTCCCAATTATCCGTTTCCGCCCCAAAACGGACCCGGCTCCGCGTCACGGCGCCCCGGATACAACTACGACGGCTGCCCTCCGGAACTGGTTCTGGAACGCATGGAGTTTGAGGACGGATTTTTGACCTTGCCGGGCGGCATGAAATATCGCGTCCTGGCTCTCCCCGATTCGCCAACCATGACGCTGGAATTGTTGGAAAAAATCAAAAAACTCGTGGATGCGGGCGCGTTGGTGATTGGACCAAAACCAGGAAAATCTCCGGGCCTGGCCAACTTCCCCAGGTGCGATGACCGGATTCAAAAGCTCGCCGCGGAACTTTGGGACGGTGGAAAAATCACTTCCGGAACAACGCCTGCCGAAGTGTTGAGTGCCCGAGGGATCAAGCCTGATTTTGAATGCGATCAGGCAATGGTTCGCTGGATACACCGGCGCTCGGACGACATGGATATTTATTTCGTCGCCAACGGCGCCGTTGCCGGCCAATACCCTTATGGCGGCTGGCCGGTGGTGGCAAATTGTTCTTTCCGGATTACTGGAATCGCGCCTGAAGTTTGGGACCCGGAAACCGGACGGATATCTCCCATTGCTTTGTATGATACGTCGGACGGAATGACCCGCGTTTCCCTGGTTCTCCCGGCCAAAGCATCTGTATTTGTCGTGTTTCGCCGCGATCAAACGCCCGCGTCGGCACAAATGATCCGGAGCATTACCCGTAACGGCAAAACCGTTCTTCTCGTCGGTGGCCGGCCGGCTCAACCGCGGGTTCGGATTCTGTCTGCCGTTTATGGCACAGAGGGCGCGCCGTCACGCGTGCGTGATGCCCGGGCAGATATTCAAAAGCTGATCGCAAGCGGCAATACCAGCTTCCCGGTCGTAAGAATTGCCGAAATCGGCGGTGACCCGGCTCTGAACGTGGTCAAGACCCTGGATATCCGCTGCCGCGTCAACGGCCAGGATAGACACCTGGTCTATCACGACGGAGACACGGTGGACCTCAATGTCCCGGGCAGTAACAGTCAAGCTCAACCGCAAATTGAAATTCTCTCCGCCGTTTATGGCGAACCCGCGGAGCCGCCCCGCATGCGCGATGCCCGGGCAGATATTCAGAAACTGGTCGAAGGCGGCAACCTCAACTTCCCGGTCGTAGCCGTAGCCGAAATGGGCGGCGACCCGGCCGAGAATGCGGCGAAGACGCTGGATATTCGCTGTCTCATCAACGGCCAGGAAAAGCACCTTGTGTTTCACGATGGCGATATTGTGGATTTCGAAATCGCCGGCGAAGAACCGCCGGCGACCGTGGAAACAGCCGGGGACGGGACCGTGCAGCTATGCGCCACGAAACCCGGCGATTATCAATGCGCCCTCGCTTCGGGCAAAACTGCGGTTCTTTCCATTCCCGATGTTCCCGAACCGGTTCAAGTCCCGGGCCCATGGACCGTAACTTTTCCGGAGGGGTGGGGCGCGCCGGCTCAAATACGACTGAAAAAATTGGTTCCATTGAATCAGCATTCCGAGGCCGGCGTTCGGCACTTTTCCGGCACTGCCTCATACCATTGCTACTTTGATTTTCCCGCGGAACTCCTGGCCGCGGATTATCGCATTGAATTGGATTTAGGAGACGTTGCCGTGATGGCCAGCGTTATGCTTAACGGCCAGCCTTTGGGCATTCTCTGGAAATCGCCGTTCCAGGTGGACGCAACGGCCGCGTTGCGGCCGGGACGAAACACTTTGGAAATTGCGGTCGCCAATCTTTGGGTCAATCGTTTGATTGGCGACCAGCATCTGCCGCCCGACCCCGAACGCAATCAGCGCGGCACGCTGGCGCGGTGGCCGCAATGGCTGCTGGATGGCAAACCCACCCCGACCGGACGTTTCGCCTTTACCACCTGGGAACTTTGGAAAAAAAGCGATCCTCTCATTGAATCCGGTCTCATCGGACCGGTACGATTGCGGACCACGGTTCGCAAGACCGTGCAGGCATGAGAATGACGGTGTGGACACTGTGCGCGGCCGGCGCGCTCGCGTTGGCGGCAACTTCCTGCGACACGTTTCAAGGAGTTAAAGCCGACAACCGCTCGCAAACGTCCCGTCTGCCCGATTTCGTGCAATATGCCAGGCCGATTTGCGGTACTGGAACCATGCCGAAAGTTCGGATGGGCGATAACAATACCTATCCCGGCGCGACCGTGCCCTTTGGCATGATGCAGTGGAGTCCCGACACCGAGAATGGGCTGCACATTGGCGGCTATGGATTTGCCGACAAGCGCATTTCGGATTTTAGCCTGGTTCACATCAGCGGCGCCGGGAGCCGCTATGGCGAGAATTTTGCCATGATGCCGATTGCCGGTCCGGAACCATCACGCCCGCCGGTGGACCGCCGCGCCTTTGCGCGGCCTTTCTCGCACACTAATGAGATCGCCAAACCTGGCTTTTATAGTGTGACGTTCGCCAACGGACTAAAAGTGGAATTGACCGCCACCACCCGGACGGGTTTTGGGCGCTTCACCTGGCCGGCCGGCAAACCGGAAACATTGATGATCAACGCGGCCAGCGACATCAATGGTTCGTCGGCCTCGGGCATCAGCCTTAATCCTGCCACTCGCGAGGTGAGAGGCTGGTGTGTCGGCGGCCATTTTGCCCAGACGCACGAAACGCGGACGATTTATTTCTACGCGGTATTTGACCGGCCCTTCAAATCCTGGAGCTCATGGAGCGGGAAAGCGCTGACGCGGGACACGACGAATGGCGCGGGGGCGGCTTCCGGCGCATTCATTACGTTCGAAGCGGGCAGGGGAGGGGTGCTGCTGTCCAAAGTGGGCATGTCCTGGGTCAGTATTGATAATGCTAAAGCCAACGTTGAAGCGGAGAATCCCGTCTCGGCGTTTAGCTCGGATGATTTTGACAAAGCCGTCAAAGCGGCCGGTAACAACTGGAACATCTGGTTGAACAAGATTCAAGTCAGCGGCGGGACGAAAGATGAAATGGAAACCTTTTATTCAATGTTCTACCACGCGCTCCTGGGTCCCATCGTCGTTTCTGATGCGAACGGGCAGTATTTGGGTTACGACGGCCAAATCCACACAACGGCCAATGGCCGGCGGCAATACGGCGTTTTTTCCGGATGGGATGTCTATCGAAGCGAATGCCAGTTTCTCGGCATGATTGCGCCGCGGGAGGCGAGCGACATGGCGCAGTCTCTTCTGCTGGATTATCAGCAGGGCGGCGCCTTTCCCCGCTGGGGCGTGATGACCGAAGACAGCGGCGTCATGATGGGCGATCCGGCGGCTCCGATGATAGCGGATTTTTACGCCTTTGGCGCAACTCATTTCGATGCGCGGGCGGCGTTGAGTGGGTTGGTTCGCGCGGCGACCGATCCGTCCGTCTATGCGCCGCGGACGAAAACGCACGAGCGCGAGGCATTGGATGATTATTTGAAACTGGGCTATGTGCCCGAACATCAGAATGGCGGCTATGGCAACGTTTCAATGACGTTGGAATATTGCTCTGCCGATTTTGCGCTGTCGCGGTTGGCAGCCGCGCTCGGCGACGAAAGCGACAGCGCGAGGCTGCTCCGGCACGCGCAGAATTGGAAGAACCATTGGAACGCGGCTGACGGTTACTTGGAAATGCGGCGGAGAGACGGCTCATGGGCGCCCGGCTTCACAAACAATGTGGAGGTCTATGATCACGAGCAAGCCTACGTGGAGGGCAGCGCCGAACAATATCTGTGGATGGTGCCGTTCAACGAAAAGGCCCTGGCAGATTTAATGGGCGGCCCGGAGGCCGCCTCCAAACGACTGGATGCATTCTTTACGAAATTGAACGCCGGCGATCAGGGGCCGAATGGGTGGATGGCCTGGCTGGGCAACGAGCCGTGCCTGGAAACCCCGTGGATTTATGATTTCTGGGGCCAGCCATGGAAAACGCAAAAAATCGTCCGCCGGGCGATGACGGAATTGTATTCGTGCGGGCCAACGGCCTATCCGGGCGATGATGACGTCGGCGAGATGTCCTCGTGGTATCTCTTCAGCGCGCTGGGGATGTATCCTGAATTGCCGGGATCGGATGTTCTTGTGCTGGGCAGCCCGCTTTTCCCGAAGACGGTCATTCATTTGCCCGGCGGCGACGTGGCGATCATTGGCAATGGCGCGGCCAAAGACGCGCCTTATGTCCAAAGCCTGACGATGGACGGACGAGCCATCACGAAGCCGTGGATTCGTTTTGCCGGGATCTCATACGGTGGAACATTGGTGTATAACCTGGACACAGCGCCAAACACGTCCTGGGGCAGCGCTCCGCAAGATGCGCCTCCATCCTTTAATGGCGGAAAATACGGGAAGTGATATGGCGAATAGGGAATTGATTTTCTTGGGTTTAGCCGCATAGTGGAGTTATCGGAACTCATGGAAAAACTATGAAGGCCAGGCAGTC
>JASHPN010000250.1 GCA_030038175.1 Verrucomicrobiia bacterium
AGGCTCCGGATTCGTGGGCTATCAGAATTGGCCGGACCGCTTCGACGCCAACGGCGGGGCGGACGCGGGCTATCAGTTGACTCCCGCCTTCGCCGTGATGCTCGGCTATCGCGACGGGCATCAATTCCAACAACAATTCGCCCCGAGCATCAGCACCGACCAGCATGATGCAACCAGCGACTATCAGCGCGTGCTCCTTGGTCTGGAAGGCAACCCTCTGAAATGGCTCATTATCAAAATGTCCGCCGGGCCGGACTTCCGCCATTACAACTCCATGGCGCCGGTAAACAACTTCAATCCCATCTTTGGTTTCGCCGAAGCCTCAGCCACAGCGACCATCACCAAAAACCAGAGCCTGTCATTTTACACGAAAGAATGGGAATGGGTCGCCAGCACCGGTTTGGTGCCCTATTACGACAGCACCTACACGCTGAACTATCATTGGACCGCCACCAGCCATTGGGCCTTTGATCTGGGCGGAAAAGTGTTGCGCGCCGAATTTGGCAGCGGCAACGACACGGCCGGCCTGGCCCCCAGCCTGCGAGACGACATCCAGTACACCGTCTCCCTCGGCATCACATACAATTTCAACGACAATCTCAGCGCGAGCGTGAATTATAATTACGATATCGGCCGCAATCTGGACAACCTGCCGCCGACGCTGTTTCCCTCCTTCCGTAACTTCGATCACGATCTGGTTTCACTGGGAGTGCAGTACAAATTCTAACAAGAGAAACGGGAAGAGACGAGAATCCTCATCAGACGCTCCGTCACCGTCCGCAGCTCGGAAGCGATGGCGCGTCCGGCGGCCGCTCTGAGCAGAGCCGCGACCGTGAGGGAGCGACCAACCGGTGTGCGAAAGTTGAATCCGGTTCGGTTGCGGGCTTCTACCTATCCCGAAAATCTTTCTGCGCTTTGGACAAATCTATGGATAACAGCGGCATATGACCGGGCTGCGTCCTCCGCGCTCCCTCACGGTCGCGGCTCGGTTGGACCAACCTGACGCCCCCTCGTTGCATCACGCGGCCGGCGGCCGCTCTGAGCAGAGCCGCGACCGTGAGGGAGCGACCAACCGATGTGCGAAAGTTGAATCCGGTTCGGTTGCGGGCTTCTACCTATCCCGAAAATCTTTCTGCGCTTTGGACAAATCTTTATATAACAGCGGCAGCTGACCGAGGTGCGTCCTCCGCGCTCCCTCACGGTCGCGGCTCGGTTGGACCAACCTGACGCCCCCTCGTTGCATCACGCGGCCGGCGGCCGCTCTGAGCAGAGCCGCGACCGTGAGGGAGCGACCAACCGATGTGCGAAAGTTGAATCCGGTTCGGTTGCGGGCTTCTACCTATCCCGAAAATCTCTCTGCGCTTTGGACAAATCTTTGGATAACAGCGGCAGCTGACCGAAGTGCGTCCTCCGCGCTCCCTCACGGTCGCGGCTCGGTTGGACCAACCTGACGCCCCCTCGTTGCATCACGCGGCCGGCGGCCGCTCTAAGCAGAGCCGCGACCGTGAGGGAGCGACCAACCGATGTGCGAAAGTTGAATCCGGTTCGGTTGCGGGCTTCTACCTATCCCGAAAATCTCTCTGCGCTTTGGACAAATCTTTGGATAACAGCGGCATATGACAGGGCTGCGTCCTCCGCGCTGCCTCACGGTCGCGGCTCGGTTGGGCCAACCTGATCTCCGCTCCTTGCATCACGCTGCTTTGCTGATGGACGCCGCGAAGGCGCGATCAAAATACGCGGCGGTCTCATAGGGCATCTCTCCCGCTTCCACCAGGCGTTTGACCGTGGCTCGATAAAAAGCCATGTGCTCGATTGGCACATGGACCGACGGCCAACGGAGGGCGTCGTTTGGATCCTCAAGAAAACTCGCAAAAGCCATTATGGACCGCGCTTCGAGAATCGGCAGCGTGCGTTTTCGCTCCAAATCATCTTCCAACATTTGTCGTTCAAGCTCGACGGCGCTAACGACCGCCTTTGTCGGCAGCCTTTCCACCATTGCCGCAAACCTCTCATACAGGGGTATGCCCATAAATCCTTACAATACTGTACACTTATAGAGTCAAATGTGCAAGTCCGCTGAAGCGGGGTGCATATTGCGTCAAGCAGGACCGGGCCATGGTAATGCAAAGTTCTGTCCCGCCTCACCGGGCGGAGGCCGAGTTGATCATCCTAATGACGGTAAATCCTATTCGGCCGGTTCATGGAAAGCCTCCTTTCGCTTTTTTGCATGCATCGGGACCATGAACTGGAGCGCCCGGAGCGCGGCTGTGTGGGGGTAAAGGGGCGCCAGCCGCAGCGTGTTGAAAAGTCGGGTGTGCTGCGGCTGGTCTCCGACACCCTCCTTCGCCCCGCCGAGCGGGGCTACGGACGGACAGGCAGCCGCGCTCCGTCCGGTTCATGGAGAGTGAAGGTCGCCCGAGTGAAAAATCCGGCTCACTGAGAGGCATCCGTCTGCATCAGGATGAAAAACTCCTGGGAATAATTTGACTCGAAGAACGGGAAGTTCGTTGTCATTGTTAGCGTAAACTGAAACTGGCCCTGGCTCCCAAATGTGCCGGTTCCAATGTTCGACCAGGTCATTGGGATTGGAGCCAGAAGAAGGTTGGTCGTGCCATACAGGGTGAAAGGCCCAAAATTCGAACCCCCAACGCCGGTAAAAGTTAATCCATTGATCAAGCCGCCACTGGCAGGAACAAGGCTCGTCACTTCCGGCGCTGCCAGGACTGTCAGAGTAGCAGTGTTCGTTGCCGGGGTGGCGAGAGCATTGGTCGAGTAAGCGTTGGTGACAGTCACTTCGTAGGTTCCGGTGTTGTTCGTCTGAACGCCGGTGATCGTCAATGTGTTGTTCGTGAAACCGCTGAACTGGCCTCCATTAGTTCCCAACAGAACTCCGTTTGTCTGCCACATATAATACAGCGGTGGTGTTCCGTAAGCGGTGACGGTAAAGGTCACGGTCGAGCCGATTCCGACTGTCTGGTTGGTCAGGGGCACAATGATGACCGGCCATTGCTCAACGGTCAATTGTACAGTATCGGTTTGGCTGCCCCAATCATTCGTCACAATAAACGTATAATAGCCAGCGTTCGTCGCTTGCAGGTTGGTGATTGTCAATGTCGTGTTTGTGGCTCCGCTGATTTGAACATTGTTGACGAGATTGGTCACATCGAATTGGTTTGTCAGCGGCGCAAATTCCCACTGGTACGTCAACGGCGCGGTTCCGGTCACGGTGACGGGAAATGAAATAGACTGTCCGACACCCGTGTTTGTCGGTGACGGCGGGAAGCTCGTAATTTGCGGCGCCATCGAAAGCGGCGCCGGGGCGATCTCGGTCAAAAATGCGTCCCCGCCGCCAATGAGATTCGAGCTGTTAATATAATCGGCATTTTGAAGATAAATCGGGACGTTGTTCGTGGTCGGGTAATTGGGCGACATCGTCTGGCCGGTGATATACGCATTGGTCGAAGAATCCAGCGCGATTCCGTAACCATAATCGTTTCCCACGCCGCCGATGCAGACGGAATAGAGCGTGGACGAGCAATTCGTGTTGAAGGCCGTGACAAACACATCGCTTCCTCCCTGGTTGACCCCGTTGAGAACACCGTTTGTGTTCAGGGCCGGAAAATCCGGAGAACTTTCCGAGCCAACCACGAAGGCGTCTCCGCCCGAATCAACGGCGACCCCATAACCGATGTCTTGAATATAGCCGCCAAAGACGGTCGAATAGATGATATTGTTGGTTGCGCCAATCTTCGTCAAAAACACGTTGGTCACCGAATACAGGAAAGCGCCATTGGTGGTCAGATAGGAGAACAATCCGACCGGGCCGGTCATGTTGGGATATGAAACCGGAAAGTTGGTTGACGCCGTCCAGCCCGTCACATAGGCGCAGCCATTTGAGTCAGCCGCAATGCCATTGGCCTCATCCATATTTGTCCCGCCGAGAAAGAATGAATAGACGAGATCGGTGACGGATGATATCTGGTTTGTCAATGGCGGGAATTTAGTGACGAATGCGTTGGTTGCGCCGCTGAGATAAATCGTCGCGGGATAACTATTGGTTGGCGCATTCCACACCGGGAAATTGGTGGAACCAGTAAAACCGGTGACATAAACATAATTGCTGGAATCAACGGCAATGGCCCGGCCAATGTCAAAATTCGTTCCGCCGAGATAGGTCGAATAAATCAAATTGCCGCCGCCATTAGTAATTTCAGACACGAACGCGTTGGCTTCGTAATAGACACTGTTGATGCATTGTAAATTTGTCTGCAATGCATTCGATGTGCATGGAAAATTTGTTGAATAACTAAAACCGGTCACGTAGGCATTGCCGGCGGAATCCACCGCAATGCCGTAAGCTGCCTCGGAACTCTCGCCGCCAAGATACGTAGAATAGACTAAATTCGTGCCATTTGTTCCAACCTCCGTCACAAACGCATCGGTAAAATATCCTGCCGTGTTCGGTTTGCCATTAATTTGCCCATGACCGGGAATTGGGTTGTTTGTTGGAAAATTCTGTGAATCGGTGGCGCCGGCCACATAGGCATGGCCGCTTCCATCCGCGGCCACACAATAGGCCGCATCATCGCCGCTTCCGCCCAAATAAGTTAGATAAACCAGATTTGTGGGAGGATTATTGGTGAATTTGGCGACAAATGCATCCCCGGCCATCCCACCTCCCATAAAGTTGGTTTGGAAAGCGCCGACAGTGGCAAATTTGGTCGAAATGGTTTGGCCGGCAATATAAATGCAGCCATTGGTATCGGCAGCGATGGCCCACCCGGTAGTGCTGGAATTATAGTTGTTTCCGAAATACGCAGAATAGGTCAAAAGCGGATCAATCACCAGGGGACGAGAATGGTCATAATGGCTCACTTTAAAAGCGACAGTTCGCGCGTCCACAATATTATAGCCGCCGGCGATGAAGTTGCGCGTGCCGGCAATTGTTTGGTAAATTTCCGGCCGGGGCTGGCGGATTTCGCCGGAACCCATTTTCAAAACCAAATCGCCCTGCGATCCGATCGAAATCCGGTCCACGCCGTCGAAATGGATTTTCATTTCACGCGGGTCCGCGCCGGGAGCAATGTCAAAGTCGTATTCCAATTGCCGCTGGTTGCCATGAAAAACCAAATTGATTCCGGGATAAATCTCGCTGACACGCACCCGGGAAAAAGTCGGCAGGCCGGTTTGCCATTTGGAGGAGTCATTGCCAATGAGGTAGTTTATTTTTCCAGGCAGTTCACCGTCGCCGTGGATTTGCGCCCCGGCATTGGCGCCGATAAATTCCATTTGCGCCGTGGCGACGGCTTTGTCGGCCCCGCGCAGGGCCATCTGCACGCCGGAGGGTGAAATTTGAAATTGGCAGTTGCCGCCGCTGGCCCGAAATTCGGTTTGGCTCGCGTTGGCTTCAAAATAAAGCGGCAGATTGAAGGGAGAAACCGTCTGCGCGAATATGCTAAGCGAGAGAAACAGAAATACAAGGCCGAGGAAGGCCGCCATTGGAGCGCGGCATTTATGCCGCTTCCGCGTCCCTTTGGCAACCGACGTTGAAGCGGCCCCGCCTCCTGCGGGGCCGCGCCCCGCAGCCACCGTTTTTAAACCAAAAGTCTTCATCTTAAAATTCGCGCTCGTATCCGGCGCTGAACTGGAATTGGCCGGAACTGCCGTTGTATTGATCGTGGACGATGGGAATGCCGTAGTCGAGCCGCAAAGGCCCGAGGTGCGGAATGTTCAGGCGCAGGCCCACGCCCCAGTCGTTATCGAAATTGCCGCTGAACGAATACGGGCCGGTCCCCACGGCGCCCATGTCATAGAATAGCGCAAAGCGGAGGCCAAAGCTGCCTTCCTTTTCAATAATCGGCAGGCTGTATTCAAGCGAACCATAATAATAACTGTCACCCCCCACGGGTTCGTTAAAAACCGGCGCTAAGGGGCCTGGAACTGTATCCGTTTCACGCGGGCCCACGTTCATGTACTTGAATCCGCGCAAATTATATTCGCCGCCAAGAAAATAGCGGTCGTAGAATGGAACATCCCCGCCGCTGAAGCTCCTTTCACTGCCGACCAGCCCGACGACCTCAAGAACATGGCCATTGAAGAATCCCGGGAAAAACCAGTGGGTCTTGATTTTGAGCGAATAATAATCCTGGTCGCCAATACTGAGTTGGGGATCAAACTCGGTCAATTGGCCCCAATTGGAAAGCCCCGCCGGATTATTGCGGGTGTCATAGCTGATTGACCCGCCAAAACGGTTGAAGAAATGGTCGCCGGTTTGTGCGAGGATGGACGGAGGCACATTGGGAGAGAGCATGATTGGAAAAACTTCCTCGTCGCCATGCCATCCGCTGTTTAAATAAATCCCCACATCCTCGGGATTATAATAAATGGTTCCCCGCCAGAAATCATTAAACAGGGCGCGCGTCAGGCTGATTTTCGCCCCGGTGCGCGTTTCATCGAAAACATTGTTCGGGCTGTCAAAGTCCCAAACATCCCGGTAAAGATCAACGCCCAGCGCCAATTTGCGGTTCAGAAACCACGGCTCGACAACCGACAGTTCGTATTCCTGGTCCAAATAGCCAAGCTGGACGCGCAATCTGAATTGCTGGCCGCCCCCCGTGAAATAGGGCGGATGAAACAAATCGAAATTGTTCTGTGAGATTTCCGCAAAGCCCACCAGCGAATCAATCGAACTATAACCCGCGCCCAGGGTGAAATTGCCGGTATTCTTTTCCTGAACATTCACGTCCAAATCCGCCCGCCCCGCGATGGGCGGCTCGGTCGGTTCCGGGCGCAAATCCACATTTTCAAAATAGTCCAAACCTTCAAGGCGTTCCTGGCTGAGCTTCACGCGGGTCATGTCAAACACGTCGCCCGGCGAAATGGCCAATTCCCGGCGGATGACCTTGTCTTTCGTTTTGATATTGCCGCGAATATTGATTTTCTCCACGTAAGTCTTTCGGCCTTCCTGGACGGTAAATGCCAGGTCCATCGTGCCCGTGTCCACGTTGGGGATTTGTTCCACGCTCAATCCCTCGCCCGGCGTCACGTCAATGTACCCCATGCTGCCGTAAAAATCTTCGATCGCCGTCGTGTTCGTGCTCAGGCCGTCCGGCGTAAAGACGTCGCCGGTTTTCATCTTGAAATCCTTGTTCAACTTCTTGTCCCGATACCACGCCGCGATGGCCCGAAAATCGGATTTGGGTTTGGGACCCGGATTGTAGCCCGGCCTGATCGCGGCCGGCGGCAGCAGCGCCGCTCCGCTGAACGTGATCGCGCCCACTTTGTATTGCCGTCCTTCATAGACAAAAAACTGAATCACCATCGTGTGCGGCGTGGGATACTGGAAACGAATGTCCTTGATTTCAAAATCCAGGTAGCCGTGGCCGCGATAAAAATCCGCCAGCGCGTCCTTGTCATCGTCAAACTGGTCCTCCTTGTAGAGATCGCTGCCCGTCAGCCAGGAAAACATCCAGTGTTGCCGGGTCTTGATCTGGTGGCGAAGTTTCTGCTGGGAAAACGCCGCCGCCCCGATGAAATCAATGTGTACGATTTTTGTCTTGTGCCCTTCCACAATTTCAAACGTCACCGTGCCGGTGCCGGCGGCTTCGTCAATGTTCGGCACATATCTTACGGTGGTGCCGGGAAATCCTTTTTTCTCGTAAAAGTCAATCACGGCCTGGCGATCGGTGAACAGCTTTTCCTCGTCAAGCGGCTGGCCGATTTTGCTTTTGATTTGCTTGCGGATTTTCGCCGTGCTCATCCGCTGGTTGCCGGCGATTTTTATTTCCGTCAGGCGCGGCTTCACCTCAACGATGTAGGTCAGGTCCACGCCTCCTTCCGCCGCTCGATCAATCGAAATCCGGATATTGTAAAACTGCCCGGTGGAATAGAGGGAATGAATGTCGCTTTCCGTCGCGTCCGGCAGGTAGGTGTCCCCGGGCTTGAGTTGGATATGGGAACGGACGAACTGCTCGCTCACCGAGGCCGGTCCGATGTATTGAATATTGACGTGGTCAATTTTGGGTCCCAGCGGTTCCTCATCCTGCGACCGCGCCTCCCGGGCGCCCGCCAGCAACACACCAATGGCAAAAAGACAAAAAAGAACCCGCTGGGTCACAGTCCTGCTATCCCGGCACATCTTCATCGCTAAACTTGGCGGCGCTTTCAAATCGTGTGTATGGTTTCAAGAACGTTAAATTGACGTCGCCAGTCGGGCCGTTGCGCTGTTTGGCAATCAACAAATTTACCGGCACCCCGTCGCCCTCTTCCGGCGCGTCTTCGTCAT
>JASHPN010000251.1 GCA_030038175.1 Verrucomicrobiia bacterium
TCAGGCAAAATAAAAGTGAGCCAGCCGATTATCCTTCAGTATGATGATCAGACCCTTCGCGGCGCGGCTGGGCAGAAAACCATCCTGTTTTTGGCGAACAACGCCAATTGTCCGGTCATTATCATGGGTGAGCCGGTCAACCACCCGGTCCGGCCGGTCCGGCATCTCTGCGTCTGCGACTTGTTCATTGACGGCAACCGCTCCCATCAACAGCGGGAACTTTGGCGCGAAGTGGGCGAAGGCTCGGAGATTCGCAATAACGGCATCACCGTCCAAAACATAACCGATTCGACGATTGAAGATGTGACATGCACCGATTGCCGTTCCGGCGGGCTGGTGACGACCCTGGGCGTCCGGCGCCTCACCGTGAATCATTTTGCTTCGTCCGCGAACGAATTTGACGGGCTGGCCTGTTATTTAACGATGGATTCGGTTTTCGAAAACCTTTATCTGCATAACAATCCCGGCGCGGGCATTTCCCTCGATTTGGCTTTTGACCATAACATCATCCAAAACGCCACCCTGAGCGGCAACGATCTCGGCATCTTCATGCGGGACAGCCGCAACAATCAGTTTGAAAACGTTTCCATTCGCAATAACCGCGACTTTGGCGTCTTCATGGCCCAGGCATTTGAACCGGTCGAGCGCGGCAATCAACCGCAGGCCGAAACCGAGTGCACTGGTAATTCCTTTACCAATCTCGTGGACCTCAAAAATGGCCGCGCCGATTTCCGTGTCAACGATGTCACCTGCACCAACAACGTTATTAACGGCGGCAAATTTGACGTGGGTGTCCTCGCCGCCATTTCAACTCCGGTGCCGGGCCTGGTAACGCTGAAATAAGCGCGGCGCTCGCCTGGTGATGGATCAGGCGGGCCCCGGAGTGCCGTTCCTCCGGTTCGCCGGATTACACAAAGACGGCTTCTCTCGTTCAAGCAGGATTCTGAAGTTTTTGTGAAACTTCCTCAAATCGGGCGGCGCCCGACAATTAAGTATTGGCAAACGCCCGGCGATTCGGATTTACTTTTCATCATATGAGCAACAAGAGCAAAAGGAACCCGGGTGGACCCGTTTCGCAATTCATTCAACATCATTATCGGCACTTTAATGCCGCCGCACTGGTGGACGCCGCGGACGGTTACGTTCGGCACCTGGAAAAGGGCGGGCGGATGATGCTTTGCCTGGCCGGGGCCATGAGCACGGCCGAATTGGGCCTTTCGCTGGCGGAAATGATTCGCCGCGACAAAGTGCATCTCATTACCTGCACCGGGGCAAACCTGGAAGAAGACGTTTTCAATCTCGTCGCCCACGATTATTACGAGCGCGTTCCGCATTACCGCCAACTTTCGCCCCGCGAAGAACAATCCCTGCTCAAGCGCCATCTCAACCGTGTGACCGATACGTGCATTCCCGAGGGCGAAGCCATGCGCCGCATGGAAAGGGCGATGTTGGAAGTTTGGACCGCCGCCGACCGGCGCGGCGAACGCTTCTTCCCGCACGAATTCTTTTATCAGGTCCTTCGCAGCGGCAAATACAAAAAATATTACCAAATTGACCCCAAAGACTCCTGGATGCTGGCCGCGGCGGAAAAGAACCTGCCCATCGTCGTGCCCGGCTGGGAAGATTCGACCCTGGGCAACATGTACGCCGCCGCCGTTATTCGCGGCATGGAAAATGGGAAAGACGCCATCAAAAATGTCCACACGGTTCGCACCGGCATTGAGTATATGACCTGGCTTGCGGAGTTCTATACCCGCACGACCGCAAAGAGTCCGCTGGGGATGTTCCAAATCGGCGGCGGCATAGCCGGGGATTTTCCGATTTGCGTCGTGCCGATGTTGCATCAGGACCTGCGGCGCGGGCATGTTCCGTTGTGGGGTTACTTCTGCCAAATCAGCGATTCCACGACGAGTTATGGCAGTTACAGTGGCGCCGTTCCGAACGAAAAAATTACCTGGGGCAAACTCGGGGTGGACACCCCCAGATATATTATCGAGTCTGACGCGACGATTGTGGCCCCGCTCATTTTTGCGCGGGTTCTGCGATGGTAATGATTTAATGCTGGCTGGAAACGCGTTCTTTTAGCAAATTGAGAGCCTGATGAATCAGTCGGAATACCATGTGTTAATGGTTGAAGACGACCGGGATATGCAGGCAATGCTTGCTCATATCCTGCAGCAGGATCGTATCCTGCCCCGGATCGTTCCCAATGTTCATCTGGCGATCGAGGCCGTGCGCGAAACGGCGTTCGACCTGGTGTTGCTGGACTTATCGCTTCCCGGGACTGACGGCTTCGAACTGTTGCGGCAACTCCGCGAGGACCCCCTGGTTCATCAATCGCCGGTCATCGTCCTGACCATGTCCCA
Source organism: Verrucomicrobiia bacterium (assembly GCA_030038175.1). Classification (GTDB taxonomy): domain Bacteria; phylum Verrucomicrobiota; class Verrucomicrobiia; order Limisphaerales; family UBA11358; genus UBA11358. The sequence goes on from JASHPN010000251.1 coordinate 2,367, forward strand.
GAGTTTGAAGGACAAATTGCTGGCTTTTGAACTCGGGGCCGAAGATTACATTCTTAAAACCACGGAATCTCCGGAACTTCGCGCCCGTATCCTCTCTGTGCTTCATTCCAAGCGACAGCAGGACAAGCTGTTGCAATTGAACCGGGAACTGACCCTCGCCCGCGCCGCCGCTGAAACCGCTGCCCGCGCCAAGGCGGATTTCCTGGCTTCGATGAGCCATGAAATCCGCACGCCGATGAACGGTGTCATCGCGATGGTCGGTTTGCTTATGGAAACCCCGCTGACTGCCGAGCAGCGCGGCTATCTCGAAACTATTCAAGCGAGCAGCGAGGCCCTGCTGGCCATTATCAATGACATTTTGGACTTCTCAAAAATCGAGGCGGGCAAGCTGGAACTGAACCCTCATCCCTTCAATTTGCGCGTGTCCGTCGAGGAAACGCTGGAATTAATGGCGCCGCGCGCGTTCGAGAAAAACCTGGATTTGATCTGTGAGGTAGCCGATGAAATTCCGGCAGTGATTGAAGGCGACCCCTTGCGCGTCCGGCAGGTCCTTACCAATCTGTTGAGCAACGCCATTAAATTTACCAAAACCGGCAATGTCTCGGTCTCGATCACACTGGTTTCCTCAACCCCGGACGACCATGGAAAAGAGCAATTGCGCGTGCAATTCTCGGTGAGCGATACGGGCATCGGCATTTCCGCCGACACCCTGGCCCGGTTGTTCAAGCCCTTCGCGCAGGCGGAAGCTTCCACCGCGCAAAAATTTGGGGGCACCGGGCTGGGACTGGCCATCAGTAAAAAGCTGGTCGAACTTATGGGCGGAAAAATCTGGGCCGAAAGCGCTCCCGGCAGCGGTTCCACGTTTCATTTCACGCTCAATGCCAAAACCGAGACCGGCGCCGCACCGTTTCCGCTGGCAGCCCGGCAGGACGCGCTGGCGAACCTGCGCGTGTTGATCGTGGACGACAATGCCGCCAGCCGTCGCATGCTCGCCGGCCAGCTCGCCCGCTGGGGATTGAAGTCCCATTGCGTGGAGAGCGGCCCGCAGGCCCTGGACGCGGTGCGGTGCGGCGAACCCTTTGACCTGGCGATTCTTGATGCCCAGATGCCCGGCGCTGATGGCTTTACGCTGGCGGCGGAGATTCACCAACTGCCGCCCGCGCAGTTGCTGCCGATCGTGTTGCTGGTGCCGCTGGGTGTCCGCCTGGATACGCCCGCCTCCACGAAGATTCCCTTCCTCAATTTCGGTTCAAAACCGGTCAGGGTTGCGCAGCTTTTTGAAACGTTGCGCCGGGCATTCACCAACGCCAAATCCCCGACCGAACGAACGGTGGCGCCCAGGTTGAATCCGCGCCAGGCGGCGGACCAGCCTTTGCAGATATTGTTGTGCGACGACAACCCCATCAACCAAAAGGTCGCCGTCCGCATTCTGCAACAACTGGGTTACAAACCCGACGTCACCGCCAACGGCCGTGAAGCGCTTGAGGCCCTGGACAAGAAGAAATATGATGTCATTTTCATGGACGTCATGATGCCCGAAATGGACGGATTGGAAGCCACGCGCGTCATTCGCGATCGCCAGAAAGCCGGCGTCTCGGAATTCTACAAGTCGCAAATCGTGATCATTGCCATGACCGCCCAGGCCATGCAGGGCGACCGCGAAAAATGCATGGCGGCAGGCATGGATGATTATTTGGCCAAACCCATCCGTCCTGCCGATGTCAGCAACGTGCTCGCCAAATGGATGGCCTCAAAAAATCCGTCACCCGGCCCCGCGGCACAGGCAGCGGCGCCATCCCGGGAAGCGGAATTGCCGGTGGACATGGACCGGCTTATGGAGCTGGCCGGCGGCGAAAAGGCCATGTTGAAGGAATTGGTGGAGCTTTTCTACAGCCAGACGGTCAAACAACTCGCCCAATTGGAAGCGGCCATCAAGGCGAATAAAACGGAAGAAGTCCGGCATTTGGCCCACAGTTGCAAAGGGGCCAGTGCCACCATGGGCATGGCACCGCTGGCGGCGATATTCTTTGAGCTGGAAAAGATGGGCCGGGCCGGGTCCCTCGATGGCGCCGGTTCGTCGGTTTCCGGCGCCGCAAGCGAGTTCAAACGGGTGCAGGATTTTCTGGCGGCCCAGCCGGCATTGTCCGCGGGTCCAACAGCTGTTTATTCATGAAAAAAATTCTCATTATCGAGGACGACAAAGTTCTTGCAAATATATATCGAAATAAGTTGGCGGTGGAACATTACCAGGTCGAAGTGGCCGATACCGGTGAAACGGGGTTGGCGCGGATGCGCACTTTCAAACCCCACATGATTTTCCTCGATCTGGTACTTCCGCAGATGAGCGGCGTCGAGGTCCTCCGGCATATTCGGTCCGAGGCGGATTTCGCGAAAATACCCGTCGTAGTTTTTTCCAATGCCTTTTTGACCAACGCGGTCCAGGAGGCATGGAAAGCCGGCGCTACCAAATGCCTTTCCAAGGCGGATTGTTCACCCAAAGACGTTTTGGAAATCGCCCAGCAGACGTTGGGTCCGGGCGACTCCCGGGATTCCCAGGAGACCAGGCAGGCCTCCAAAAAGGCAAAGGCAAGCGCCGATGCCGCCGGTGATGTGCAGTTTCAGAGCGATCTCCGGCAAACGGTCGTCGAAAGCCTGCCCGCGACCGTCGTCGCTTTGCGCGGATCCGTCCAGCAGCTTTCGCGGGCGTCTGACGAAGTAACGCGCCTGAAGGAGATATACGAGCTCCATCGCCGAATTCACGCCCTCTACGGCAATACCGGCATCGCCGGGTTGGTGCTCATCGCCCGGTTTTCCGGAGCGCTGGAAGCGTTGCTCAAGGAGATGTACGAAAAACCAAAAAATATCAGCTCGTCCAGCCTCCGCACCGCGGCTGCGGCTGTGGATTTTCTCGGTTTTTTATTCAAGGCCGGCATCGCGCCTGAAATGCAGGAGCTTTCCCCCGCGCAGATACTCGTAGTGGATGACGAGGCGATTTCACGCCGGGCCATCGTTTACTCCCTCGAAAAAGCAGAATTGTCGTCAATCGGCGTCAGTGATCCCAACGAAGCGATGAATTTGCTTTCGAAGAATCATTACGACCTTGTGTTCCTGGACGTCAATATGCCCGAAATGAACGGTTTTGAGGTTTGCGCCAAACTTCGCAAAATACCGCAGCATCTCAAGACGCCGGTTCTGTTCGTCACCGCGTTGAGCGATTTTGACAGCCGCACCAGTTCCACCATGGCCGGGGGCAATGATTTCATCGGCAAACCGTTTCTTTTTATCGAACTGACGGTCAAGGCGCTGATGCACGTGATGCGCGGCAAACTGAGCGGCACGGGAACGAAATAAAACCGAAACTCTTTCGCATCAGGGCCGCGCAAACATCTCTTTGGCCAGGGTCCCTTCCGCCACCTTGGTCACGCCGCCGGTCATTCGGATTGAAAAATCCTCGCCGATTTCGATTTCGATCTTTCCTCCGGGCATGTGAACGCTCACGGTCCGGTCCACCAGCCCCAGTTTGTGCGCCACGGCTGCGGCGGCGCTGCTGCTGGTGCCGCTGGCCAGGGTGTAACCCGCGCCCCGTTCCCAGATCTCAATTTGAAGATTGTGCCGGTCCAGCACCTTCATGAACTGGACGTTGGTCCGGTTCGGAAAACGCGCGTGCGTTTCCAGCAGCGGGCCGATTTGTTTAGCCAGATCGGCGCTGATTTTGGGCAGCGGCAGAACGCAATGCGGGTTGCCAATGGTCGCGGCGCAAAAATTAAACCGTTCGCCCCGCAAATGGATCGGCTCGTTGATGACCTCGCGGCGAGGACCGGCCACCGGGATTTGATCGCTCCAAAAGCTGACCGTGCCCATTTCCACCCGGACAATTTTTCCCCGTTGCATGACCATCGCGCGCGCAACCCCTCCCTGCGTCTCTACGGAAAATTCCTCGGAGCCAACCAGTTTTTTATCCCACAGATATCGGGAAAAAATCCGCAGGCCGTTTCCGCTTTTTTCAGCTTCACTGCCGTCCGGGTTGAAAATTCGAAGGCCGAATTGCGCCTTTTTGGACGGCAACGGCCCGGATAGAATGCCGTCCGAACCAATCCCGAAATTCCGGTGGCAAACCGTGCGAATTTGCTCCGGGGTCAGATCCGCAGCGGTATGTTTGGGATCAATGACCAGGTAATCGTTCCCCAGCGCGTGATATTTTGTAAACACCAAAGGCATTTATTCAATTTGGATTAAAAAATGAAAAATGAAAAATCTATTTTTCCGTAATGGCCGTGAGTGAGTATGCCGGACAGCCCTTAAAACGGCTTGCTGGATTGTGCATGGCAGCTTATGCTATTTGGTCTGTGAGAGAGCAAAATAAGACGATTGCGACCGGCCAGGGCCGTTGCGCCGGGGCTGAGGTTTGTCCTCTGAGCCGCGTCCCGGCCGGCACGACCGTTTGCATCAAGGCGCTCGCGGCTTCGCCGGAAATCCGCGAACGTTTGCGGGCCCTGGGCCTGTGCGAAAAGCAGGAGTTGAAGCTCCTGAGCCGGGAATCCAATTTCATTTGCGAGGTTTGCGACGCGCGGCTGGACCTGAATGCCGAACTGGCCGAAGCCATTCTGGTGGAACAGCTCCTGCCCGTGCGCCAATTGCAAAATCTGGTTTCGGACGTGTCCAGCCCGAAAAGGAACCCGCTTTGGACCGCTTTTCGGGTGCTTCTGATTGCCGCCGTTCTGGTGGTCGTTGGTGTGCTGGTTTGGCAGGGACTTACGGCCCATGGCAATCCCAATCCCGCCAGCCCGAATCTGAGTCCGGCCGCCGCCACGCTGGATATCGGGGTCCTGGTCTTTCGCGAAGGGTTGGAAACGATTTTGGTGCTGGCGGCCATCATCGCGAGCATGACCGGCCCGCGCGCCGCCCAGCGCAAGCCCATCGTGGCCGGCGCGGGCATTGCCTTTGGCGCCACGTTAATCACCTGGTTTGCCGCCATTGGCATCATGAGCAATTTGCAGCAGAACGTGTCCGCTTTGAATTTGCAGGCGGCGACGGGTTTGCTGGCGGTGGTCGTCCTGCTGGTGGTGATGAACTGGTTTTTCCACAAGATCTATTGGGGTGGATGGATTGCGATGCATAATCGCAACAAGAAAAGATTGTTGAGCAGCGCGAGCGTTGCGGAAATCTCGCGCCGGCGCCTTACTTGGGGCCTGGCGCTGCTGGGCTTTGCGTCGCTCTACCGCGAAGGATTCGAAGTCGTCCTGTTTTTGCAAACGTATTATTTGCAGATGGGCGGCCAGATCGTCTTGTTGGGCGCATTGTGCGGATTGTTTCTCACCGGCATCGTGGCGATGCTGACCTTTGTGGCGCATCGCCGTTTGCCGTATCGGAAAATGCTCGTATTAACCGGTTTTCTCCTGGGAATCGTTTTGCTGGTGATGGTGGGCGAACAGGCGCAGGAAATGCAATTGGCCGGCTGGATCGGCGCCACTTCGATTCCCTGGCTGAAAATCCCCGATTGGGCGGGTCTCTGGTTCTCGGTGTTCCCGACGGTGCAAACCCTCGTGGCCCAGGCGATCGCGCTCGTCGTAGTTGTGGGTTCTTACTTTGCCGCGCGTTACTACAGTACGAGGGAAGCTGAAGAAGATGCCGCGCTGCCGCAGGTTTAGGCGTTGCTTCGGGAAAATCACTTTGTCCGGATCGTTGCAAACCACCTCAGACCAAACTTCCATCTTCCCCCGCGGTCCCACCCAGGGTACTTTTGCAGACTCATGAGTTTGAAAAATATTTTCATCGGCACTGACAACGGGGGAACGACGTGTAAAACCGCCGCCGTCTGGGAAAATGGCGAAGCCGTCACCACAAAATTGCTTCAGCGCTCAACCAATTCCGTGAACGGTCGCGACGCCGTCATCGCCTGTTGGATTTCATCCATCACCGAATTTCTTGCAGAAAACAATTTGTCATGGCCGCAGGTGCAAGGCGTTGGCCTGGCCATTCCCGGGCCGTATGAACGTTATGGCGTGCTGGGCAAAGCCGCGAATCTGCCCGCGAGCTTTGCCGGATGGAACGTTCACGCCGATTACCACCGCGCACTCACGCAGCAAGCCGGCCGGGAAGTGCCGCTGGTCGTTGGCAACGATGGCAAATGCGGCGGCGTGGCCGAAGCACGATTGGCCCGCGGAAATTCCCGCGCCTCGGTGCTGATGCTCATGCCGGGTTCCGGTCTCGGCTCGGCGTTCATCGGAGCGGATGGATTGCCGCTGGAAGGCGACACCCTTGCCGGAATGGAAACCGCCCACATGCCGGCGCCGTTGCATCTGCTTGGCGCCACCGGCAAACCATTTCCGTGCGGTTGCGGCCGCGACTGGGGCTGCATCGAAACTTACACGACCCTTTCCGGATTGCCGCGATTGCTTGAGGAAAAACTTTTGAAATATCCCGGCCACGAACTGGCGAAATCCACCGCCACGCCGAAAGAAAAGGCATTGTCGCTCCGCGCCCGCGCACAGAAAGGAGACGTGCTGGCGCGGGAAATTTTTGATTTTCAAGCCCGCGCGCTTGGCCTTCACGTCGCCAATCTCACGCTCGCTCTGGACCCGAGCATTGTCGTCATCGGCGGCGGCCTGATGGATCCGGAGGCGACCACGCCGGAGTTCCGCCGGGATTATTTGCGCATCGTCCAGGATAGCGCGCTAAAATATTTCTGGCCGTCGCAACGCGGCATCAGAATTGTCCCGGCGGCGCTCGGCGATTTGTCGCAGGCCATCGGCGCGGCGCTGATGGCCTTGTATTCCTCGACGAACACTACGGCCACGGTCACTGAGTGACGATCTTTTTTAGGGAACGGCCAGCCGATAGTATTGCTGCGGCGCGGACTCCCAATTGGTGAAACTAAAATTGGTTGTGACGTTCACGACTCGGCCCAACGTCGTCCAGGTCCCGATCAAATTGGTCTCTCCCTGAACGTTGTAAATAACGTTGGTCAGGCCAGCCCACGTCAGGTCCAGAAATCCGTTTGCGGCAGCGGTAGCCAGCGCCGGGCTTGGCACGTTAGTCACGGTCCATTCCAGCCGCGTGACGCTGTATTCAGGAACGGTCACGGGATTGGTCGCCATATCGGTCTGAATGACGATATTGTTAGTGGGGGGATTCGAATTGACTGCGGCGGGATTGGTCCCGGTCACGAACGTTTCCAAAAATTGGTTCGTCAGCGCCACGCCGTCCTGGGTGATTTGAACCGGCACGGCATTGGAGCCCTTGTTGGTCAAGACCACGTACCGTCTTCCGTTGCCGCCCTCATACGCCTGCGCGTAAATTGCCGGCATAAAACTCATGCCGTTGGTGTCCATTGGAACCGTGGGGCAATTGGTCCCAACGGTCGTGCCATAAACGGCGACGGAACGATTCATGGCCCAATAAGCGATCGCTTCGCATGAACCCTGGGCGCTTAAGAAATACCCAAAAGGCAGCCCCTCAGTGTTAGTCACGTAATTGTTGGCGGCGGCATTGTCCACCGCATTGTCAAAATTGTCGGTGGTGTCCACGCCGGCCTGGTCCACCAATTGATAGCTTCCGGCAAAGATCATTTCGGGACAAGTGGACAGGCGCATGACCATTTCAGCGGCATAGACGCCGCCATACAGCGTGCTTGTGGGTGGATTGACCGTGCCGGTGTCGCTGGCGCTGCCCGGAGCAAACTCGGTCAGGAGAAAGGCAGTGTTGGACGCGTTGTTCCCCATCAAAACATTTGTCACATACAACGTGCTGTTGCTGTAAAGATTGCCGTTGTCCATTGCCATCAGGTCGCAAAAGTTAGTGTCCGCGGGAAGCTCCGGATAATAGTGCCAGACGGCTGCGTTCCAGTATTGATTGGTTGATCCGTAACCTGTCAGCGTATTGTCCCAGCTCTGGCCGGGCCGCGCCGGATCGCTGAAAAACACGGCAACCACGGCATGGGAATCCGCGTTGGTGATGGCAGTAAAATAGGGCAGCATTTTGGCCGCGTAATCCGCGCCGTTCGTGAAAAACTGGTTGGTTCCATAGAACAAATATGGCTCGTTGCATAATTCCCAGGCGGCGACGTGGATATGATGGCTCAACGCAAAGGCGGCAAATGCCCCGGCGTCGGCCGGGTTCGTATCGGTAAATGCGTTGATGCAGACAATGATTTGCGCGCCGCCTAAATTATCCGCCAGCGCCGCGAAGTTGGTGAACCAGACACCACCTTTGCCCAGCAGGGGTTGCACGGTGCCGGCGCAGAGATTTGAAGCGTCATTGTTTGGCCCCTCGTTCGTTCCGATCGTAGTAACCCAATTGGTATCGGTATAACCGGTCTGCCAATTAAAAGCATCGCCGGTGGTGCCGCCCGGAAACAACAGCCAGCCGGGCTGAAGCATTGCGGCGTAACGCTGCATATTCGTGTCGCCATATTCTTCCCCTTTGCCAAGCATCTCAGTGGTGTAGCCGGCAAATCCAAGATGAAGCGGCGTTGCATTCGAGGTTACGAATGCTACGATGACGTTGGTATTGGTCTCCGCCTGGATTTCGAACGCGAGTTGGAAAGCAGCCGTCAGCGTAACAAAGAATATTACGCAATGTTTCATGCGTGCGTCAGTTTTCCTGAACGCGATAGAATTGTTGCCCGGCGGACGTGGGCGCCGCGTAAGGCGAAGAAGCGCCGGCGACGTTTTGGTAAGGCCCGAAAATATTGGTGGCTGATTCCAAGGTGCCGTAAAGCCAGGTCAGTTGCAGTTGGCCATTGGTTGTGGTCATGGTTAAAGTTTCCTGCAAGGGAGCAAGCGCCGTGCCGGGGTTTTGAGCAATTTGCGCCCATTGCAACGCCACCACGGAAGGAGAACAATCCCAACTATATAGACCGCTGGAGGGCGTAGCGGACGCCCAGTCGTCCCAGGATAAACCGGAGGCATTCGTATCTGCCCAGGCGGCCGCCGCCTGATTTTTAAAAAAGTTGTCCCAGTTGGTACTGCCTGACAGGATTTCATAGGTTCCCACCCAGCGCAGGAAGATGCCATTGAATCCGTCGTTGTTCCCTCCGCCTGTGCCATAGTTGGGCAGGAGCGCATTGGAGCAATAAAAGTTTGTGAAATAAGCAGCCACCTTTTCCGGATAGCCCAATCCCAAAAAGCCAGCCGCCCCTACGTATGTGCCCGCATTATAGCTGTAATCGCCGCTCGCAAGTCCGCTGGCGGTAATGTGGTCATATAGCAAGCCGTCTGGCTCGATCAATTTGGCCGTTTCCCAGCTAATCATATTGCTGGCCATGATCGTGAATTCAGCGTTCGTATAAATCAGGCCCAGATAAAAGCCCGCCAGGGCGCCCGGCCCATTGACGCAGGCGTTTTTGGTGCCGGTGCTCGGGTTGCTGTTATTGGTCCACCACATCCCTCCGCCCAGCGTGCTGTCGTATTGCGGATTGACCCGGTTCGGCGAATGGCCGCCGTTATAGACCCAGCAGAAATTATTCGAGGCGTCGTTCGCCCAGGTGATCATGGACGAATTGACGGTTTTGGTCTCATTATAAATTGCCATATACGCCCTGGCATTGACCAGCACCGACCACATGATGTCGTCGTTATACTTGTCACTGGTCCAATCAGTGCCATACGAATGGTCGAAGCCGTTGACAAGCGCGGTCAGCATGTTTTCATTTTGAGTGGTCGGGGCCGCAATATAACAATCCGTGGCCATCTCAATCATTTCGGCATTTTCCCACCGGTCGTTACTGTCGTAACTGCCGCCCTGGTCCCACGCGTAATAACCATAGCTCCCGGAAGGCGCGTAAAACGTGGCATTGAAATCGTTCCAGATGTTGCTGACGTTCTGTGCGGTAAACTGGCCAAAAGCAGGCATGGCCAGGCCCGCCAAAAGCAAAACGGCCGCGCAGGCGCGCCCGATCCCATGGCATCGTTCCGGCCTGGCTCGCTTCATCGCCCTTCGGAGGACAAACTGTGGCTTTCCCATTTGGATTCCCGCCCATGACTCGCATGGGGCGGTATAGTTTCATTATCGCGCCTTTCCGTACAATCTCAAGTTCACTTTTTCGCGGATTTTAGGGATTTAACGGCGAATAACGGCCTTTCTAACGCATGGGCAGGGTTACAAGCCACGCATTTGACGTTTTTTCGATCTATGGCGGTAACAAAAACCATTGACAAACAGGGCGGTTGCGAAATATAATCACATCCAATCCCAAACAATCGGAGAAGCAATCTCAAATTATGAAGACCAAAGTTTTCAGTGTCCTGGCAGTGGTGCCCGCCGTGTTGCTGTTGGCAACGACCCGCGTATCGGCTCAGTCGGGTTATTTTCAAGCTATCACCAATCTTAATCCCGTCGGTTATTGGCCGATGCATGAAGTGGAAGCGGCGGCGCAGGGCGACGTTGAGACCAACTATGGCACGCTGGGCGCGCTTGAAGACGGATTTTATCCCGATTGGGCAAGCCCGGATTTGGGAATTGTCCGCGGGGTGCCCGGCATTTTGACCAACGACGACAACATGGCCGTGAATTTTACCAAGGGCGCAAGCCCGGCCGCCGGCACATACACCAATGCCCTCTATGTTCCCCACAATTCGCCCCTGGCCACCCTCGTTCCACCATTTACGGTCGAGTGCTGGTTTTACCCGACGAATTTGACGAGCGAAGACATCTGGGCGCAATCCGGGGATGAAGGGTTGAACGCCGGCGGTTCCGGCGGTAATTCCGGTACTTTGGCAGGGATACGGCTGGTTTGGTTGAATGGAAGCACTACCGGCTTCGAAATATACAGCCTTAACGGAGCCCAAGACAACGTAGGCTTCGCGGGCACAAGCGGTCAAAACCTCTATCCTTCAAATAATTGGTATCATTTGGTGGTGACCTGCACTGCCAGCACCAACATCAGTCTTTATATCAACGGCGCTCAGGCGACCTTAAACAATACCGGCGGCACCATAGTTAACAACCCTGCATCCTATACTCCGGATTACTGGTCGCCGATGACCATTGGCGGGGGCAGGGGCGGCACTCGCGCGTGCGCCGGTTACATAGATGAGTTTGCGGTTTATACCAATGTCATTGGCGACATTCAAGCCCATTACACTAATGCCATTAACAGCGGCAGCCAGGCTAACTATTTCCATGTTGTCACCAATGACAATCCGGTCATTTATCTGCGGATGAATGCGCCGACCACCTATACCCCTCCGGGGCTCGGCGCCTGGCCGGTGCTGACTAATTATGGCGTGACCAACGGCGTTGCGGTTGGCAATGGCGTTTATTCCCCCGGCACGATGCCGGGCGCACTCGGCAACGGCCCGGTGAACCCTAACGGCGTGCCGTCCGGCACGGTGCCGAGCCACTTGGCCGCCTTGAGCGGAATAAGCAGTTATGGAGACGCCGGCTATGCGGCAGCGTATAATCCCATTGGCCCCGTCCCGTTCAGTCTGACCGCTCTGTTTCGCGGCAATCCTTGCGACGGCCGCATGTGCACGATCGTTGGTCACTCGGACCTGTCGTGGAATCTCTCATTGAACACCACCGGCCACCTCTTTTGGCGTTTTGGCACCAACACAACCGCCAATCTGAATTCGGTGGGCGTCTATAATGACGGGAACTGGCATCAGGTGGAGATGGTTTACACTCCCAACCCAAACCCGAACCAGTCGGGAACCAATGCCCTTTACGTGGACGGCGCGTTGGACGTTTTGACCAACAACGCGAGCACCAATGGCTTTCTTCCGGGCACAAATTCGGATGTGTTCATCGGCAGCGACCCGGAGTACACCAACAATCCCCAGGGGGCGGGCCGGAACTTTGCCGGGCAGATCTGCGACGTGGCGATTTTCAACCAGTCCTTGACACCCGCTCAAATTCAAACGCTCTATAATGCGTCTGGAGTGGCGCCGTTTATTCCCAGCGTTGCTGACCAGCCAACCACCGGCCGGGTCGTTAACGGCGGGACCGGCACTTATATCTATTTTGGCGTCGTGGCCGCTGGCTCCGGGCCGCTGGCTTATCAATGGTTTTTCAACACCACGTCCAATTACAGCGGCGCCACCCAACTGGCGAATGACGGGGTCCATTATTTCAATATCAACACGTCGGAAATGACGGTCACCAATCTGACCGGCAACGACAGCGGCTACTACTACGTCGTCATCACCAACAATTACGGCTCGATCACCAGCCGGCTGGCCACCCTCACCGTCAATACGGCGGTCCAGATTACGAGTGAATTTCCCGTTCCCTATACCAACCTGTTCACGCTGTTTGCCGGCGACAGTCCGACATTCTCAATTGCCTTGAGCGGCACTCCGCCATTCTCTTATCAGTGGTTTACCAACGGAGTTTTGGATGGCGCCGCGACGGCTTCCAATTTTACCTGGTCCAGCGTTTCTCTCGGCACGATTACCAATTATTGCATTGCGGGCAATGCCGGCAGTTCGGCCACCAGCATGGTTTGGATGGCCTCGGTGGTTCCGGCGCCCACGGCCCCTTATCCGACAAGCGTTTTGGCAATGAATCCGGCAGGTTACTGGCGTTTGAATGAGCCTGATGACAATCAAAATGACGGCAATCCGGGCGCCATTTGTCATGATTACGTCGGCGGCAATGACGGCGTTTATACAAACGTTATTCTGTCCCAGACCGGGTACAGCGCAAGTGATCCGGAGACCTCGGCCGAATTTGGCCAGTTTGGTTCGACGTTTTTTGATGGTGACTACCTCATTAACAATTATGCCGGTCAGATTCAAGGCGTGGATTTTGCCGCGCCGGCCGGTTCCAACGGCGAGTTTTCGGTTGAAGCCTGGGTCAACGGCTACGCCGGCGGGCAGGTCATCTCCGGCGCCATCGCCGCCAAAGGCTATTATAACTCGAACGATCAGTTTAACCTGGGCATTGACTCGACGCACTTGCATTACCGTTTCTATGTTCGTGACGCGAGCGGGAATGTTCATGTGGTGGGATCGGGCTTCTCGCCCGCGCTGGACGACGGCTGGCATCACCTGGTGGGCGTCTGCGATGAAGTCAATGGACAATTGCTGCTTTACTATGACGGCAAGCTGGTCAATACAGCAAGCATTACTACAAACGGCGGTGTCTATGAAGTTTCCAGTCCCATGAGCATCGGCGCTGAAACGGCGGATGGCATCAATTACACGAATCAGTTTTCCGGTTTCATCAACGACGTGGCCGTTTATAAATACCCCTTGAGCATCAATCAGGTGATGACCCAGTACCAGTCAGTATCAGTCGTATCTCCCTATTTTACCACGCTTCCTCCCTCCAGCGTTTCTGCGAGCGTGGGCGGTGTATTATCCATTCCGGCTGTGGCGTTCGGGACGTCTCCGCTCAGCAATCAATGGTATGACGTCAGCGGTGGCACGAACGTGACGTCGGGTTCAACCAACGGAATATCGCTAAACGCGGGCTTGCTGGTCAGTAACGTTCCCGCCGCCTGGAACGGGGATCAACTCGAGTTGACCGTGGACAATGCCGGCGGTTCCACAAATATCTTTGTCACGATCAGCGTCCTTACCAATGCGCCGCAGATCCTCCAAAACTTGCCTCCCCAAGTCAATGTCGTGTCGGGGC
>JASHPN010000252.1 GCA_030038175.1 Verrucomicrobiia bacterium
AACATCTACGAGGTCAATCTGACGAAGCTGGCCACGCAGTTCATCGAATACATTGATACCATGCGGCTGCTCGATCTGGAGATTACCGGAGAATTTCTCGTCATGGCCGCAACCCTCATGTATATCAAAAGCCGCGAATTGCTGCCCGTGGACCAGCAGGCGCAGGTGGAAGGCGAGGAGGAAGGCGAAGATCCCCGCTGGGAACTCATCAAGCAGCTTGTCGAATATAAAAAGTTCAAGGATGCCGCGGCCCAACTGCAAACGCTGGAAACGCGCCAGGAACACATTTTCCCGCGCATGCCGGGCAAACTGGAATTTGAATCCGAGGCTGCTCCCACGAAACCCGATGTCTCCATTTTCGATTTGCTCAACGCGGTCAACACCGTCCTGAGACGCTTCGAGCAACGCGCAGGCGACACGCGCGAAATCTACGAGGATAAATGGACGGTCGGAGAAAAAATTGAATTTATTCTCAAAATCATCGGTGAACGCCCGGCGATCAAATTTTCGGAATTGTTTGAGAGCGCGGCCAGCCGCGCGGAGGTCGTTTGCACGTTCCTGGCGCTGCTGGAACTCATTCGGTTAAAGCAACTCGTGTGCATTCAGCCGGAGGCCTTTACGGAAATCGAGATTACCCGGGCGCCCGTTTCCGAACCCGTCGCTGAAGCGGCATCCCCTGTCCAATCCACGCAAGCCACCGAATCACCCGATCCTGTTCCCGAAAATCCCGCAAACGTGCCGGCGAATGAGCCGCCCCGACCGGATAATGGCTGAGTGGATTGCCTGGAATCGCTATAATACTTCAAAATTAACATGGAATTAAAATTCATTCTCGAATCGGTGCTCTTTTCCGCGCAAAAGCCGCTGAGCGTCAAAGAACTTCGCGACGTTTTGGCTAATGCGGCCGACGGCGACGAGCCGGATGCCGACGCCAAAGCGTTCGCTAAAACAAAGGAAGATGCCATCACGGCGGCGCTGGAACAGCTCGCCGCGGAACACGAGAGCGCGGCGCGCAGCTACCGGCTCGCGTGCGTCGCGGGCGCGTGGCAATTTGTGACCCAACCGGAATTCGCGCCGTGGCTGCGCGCCCTGGTCGGCGTCAAGGCGAGGCCGCCCCGGCTCTCGCAGCCCGCCCTGGAAACGCTGGCCATCGTCGCTTATCGGCAGCCCATCACCCGGGCTGAAGTGGAGCAGATTCGCGGCGTGAATGTGGACGGAGTCATGCAGACTCTGATCGAACGCGGATTGGTGGAAGCCGTTGGCCGCGCCGAAGTCATCGGCCGTCCCCAAACTTACGGCACAACCCCGGTGTTTTTGGGATACTTCGGCTTGCGCGGCCTTGAAGACCTGCCGGCCGCGGATGAATTGCGGCGCATTCCCGTGGAAAAACCGCCCGCGCCGGTCACGGTTGAACCCGGATTGGCGACAGTCCCGCCGGAACAATTGAGCCTGGAAAATGCTCCGCCTGAAAATAAGACCGAAGGGAATCCTTAGCAAAACAGTCGAACAGGCGGGACGCCTGTTCCACTAATTCAGGTCCGGAGGGCGCGGGGTAAACAATTTCAAATCAATCCCTTCGCTCGTGACGGAGGCGCCATAGACGCTGAAATTAAAATATTTTGAAATTTGGCCGTAATCCGGCAACAGGGAGAAATTCATCAAATCGCGAATGCCATTTGCGGCCGAGCCGAGCGGCAGCGCCGCCAGCGGATTAAGCACGGATCCCGCGGCCGGATCGCTCTTCAGCGCGGCGAAAAGGAATTGCGCCGATTCCTGCTGGTTTTGGTATCCGAACAATCCGTTGTTCATGCCTCCGACGTGCTGCGCCGCCTGGATCAACTCCGGCTTTGCACTCAAAGGCTTGGTTTTGCCGTCATCACTGCGCAGGAAACTTTCAATCATGGAAACGTCGGTTGTCAGGGCAACATATCCTCCGCTGGCTGTGAAATAAATCGAGCGCGGCGGGACGGCGGCGCCGTCGCCGCCGTGGGACGGAAGGGTGACCGTATAGATTTTGCGGCCCAGAAAATCCCTCGTCGCGACCCCGTCGCCCTGTGACCCCATGCCGGCAAGGGTCTTGAGGGCAAGGACCGCCTGGCCGGGGTTGTCCGCCGAGAACAGAAAGAGCCACGGCGCGGCATTCAAATCGGCCAGCGTTGCGCCCCCCGGCGGTCTGGCATAGCTCATCCAATCGTCCCCAAGGTTGGCGATCAGGTCCTTGCGAATATCAAAATCGGGATTCTGCTGTCGCGCCGTTGCATTGGCCATATCGAGAAAAGAATTGAGGGCGGTCAGAACCCCGGGGGAAACCACGCCAAGCGTCTTTTGGACTTCCGCCCAGGACTTCTGGCCATCCACGCGCCATCGCCAGAATTTTACCACGTCCGCAGGCACAAATGGCGGCGGGGCGGAATCCTTGGGCACGGGAGCCACTATTTTTAAAAGGCCCTGCCGGCCGGATTCGGGCGCCGCGGCAAAAAATTCAACTTCCGCGCCGTCGCGGGATTCGCGATAGCTGAAACTGACGCTTTTAAGCCCGCGCAGCCCCGAAGCGAGCAGAACCGTATCCAGGGAAAACGGCATCGGACCGGAATCCGCGGATAGCTGGATTTGCGAAAGGACATCGAAAAACGATTTTGCATTAAACCAACCGTAGTAAAGGGGAGGGCCGTGAAATTGGGCGAGTTGATCGGCGGCAAACTCGGCGTTTTGGCTCAAGGAAGGATTGGCCCCGCCCGTCAGATGCGCGGCCACACTTTCGACCGACTTGGCCGAGGTTCCCACGATAAGCAATGACTTGTATTGGCCGATATAGATCGTTGGCGGCACGGACGGGGCGCCTGCGTTTCGGGGAAAAACAGAGGAAAACGGAACGACCGTATTGCTGGACAGACTCACCACGGAAAATTTGATGTCTTGAAGAAACTCCGTGCGCACGGGTTTGCCGATGACGCGCCATTTCTGTGTGAGGACGGCCAGATTGGTCGCCAGTAAATCGCTTTTGCCTTTGGCGTCCAGCAGCAACAGAAGTGATGGCGCGGCGTTCCCCGCGCCATTCCATCCATTTTGGGTGACCGCGAACGTAATTTGCCCCTGCAACAAAGGCAAATAGTCATTGAGGTTCAGTCCGAGAGTTCGTTCCAACGGCCCAACAAATCTCGCGTTCCATTTGGCCGTAAAATCGTCCCGAAACGGCTTCATCGCGGGGTCGGACCACAAAAGCCATTGCGGAGACTGTTGGGCGCTCGCTCGCAGCGCCGAGTAATCCGGCACGGTCAGCATGAGCAGTGTATCGGCGGGCAGGAGCTTTTCGGCCGGCGGTATGGCGGCGGAAATCGAAGAGACGATCAGCAAAAAAAACGCCGTCGCGACAGGAAAGATTTTCAATTTCATTGATCTATAAATCGCGGCGATGGGAAAGGGGCCTGGCTATTTTCCGGAGGTTTTTTCCCGGGTAAAACTGGGCGGGGCGAGATAACGGTACGGATTATTCGGATTGTCGGTCGAGTAGGCAAACGCGTCCCGATGATCGAGAAAATTCTTCACCAACTCGACCGGGATGGCAAAACCGAGGCCTTCGCCAAACATGATTTTCATATTGGTCACTCCCACAACCTGGCCGGCCATGTTGAAGAGCGGGCCGCCGCTGTTTCCGGGATTGATCTGGGCCGTGGTTTGCAGATAAAGCTCCCCTTCCAGTTCGCGGGTCTTGGTGCTCAAAATGCCCTCGGTAACGGTGCGTTCCAGGCCCATGGGACTGCCGATGGCGAACACGGAGTCGCCCACGTTCAACGCGTCCGCGCTGCCCAGGGTCACGTACTTGAATTTGGGAGCGTTTTTGTCCTCGATATGGAGCAACGCCAGATCGTGAAATTTATTGATGGCAATGATGCGGACCTGCTTGTACGTCTCGCGCTCAAGCTGGCCGTTGACCTGGCTGTAAACTTCCACCGAAATTTCGGTTTCACCTTCGATGACGTGAAAATTCGTAATCAAATAGCCGTCGGTATTCACGAAAAATCCCGAACCCAGGCCTTCCGGAGTGCGCACCTGCACCACGGCCTGGCCCAGTTGTTTGACCATGTCCTGGAGGTCGCGGGCCGGTGAGGCCGTTGCCCCGGCAGTGTAAAACTGGGGTGTCACATCCAGCAGCGCGCCGGCGGGCGATCCGGATGATAATACACCCGCGCTCCGGGTGATGGCCGCAATCGCACTGCGCGGAACCACCAGCACGGTATAGCCCACGTCCACGACGATGGAATCGGGCTTTTCCGCAAGAATTTTCCCCGTCACGGCGGCTGCATCCTTTAGCTGAAGCGTATCGGCAGACGCAAAATTCGCCGCGCAAAAAATCAGCGGCCATGCCAAATGTTTCTTAAACGACATTACATAACCATAAAGGAGCAGAACGACTTTGACAAGGGGGTTTGGCCAGGGCAGACGCATCTAAATTTCAATGTTTTCCGCCCTGCTTTCATTAACACCGTGGCTTTAGCCCGGTGGACCAGCCATGTCAAAAAGTCCGCAGCCGTTTTAACGGCTTTTGGGATGCCCATAAGCCGTTAAAACGGCTTCTTCCACTCGACTCTGGCCTGACACCGGGCTAAAGCCACGGTGTTAATCGGAAATTTCGCCAATTTAGATGCGTCTGCCCTGGGGGTTTGGCTTCAGGACACGACTTCAAACGCAAACCCCTTCAGATACTCGGTTTCAGGAATCATCGGAATCACCGGATGATCGGGCGACTGCGAGTATGCCGCCACGCGGCGGAGGATTCTTCGGGTATCATAAGCCGCCGAAAGCAGGGTGTCCTGAAATAGGCCGGCGCCGACGTGGTGTGAGCAGCAAAACGTCGCGAGCGTCCCTCCCGGCTTCAGGAGCTTCAGGGCGCGCAGATGGATTTCCTTATATCCGCGCAACGCGTCCGGCACGGAAGCCCGGCTGCGGGTAAACGAGGGCGGGTCCAGAATGATCAAATCAAAACGCGGAACGACTTTTTCATGCGGCTTGACGGCCGTTTGCGCCTTGAGCCAGTCAAAAACATTCACTGCTTCAAATGAACATTTTTCCAGCAAGCCGTTCGCGGCCGCGTTTCGTTTCGAAGCGTCAATGGCCGCCGCGCTTTGGTCCAGCAAATGGACGTGTGCGGCGCCGGCGCGCGCGGCATGAAGCCCAAAGCCTCCCAAAAAGCTGAAGCCATCGAGCGCCTGGGCGCCCGCGGCGAAATGCGAGACCGCCTGGTAGTTCGCCTGCTGGTCCAAATACAACCCGGTCTTGTGCCCTTCGCGCAGGTCGGTTTCGAAGGTCAATCCGTTTAAATTGACGGCGCATTTCCCGTCGGATTCGCCGGACAATCGGCCATTGACTTCCCCCAGCCCTTCGAACTTGCGCGACGCGGCGTCGCTCCGCTCCCAAATCGCCCGGGGCGAAAAAATTTTTCGCAACGCGCCGACGATGAGTTCCTTGCGCAGTTCCATTCCGAGCGCCGAGATTTGCAGGACCAAAATGTCGCCGTATTTATCCACAATCAGGCCGCTCAGAAAATCGCTTTCCGCGTTGACCACCCGGAAAGAAGTGGCAGCGGGCATATATTTTCTCCGTACGCCGAGCGCCGCGCGAATGCGGGCCTCGAAAAACGCCTCGTCCGCTTCGATGCGCCGGGAGTCAAGCATGCGGACGTGGATCTTCGATTTTGAATTGAAAAAGCCCGCGCCCAGGAGGCGCTGGCGGTGATCTTTGACCTGGACCATCGCGCCATCCGACGGCGGCTGCGTCACGCGCTGAATTTCGCCGGCATAAATCCATGGATGGCCGGCCACCACACGATCGGCTTCGCCCGGCTTTAATATGACGGTCGGAGTTGAGTCCGTGGTCACCACGTTCCTTCCGTGAGCAACTGCGTCACGTTTTGCGCGAGGTCATCGGCCAGCAAGGGCATGGCCTGGCGTTCGGCATCCGCCAGATCCGATCCAACATGCACGAGGGTGTCGCCCTTTACGTCCTTGTCGAGCAGGACTTTTCCGTTACGGTCAACGGCTTTGACGTGCGCGACAATTTCAACCTTGTAATTATTGGCGGTCAGGACGTCCGAACTGAGATAGGTCAAACCCTGCCGGGTATAACGCGTGATAACGCCGGTCACCACCACGTCGCCGGGGCCGCTGGTTGCCAAATGAAACGTGGCATCGGCCTGGAACCGTTCGCGCAACGCCTCCGTCACGGCGTCGCCCAGCCTGGGCTGCAGCGTGCGATTATTGAAAGGCAGGATTTCAACCGATCTATCCCCGGCCACCTCATCATTGACCGGCCCCAGATGGTAGCCGGCGCAACCGCCAAGCAAAAGGGCGGCCGCGCACAGCGCGGGAAATCTCAGAAAACGCATTTTCAATTCTCTTGCAAGTGCAGCCGGGGCTTGAGGACGGCGATTCTCTGGCGGGCCAGGGCCGCGTAGGAGGAATTGGGATCGAGTTGCAGAACTTCGTTGTAATAAACCGCGGCCCCGTCCCATTTTCGGCCTTTTTCATAAAATTGCGCCACTTCAAACGCCCCATGCACCTGTTCGGCTTTCATTTCGGTGATGGCCAGCTGTGCCTGCGGCACGCGTTTGTCATCCGGAAACAGGGTCATAAAATCGGTAAATGTCTCAATGGCCTGCTCCGCCGTGCCCTGGTCATATTCGGCCGTGGCCGCCTGTTTGCGGTACGATTCGGCCTCGCGGAACACCGCGTCCGCGGCGATCACCGGCTGGTCATGGTAAAGGTCGGCTGCTTTTTCATAAGCCTTGACGGCCAACGGATAATCCTTTTGCTTTTCCCGGGCGACGCCCTCCCTCAACTGGGCATGCGGCGCCACGTCGCTGTAAGGGCCGTCACCCACGATGGTATCGTACATTTTTGCGGTGGTATCCATTGAAGGAAAAAACGGAACGAAATTCCAGAGTTTCGTCCATTCACCCCCGAGAAAGCGTCCGGCGATGGCATATTGGCGCCACAAAACTTCCTCGTAATGACGGCTATTGGGGTATTTTTCGAGAATGTTCTGGTAGGCCTTGAAGGCCGCTTCGTCCTTGCCTTTGGCTTCAAGGCAACGGCCCACCAAATATTCAGCGTCCGGCGCGTAATCCGAAAGCGGCCACACCAAAACGACCCGATAGGCCGCCCGCAATGCCATCGAATAATCCTTTTCCTGGAAATATCCCTGCGCCACTTTCAATTGTTCTTTGGCGCGGGACCGTTGCCAGTTCTCGACCGTTCCGGGTAATTCATAATACCAGCCTTCTCCAGGCGTGTAGATGAGCGGCGCGGGCGAACGGAAGGGCAGCATCACGACCATTGCCGTGACCAAAAGAAAAACAGCTTTCCGATAACTCATGCGCGCACGGTAGCGGGGTAAAACGCGCAAGTCAAGGGGGACCCGTTAGCCCCGATAAACAATGATCACGCCGTAATCCACCATCACCTTTTGCGTGCCTACGTCAAAAATCTCATAGCTAATCGAGTGAAGGCTCACCACATTCGCTTCCCCAACTTCAGTCAGATAGGCCGACACTTTTTCGTCAAATTTGTCGTGGCCCGATTCCATGCACTGCGC
>JASHPN010000030.1 GCA_030038175.1 Verrucomicrobiia bacterium
CGGCGTCCTGGCGCATCATCCAGATATTTTGCGCGTTGCATGAAGGAACACGGCCAATGTAGGCGGGCGCGCATTCAAGGAGGTTCCGGTTTTCTCCGTAATCCGCCAGCGCGCTGCCGGGATGGACGAGGGTTTTCCAATCCGTGGCCAGTTCATCCATGCGCTGAAGGACCGTTTTACCGTCCTCCAATTTTTCATCCAAAAACGCGGTATCGCCGGTGACATGAAGATAATCCGAGGCCGTTTTAAAAATCGTACAGGCGTTGAACGCATAGCCGGTGATGCGATCGTGAATTTGTGCATCAAAGCCATTGGTATCAGTGAGATAAATAAACAGTCCGCTGCGCGGATTTTGCACCAGCCACCGGCGCAACGCCGCCTTCATGCCGGCCGGTTCGAGCAGCGCCCAGACCGTGCTTTGCATCGAGGCGTCCCAATAGAATTGTGTGCCGGGCGCGCGCTCGCCGCTGGTAATAAAGGACCTTGGCGAGACGGGAAACTGCGTGCGTTCCAATTCCAGCATGGTGAGGATACCCATGTAATAATTCCGCTTCAGCGCCGCGTTGTCCGTGACCAGCGCCGGCAAGCTGCCCGAGAAATGGTGATTGCCCGGCGTGAATGCGTCCGCCCAGCGTTGCTCCCAACCTTGTTTTGCGCCCTCAAATTCTTTGGAAAAGTTTGCCGCCCAGCGCGCCACATCCGCCTGTACTTTTGGCGCGTCGGCCGCGTGCCCGTCGCCCGCGACGAATTCCACTTCGCGCCTGCCTCCCGGCGGCACATTCCAGGACCAGTGAACCATGCCGTGGTCATTGCTCGCTGAGCCGGGTTTCGGTGCCGGAGTGATGACCGTGACGAATCCCGGCCGTTGAGTGGTATTGAGCGCCGATATCCCATCGGCTTGTAGAACTCCCGGGGCCGACAACGTGATCTCAATATTTGTTTGAGCCTTCGCCGGAGTGGCAATTTGAATGCTGACCAGCACAGCCCGCTGCTCGTTGATCATTCGAGTGTCCGTCTGCACGGCGCAACCTGCGCAGTTGGCGTTGCGGCGCAAGGCGCGATAGGGATACCAGCGGCATTCTGTGGCTGGATATTCTTTGCCCGCAATGGTCAGCGTAACGGGTGGATAGCCGAAACGGAAATGTCCATCGCTCCATAACCAGTCTTCGGGACAGCAAAAGAAGGAGGTCAGGTCCCGGTTCACCAGAAGCATATCATGAAAATTATTAACGTCCGGCGGATTGGCCACCTTCTTCATGGGCAGCCAGCTTCCCGCCATCGCATCGAGGGGCGGCACACCGATCGGCGTCTTCGCAAAAATCGGAAAGGGCAGGAAAGCCAGCAATAGTATCAATTCAAAAATGGATGATCGGTTCGACCGCATTATAGTGTGCATATCAAGTCCGCGGTGGCCATAAATGTTCAATATTCTTCGCCGAAAGATTTTGCAAGTTTTAACTTCCTCATCGGGTGCATTTTTAGAGGACTTCATCTCATTTGCTCTCATCCTCATGGCCGAATTTTGCTGCGGACTACTGACCAATGACTTTCAACCGGCGTTGAACCGCTATTGACAATTGTCGCGATGTTTCCGAGCCAATACGCCACCAATTGCTGGCAACAAACGGGCTATTATGAAACCGCACCAACCCGAGATTGGGCCTTCGACACGAATTTTGCCAATGTGTTCGGATTACCACCGCTTACACCGACAGTCACGTTTCCGTAAAACGCCCGTCCAAAACCATTCCCTGACGCCCCTTTCGTTCACACCCCAATAATCTTCATAAATCACTCCACATTAATGCATTAGATACGAACACCTGGTTCGTTTACTCCGTTCACAACCTATACACAAATGAAATGTGTATGCCAGCCAATGCACCCATTGTTGGCGCCAAGCCGGTTATTTTATACCGCCCCCCGGACCGGCATTGGGCCCATGATATCAATTTCATGAATCCGTCCAGATTGCCGCCTCAGACGCCGACCGTTACATTTCCATGAGCCGAAATTCTTTCAGCGTCTTCACGCTGTTCGCCGATGCGTACCAATCGCCGAAGATCAGTTCAATATTTTTGATGTCACATTCACCAAAATTAGTGTCTCGGTTCTCGGTCAAAAACTTCAGCAATTGCTTTATTTCTGAGCAGGGCCTGCAGAAGCGCATGACGGTGAGATGCGCCGCAGTCACTTTATAGCGGCGATCCAGCATATCGCCGAAACCGGCGGCGGTGAATGCTTCCCGCAGCCCGTCTCTGATCGTGGAAAGGGCGTCGCCCACTGGAAATCCCTGGATCATCACGCTGTCCGGCGCGGCGGTAACACCGGAAAATTTTATCCCAAACGAAGACTGCCGCCGCAATACCTCATCAATCAACGGAGCGGATGCTTCAAACCTCGGCATCTGCTCCCGCCACGACGGCGTCCCGGTAATGACGCAAAGAATTGTCACGTGCAGTTCTTCCGGGCGATAAAAATATTGCCCGGGACAAAGAGTCGAGAGGCGCCCGATAAATTCTTCCACGGCGCCGCGCACAGCGGCAGATGGCCGGCATACCAGGGTCACGCCCCGCCGCAAATCGCTCCCTTTGTCCGGCAAATGCGGATCCAATGCGGGCCCACCGCGCTCGAAAGCGGTGACCGCTGCGTTCCACAGTTTTTCGTAGATTTCCAGAATGAAACTTTAACCGCAAAGATCGAAAATACCAAAAAAGTTTCCCACCAGATTCCGAAAACATCAAATCAGCACATTTAATCTTGACAGTCTTATAGCCTTTAAGTGACCGTCTAGCCTAATCCATGAAAGAATTCAGGCAGGTTTGCTGCTCATATCAGGAAATCGCCATGCCCGGATTTGACCCTGGACGCGCCAGCTCAGGATAATAAATGCCATGAAAGCAAATTCACCCCCAATAACTATTGATTTCAGACGCAAATCCAGCCCCGGCGTTCCGACGCTTTCTTTTCTATGAGCGACATCAAATTCAATTGTCCGCAATGCGGACAACATCTCACCGCAGACGCCACCAGCGCAGGCGCGACCGTCGCCTGCCCCAAGTGCGGTCTGCCCATCATGGTTCCTCAACTGGCACGAATGGCAGCCATTTCTCCGCCCGGGGAAGCACCGGCGCGGTCTCCATGGGGATGGATCGCAGCAGCGATTGTCGCCGTTGTGCTGCTGTGCGGCAGCGCCCTGGTTTGGCAAATGCACCGGCAGGCAGCGCTGACGCCGGAAAAACTCTCCGGCAAACAGTTTTATTTTACAACCCTGACGACCGGGGGCAATTGGTACGAGGGCTTCATCCAGCTTCAAAGCGACGGCAAGCTGAACGGCAGCGGCGTCCATAACCCAAACGAAACCTTCTGGGCAATTGACCCACAAGGCCGATTGATTTTCAAGCACCAGGACGGACGCATCTCAACTATTTTTACCAGCGCCCATCGGCAGGACGGCAAATGGCATTTCTCGGGGCCATTCCAATTCGCGCAGGCGGTCACGAATTCGCTCGAAGAAGCCGGTCCCGAAATCATCGCGAACGAAAAGTGGATTGATCCGCTGAACGCCGCGCTTTACGCACTTCGGAACAACCACGATCCCGATTCCGCGAATTTTGTTTCCAACGTGCTTGCATCCGCGGAAAAGCCGGGCGGATTGCCGCCGGAGGTGCTGGCCGACGACCGGGACCGCATAAATGACAAAGTGCGGGAACTGGTTCAACGAGGCGCGATGGAAAGCGCCGCAATTCTGCAGAACGCCCTCAATACCGCCCCCAGGCCGGAGGGTCCGGCCGGCCCGCCCCATCCAAGCCATAAGACCGGCGGCAAACCCGGTCCCGGCGGACTCGTCTTATATTTGCCGTTTGACAAACCAGCGGATGCCGACGGCACCGTTCACGACGAAAGCGGCGCGGGCAATGACGGAAAGGTTTTTGGCGCGCAATGGGTGGCCAATGGCAAATTCGGCGGCGCCTACCGATTCCGCATTGCCAATTTAACCGACCGCATCGTCATTCCCAACAGCGACACGTTGAACCCGGACACGATTACCATTGCGGCGTGGATCCGGACGGCGGAAAAAGATGGCTTTTGGTCCCGCATCGTGGACAAGGATTATCGCAACGGCTATTGCTTCGACCTGAGCGGAGATTGGCACGGGAAAGGAGCGCGGGGAAAACCCGGCCTGGAAACCAGCCAGGGGTTCTTCTATAACAATCGCCAGGTGACTGACAACCGCTGGCATCATCTCGCCGTCACCTTCGACGGCAAAAACATCGCCTGCTACATTGACGGCGTCGAACAAAGCCGCGCGGTCAGGCATTCCGGCCCGCTGAAAAAGGACGACTGGGACCTGTGCATCGGCAATAGCGCCGTCGATTACGGCACCGGAGAATTTCTGGCATACGACGGTTTGATTGACGAAGTGCGTATCTACAACCGCGCCCTGTCTCCGGACGAGGTCAAAGCCCTGGCCCAGGCCACACGGGCCGGTGTGGATGTCATTTCCCCGGAAGGGCAGGCCCGAACGCGACGGCTGAATGCCCTCGGCGGCGCACTTCGTTCTTTGGCCAACAGCGATCCGGTTTCGGCCAATCTGGTTTCAAACATTCTCGCTTCGTTCGATCAGCCCGGCGGCCAGTCCACCAACGCCCTGGCAACTGACATCGAGCAGATGAAAAAACGCGTGCGGGACCTGGTGCTGGAGGGAAACATGACTGAAGCAGGCGTTCTGAACGGCGCGCAATCATGGGCCTTCTATTCCATGGACTTTCCCGCCGGGCCGGCGGCGCCCAACCATAAAACCGGCGGCATGGCCGGTCCCGGCGGACTGGTTTTATATTTTCCCTTTGACGTGCCGGACACCAACGGCATTGTTCATGATGAAAGCGGCGCGGGCAACGACGGGCAGGTCTTCGGAGCAAAATGGGAACCAGATGGCAAATTCGGCGGCGCCTACCGTTTCTCCATTACGAATTTCGATGACCGCATCGTTGTCCCGAACAGCGACACGTTGAACCCGGATTACATCACCATCGCAGCGTGGATCAAGGCAACCGGGGCCCACACCGGACTTTGGGAGCGAATCCTGGACAAGGATTTTCACCATGGTTACGCCCTCAGCCTCGCCGGCGATAGAAATAGGACGGGGAAACTTGCGCTGGAGAGCCCCAATTTTGGCGGACTGACATCGCGTAGCGCGTTGGATGATAATCTTTGGCATCATGTCGCGGTCACCTACGACGGCCAGACGGTGCGTTGCTATATTGACGGGGTGGAAAACAACCGGCGGCAAAGAACCACCGGACCCTTGAGCAAGTGCGATTGGGATTTGTGCATTGGCAACAGCGTGGTGGATTATGGCTGGGGCGAATTGCTGGCGTTTGACGGTCTCATTGACGAAGTACGCATCTACAACCGGGCGCTGTCCGCCGACGAGATCAAACTGCTGGCCTCGGCCACTCAGGCAGGAGTGGATGTCCTCACGTCACCCGCCAAAACCGATCCCGCTGAACGGCTGAAGAAGCTCAAGGCACTTTACGAGCAGGGGCTGATCAACAAGGACGATTACGACCGGAAAGTAAAAGAGATTATGGATTCCTTGTGAATTGTGCTGACAGAAACACCGTTCCCGTGTTAAAAACCGCTTCAAAAGGAACCTCTTTTTATGTCGTTGCTCATTAAAAGCGGCGAGATCGTCACTGCCAGTGAACGCTACGCCGCCGATATCTTTTGTGAAAATGAAACCATCACGCGGATTGGCCGGAGGATCACGCCGCCGCGGGGCGCCGTGGTAATTGACGCGAAAGGCAAATTCGTTTTCCCCGGTTTCATTGATCCGCACGTCCATATCTATCTGCCGTTCATGGGCACGTTCGCGAAGGACACCTATGAAACGGCCAGCCGCGCCGCGCTCGTTGGCGGCACCACGACGCTCATCGAAATGTGCTGTCCGTCGCGCAAAGAGGACGCGCTGGAAGGATTTGAGTTATGGATGAGCAAGGCCGCCGGAAAATCGGCGTGCGATTTTACGTTCCACATGGGGGTAACCAAATTCGACGGCGCCGCGGAAAAACAATTGCGCGAAATCGTCCGCCGCGGCATTAGCTCTTTCAAAATATTTCTCGCCTATAAAGGGGCGTTTGGCGTGGACGACGGCGAATTGTATCGCACGCTCAAACTGGCGAAGGAATTGGGGGTCATTGTCACCGCGCATTGCGAAAACGAAACTCTCATCGCGGAACGCCAGGCGGAATTGCTCGCGGCCGGCAAAACGGACTCCGCCCAACATCACGAAAGCCGCCCGCCCGCGGTGGAAGCCGAAGGCGTTCATCATTTGATGAGTTTTGCGGAAGCCACCGGCGCGGAAACGTATATCGTTCACTTAAGCTGCCGGGAAGCGCTGGACCAGGCCATCGCGGCCAGGCAGCGCGGCGTGCGTGTCAGCATCGAAACATTGATTCAATACCTGACCCTGGACAAAAGCTTTGCCGCAAGGTCGAAATTCGAAGGCGCGAAATATGTGATGTCGCCGCCGTTGCGCGACAAAGGCAACCAAGCGATTTTGTGGAACGGCCTGCGTGACGGCCTGATTCAAACGGTGGCGACCGACCATTGCCCGTTTGATTTCAAGGCGCAAAAAGTCATGGGCAAAAATGATTTCACCAAAATCCCCAACGGCATTCCCGCCCTCGAAGATCGAGTCAACCTGCTTTACACGTACGGCGTGAAAGCCGGGAAGATTGATTTGCACACCTTCGTCAATTGCGCCAGCACCCGGGCGGCCAAAACCTTTGATTTATTCCCGCGCAAAGGAACGATTCAAATCGGCGCCGATGCGGACCTGGTCGTATTTGACCCAAAATATCGCGGCAAAATTTCGGCCCGGACGCAGCAAACCAACGTGGATTACAACGCCTTTGAAGGCTGGAAAATCGAAGGCCGCCCGGCGGCCGTCACCGTCCGCGGCCAGGTGGCCGTCCGCGACGGCAAGTTCATCGGCAAAATCGGCCACGGCAAATTCCTGGCCCGCAAGCCGGCCCATTTTTGAAGCAGAGAATCATGGCGTAAAATTAGATTGAACCCCAACCCTTCAGGCCTGTCCGCCAGCGTACCGGATGTCGAAATGGACATCGAGCAAAGCCATTTGTCCAACGCCGACATCGCCCCGGTGCCGCCCGAACGGCGCAAATGGGGAATGGTGAGCTTTGCGGCGCTTTGGGTTTCGATGTCCGCATGCATTCCGACGTACATGCTGGCCTCTTCGCTCATCGGCGGCGGGATGAACTGGTGGGAGGCGGTGCTCACCATCTTCCTGGGCAACGTCATTGTTCTCATCCCAATGATTCTCAATGCGCACGCGGGAACGCGTTATGGAATCCCCTTCCCCGTTTATTGCCGCGCTTCGTTCGGAACGCGGGGCGCCAATGTGCCGGCCCTGTTGCGGGCGCTGGTGGCCTGCGGCTGGTTCGGGATTCAAACCTGGATCGGCGGCGACGCGATTTACAAAATCGGCATCACCATTTTTAAATGGGATCCCGCGCCGGCAGCGAACTGGACGGGCATTTCGTTTCCCCATTTTCTTTGTTTTATATTTTTTTGGGGCATCAATATGTTCGTCGTCTATCGGGGCATTGAAACCATTCGCTGGCTGTTGAATATCAAGGCCCCGCTGCTCATTGCCCTGGGCCTGCTCCTCCTGGGCTGGGCTTATAACAAGGCGGGAGGATTCGGCCCGATTTTGTCACAACCGTCGGAATTTGACAGCGGCCAGCCGAAAGCCGGCCAATTTTTAAAATTCTTTTTCCCGGCCCTGACGGGCATGGTGGGATTCTGGGCGACGCTCTCGCTCAATATTCCCGATTTTTCACGGTACGCAAAATCGCAGCGCGACCAAATCATCGGCCAGGCGCTGGGCCTTCCGCTGACGATGGCTTTGTATTCGTTCATCGGCGTTGCCGTGACTTCGGCCACGACGATTATTTTTGGCAATACGATTTGGAATCCGGTGGACGTGCTGACCCGATTTCAAAATCCTGCCGTGCTGGTCATCGCCATGCTGGCGCTGTGCGTGGCCACGCTGGCGACCAACATCGCCGCCAACGTCGTCTCGCCGGCGAATGATTTTTCGCACCTGGCGCCGCGCGCCATTTCGTTCCGTCTGGGCGGTTTGATCACCGGTGTCATCGGAGTATTGATGATGCCCTGGAAATTGGTTGCCGATCCGACCGGCTACATTTTCACCTGGTTGATTGCCTATGGCGCCTTGTTGGGGCCAATCGGAGGGATATTGATCGCCGACTATTTCGTCTATCGGCGGAGAAATTTAAATGTCCGTGCTTTGTACCAGGCCGGTTCCGAGTATCATTTTTCCGGCGGGGTCAGCGTGGCGGCGATCCTTTCGCTGGTTGCCGGAGCGCTCCCAAGCTTGCCCGGATTTTTGGTGAATGTAAGGATTCTACGCGTTTCGGCCGTGCCCAAACTCCTTGCCGCGCTCTACGATTACGCGTGGTTTGTTGGCTTCGCCGTGGCGTTTGCCGTTTATTTGGCTTTGCGAAAAGCTCAGGGGCGCCCCGGGCGGGGCTAGATTATGTCCTTCGCCTCCTCTCCTTGGCGTCTCTGCCCGAAAATTTTCAAAAGTATCTTCCCCAAAAACGCGCTCACCGATCTACATGTTCGGCATGTTCGTCATGCCGCCGGCCGGAGCGTTCGTATTTTGCATGAGTCCGGACTGGAGTTGTTCCGCCATTTCAAGATGATGGCGAATGGCGCGCAAGCCCGTGTTGGCATACCTTTTCAAGGGCTCGTCCTGCAAAGATGCCGAAGCGGCTTCAAATTTTTCGACGGCTTTTTCGTGCCCTTTGACCATGGCGTCGGCGTATGCCTGATCAAACGCAGTGCCTGACATGGAAGAAAGGTCCTGCACATCCAATTGGGCCGCCCGCAATCTTTCCGCGGGGGTACCGGCCATCAATTCCGTCGCCGGCTTTTCATTTTCCTGGGGTGGCACAAAAACATCAAAGGTATTTGTATCCGGCAGAGGCAAACCCTCGGCCATCGCGATTTTGGCAAGCCTCGCCTCCAGGCGGGAATGGTCGCGCACCATGTGCTTGCCAAAATCCTGCACCGCTTCATTTTGTGAGTTGGTTTGCGCCGCCTCACCCAACCGGATTTCCTTGAGATTAATCACGGCGGCGTCCCAGGCAAAATCCGCAGGGGTAACCGTTTCCATTGCCGGGGGCGGATTGGTCGGCTGATCGTCGCCAAACGCCGGAAAAACGAAGGCGCAAAACGCCGCCACCAGGGCAGTTTTACCAATTGTCATTCGTTTCATAAATCATTTGTTGTTAGCACCTTTAATAACCAGCCTGTTTATTAGCCGAAACTATGCCACGCGGGTTTTTATTGTTCGGATGAGAATTTCCACGAAAAGGTGATGCGAAATGCAATAACCGTTGCCACAACCGTGCGTTTTGCAGGACGAGGAGATCGCGGCCAGTTAAAAAGGCTCAGAGTTTTTTTACGACTGCTTAGGGCTGTTTTTCCGAATTGCCGCGGCTGATTGTATGCTTGAATCGCAGCTTAACGGTGTCCTGCAAAAACTCAACGAAGCCTCTTTTCTTTTTGCCAACACCGGCCTGGATCGGCTCGCACTTATGGCTGCACAACGGGCAAAGCAATAGAGGATGCCCGCCTTTGCGCCGCATCACATGAACGCATTCGCCGCACATGATCTCGCTGCAATGCGTGCATTTGTAGGTGGCCTGCGCGTGAACGTGACGGGGACAGATCATTCCGCCGTCCGCCAAAACGACCGGCGGCTTGGGTCGCGGACGTTCGTACTGAGGAATCGTTACGTGGGCTTCGGTGGACTCGACGAACAGTTCCACGTCACCCAAAGTGACCGTCTGGCCGGGCAGGAGCCGCGCTTCCTTGACGGGGTCGCCATTGACAAATGAGCCGTTGGTCGAATTACAGTCATATAAAATGACACCATCGGCCGACAAAATAATTTCACAGTGATTGGTCGAGACCGTGGGGTGATCAATGGGGAAATCGCAGCCCGGATCACGCCCGATACGGTTGACGCCCGGGCGCAATTCCAAAGCCTGGTTATCCAGGCCGGCGGTCTTAATGAGAAGCATCGCCATGATATTCT
>JASHPN010000253.1 GCA_030038175.1 Verrucomicrobiia bacterium
GTGTCCGCCTACTAATATTGTCACTTGCCAATTGCCGGCTGGTGTCAGCGTTCCAAATGGCTTGTCATTGTACTCGCAAGCAAGTGAGGGCAACGTTGCAATTCCGGTAATTGTAAAACCGGCGGGGCCAAACCAGGGCGGAATAAAAACGGCGGACGTATCCCCCAACGATTTGTCCGGCTACGTGTTCTACGGTACGACCGAACACGGCGGCACTTACGGCGACGGCATTCTTTATTCCGTCAACGGGGATGGCACGGGCTTTCAAGTGCTGCATAATTTTGGCCCTGGTTCGACCAATGGCGAATATCCCCTGGGCAATGTGATCTTTTCCGCCGACGGCGGGACTTTATATGGAACCGCCTCCGGCCCCAACGGCGGGGCAATTTATGCCATCGGCACCAACGGCATGGGTTACACGAATCTATTTGAGTTCACCAACCTTTTAACCACCGGAACCATGCCTGAGGGTGATTTGCTGTTGGTCGGAGGCACGCTTTACGGAACCGCCGCCTATGGCGGCACTTTCATGGCCAACGACGAGACGTCCGAACCCGGTGGCGGTGTCATCTTTTCAGTGAACACCAATGGGACGGATTTCAACGCGCTTTATACGTTCGCACCGTTGTCCTCCGGAACCAACAGCAGCACCGGTCTTTATACCAATCTTGACGGGGCGACACCGGAAACCGGCGTGTTATTGTTCAGCAATGTTCTGGTCGGCACGACCATCGCGGGCGGGGCCTATGGTTATGGAACCTTCTTCGCTCTGACGCTCGGTCCGCCGGCCATCACCAATCCACCGGCAAATCAGGCGCTGGATTTCTATGATTCGGTTGTGATCCCCGTGGGTGTGGATGGCGCCGGGCCGTTTTATTATCAATGGCAGCACGATGGCACCAATCTGACGGATGCCTTCGCCACCAACAATCCGTATATGCTTTCCGAAGGCTTCACCTCTTCCAACGAGTTGGGCGGTTATTCGGTGATTATCACCAACGCCTATGGGAGCGTGACCAGCAGCGTGGCCATGCTGTCGTTGGACATTCTCCAGAATGACAGCTTTGAAGACGGCTCGACGAACGATTGGACCGTTTCGTCCGACGCCAATGTGTCGGTGAATGAAGGTTATTATCGGTTTCGCACCATCGCCGGGACACCAGTTTTTTATTCCGGAATCTCCGCAGCCTACCTGCAAAACCAAACGCTCAATCAGATGGATTCCATTTCCCAGGCGGCGCCGACCTTTGCCGGGCAATCGTATTTGCTATCGTTCTGGCTCAACACGAGCATGCTGTCGAGCGGCTACAGCAATGCGTTTTCGGTGTCGTGGAACGGGAACATCGTGTGGAGTCTAACCAATGTCCCCACAATCACCAACTCCCTTTTCGGTTCGGGCGATCCGTTCGATGGCTGGACGAACATCCAATGCACCGTGGCTTCGCCCGGCCCCAATTCCACGCTGGCTTTTGGCTTCCAGACCGGCAATTCGGGCGACGAATTCATTCTCGACGAAGTCGAACTGGTGCCGCAACTGCCTCAGTTTACCGCCGGTCCCCTCAGCGGGACCGAGCCGTTGGCCGTTCAATTTGATTCGCCTCTGACGGACGCCAATGGCAATGCCCTGGTCGGCTGGAATTGGAATTTTGGCGATGGTTCGAACAGCCCGGCGCAAAATCCACTGCATACTTTCAACTCGGCCGGGATGTTTGCGCCTGCGCTGACGGCCACGAACAGTAACGGCCAGGCGGTCACGGCGGTTGGTCCGGCCATTGATGTGGCCGCTGCCCCCCTGGTGCAGAACGGCGATTTTGACACCGGGGATTTCACCGGTTGGACCCTGAGCGGCAATCCTTATATTTCTGTGTTTGAAAATTTCTACCCTTATGTTTTCCCCGGCAATAATTATAGTGTCATTGCGTACAACTACGACTCGCTGGGTTATCTTTCGCAAACGTGCGCCACCACCGCCGGCGCGCAATATCTGTTCTCATTCTGGTTGTATTCCGATGGCGACACACCCAGTGATTTTTTGGCGTCGTGGAATGGAAGCACGCTCGTGAATCTAACCAATGTTCCCTACCTTGACTGGACGAATTTTCAATACACTGTCACCGCGACAGGAAGCAGCACGGTGATCAAGTTCGGCTTTTTGAAAGATTCCGGCGAGTTCGGTTTTGATGACGTCAGCCTGACGCCCCTGGTGGCTTCGCCCCCCGCTCCGATTCCCCTGAACCTCCAGCTTTCCGGCAAACAAATCATCCTGAACTGGACCAACCCGGCGTTTTCCCTGCAAACCGCTCCCACGGTGACCGGCGCCTGGATGAATGTTTCCGGGGCGAGCGCTCCTTTCACCAATGCGACCTCCAACGGACAAACGTTCTATAGGCTGACATACTGAAACGGCGCTGGTTGCACCTGCGAATCCCTTTTGCAGCCAACAGACAAAATCCAGATATGAAAAAAAACTATGAAAACGAAACTCCAAAATCAAACCATCCAGAGGCGCGCGCGGGCTGACGAACCGGCGTTGTTGGGTAAAAATGAAACCGGGCAAGCTTGCGCCGCCGGAATCGTGGCCATGCATGTGCAGCGGCCACGCAAATCAGGACGCTTCCTGTCATTCCCAAAGTTCGGGGCGCTATTCCTGGCCGTTGCGATGACATTGGGGCCGCGGGCCGGCGCGATTGAGGTTTTTGGCCAGTTGGGATTTAACACATTTAGCGTAGATGAATCAGATCTCGCGGAAGGTCCTAACGGAACGTTTGTCGGGCCGTGGGATGGGGGGATCTCTGGGAGAGACCGAAGGGATCAACCTTTACACCCCCGTTTCGGGCACCGGTGTTTATGGCCAGTATTTTATCCCAAATCCCCCGTGTACCGGAAGCACTAATCCAGTCGTCAACCTCGTCGTAAACGACGACGGAACCATTACCGCAAACACAGACGCGGGCGGAGCGAACGGTACCGGCACCACCTTCACAGTCAACACGCACGGTACGGTTCTTTGTTGCGCGGACCGGCCGGCGAATGCCGGCACGCCTGTCAGAGATATCGCAACCTCCTGGTATAAAGGCGATAACATCGTCTGGATGACCCAGGCGTATGGCAGCGCCAGCAACGAGACCGAAGTGGAGGCATTCGATGTGACGCCCTGTCCGCCCGAAGAAATCTTCGATCCCCCTCTTCCCGCCCAGGACACCAGCCCTAATGGCTTGACGCTTTTTCTCGGCGCGACCTACGCGAGTTTATCGAGCTACGTGCTTTACGGCACGACCGAGTACGGCGGGACTAACGGCGATGGCATTCTCTATTCCATCAATGGCGACGGCACGGGCTTCCAGGTGCTGCACAATTTCGGTTCCGGCGCGAATGATGGCCAATATCCCATGGGGAATGTCATCTTTTCGCCCGATGGGAGCACTTTGTATGGGACGGCTTCCGGCCCGTACAACGGGGTGATTTATGCCATCAGTACCAATGGCACGGGTTATACTAATCTGTTCACATTTAACGGGACTTCTCCCCTGGTAGCCACTCCTGCGGGTGACTTGCTGTTATTGGGAACCAATCTCATTGGAACCGCCGCCAATGGTGGCAGCGAATTCGTGACGGGTCCCTACACCTCCCAGTCCGGGAGCGGAGTGATCTTTTCGGTGAATACCAACGGCTCCAATTATAATATCCTTTATACCTTCCCGCCGTTGTTACCGGGAGCGAGCAGTGTCAGCGGGTATTTCACCAATACTGACGGGGCACGGCCGGAGCGAGGGGTCCTTTTGTCCAGCAACTACCTGGTCGGCGCAACCAGCGAGGGCGGGGCCTATGGCTACGGCACATACTTCGCTTTGTCTCTTTTGCCTGTCATCACCAATCAGCCGGCGAATCAGGCGGCGGATGTTGGCGATACCGTCGTTTTCAGCGTGGGCGTGGATGGCGCCGGGCCCTTCTATTATCAATGGCAATTCAACGGTGCGAATCTTACCGATTTATTTTCGACCACTAACCCTTATGTGCTCGACTTGACTTCATCCAATCAATTCGGTGCCTATTCGTTGATCATCAGCAATGCCTACGGGTGCGTCACCAGCAGTGTGGCCACGCTGACGCAATCGGTTCTTGAGAATGATGACTTTGAGAGCGATGGCTATACCGGCTGGATGCTTTCCGGCAATGCCAATGCTTCGATCGGATTTGGTTATTATTTGGAATTGGAACTGGCCGGACAATATGTTTATGTCCCGGGATTCGACGCCGCTTATCTCCAAAATGGCGCAATCAATGAGCTGAGTTATCTTTCCCAGGACTTTCCAACCGTCGCCGGGCAAATGTATTTGCTTTCATTCTGGCTGAACACCAGCTACCTGACGTCCGGCTCCAGTAATGTGTTTTTGGCTTCCTGGAACGGCAATGTCATCTTTGGCCAAACCAATATCCCGGCAGGAACGAATCCTG
Organism: Verrucomicrobiia bacterium; assembly: GCA_030038175.1. Taxonomy (GTDB): domain Bacteria; phylum Verrucomicrobiota; class Verrucomicrobiia; order Limisphaerales; family UBA11358; genus UBA11358. The sequence continues at coordinate 4,456 of JASHPN010000253.1, forward strand.
GAGCAGGCTACCCGTCAAGCGGCTGGATGAATGTTCAGGCGATCGTCACGGCGCCACAAACCAATGCGGTTTTGAGTTTCGGTTTTCAAACCGGCAATACCAACGACCTGTTCATTCTGGATGGCATCAGCCTGGTGCCGCAATTGGCTCAATTTACGGCCACGCCGTCTATCGGGTCGCCGCCGCTGCCCGTCCAATTTGATTCGCCGCCGACCGATGCCAATGGCAACACTCTCGTGGGATGGGATTGGAATTTTGGCGATGGTTCGTCCAGCCCGGTCCAAAATCCATTGCATACGTTCAACACGGTTGGTGTTTACAATCCCGCGCTCACCGCCACCAACAGCCTGGGCCAGGCCGTCCCGGTGCCGGGTCCATTCATTGATGTCGTCATGTTGCCGGTATTAGTCAATGGCGGATTTGAAACGGGAGATTTGACGGGCTGGTCGGTCAGCCCGGAAAATTCTTTCATCTTTGTCTTCGAAGATTTCTACCCTTATATTCACTCCGGCAATTATAGCGTCGTCGCGTACCCGGAGGGCTCACCGGGATATCTTTCTCAAAACTGCAACACCGTCGCCGGAACGCAATATCTCCTTTCGTTTTGGTTGTATTCCGATGGCGCCACGTCCAATGAATTTTCCGCTTCCTGGAATGGAACCACGCTCGTGAGCCTGACCAATATTCCCTATATAGACTGGACCAATTTTCAATACACCGTCACCGCGACGGGAAGCAGCACGGTGCTCCAGTTTGGTTTTCTAAAGGACGCCGGCTTTTTTGGTTTTGACGACGTCAGTGTGACGCCCCTGGTAACCCCGCCGCCGTCTCCCATTCCCCTGAACGTCCAGCTTTCCGGCAAACAAATCATCCTGAACTGGACCAACCCGGCGTTTTCCCTGCAAACCGCTCCCACGGTGACCGGCGCCTGGATGAATGTTTCCGGCGCAAGCCCTCCTTTCACG
>JASHPN010000254.1 GCA_030038175.1 Verrucomicrobiia bacterium
TTTTCCACGAACCAACTCTCGCTGCCGGACGTGGACCTTTATACGAGTCATTTCTATCCGCCGATCGTTGCCAAACTGCGGGCCAATGCCGTTCTGGCCGGCCGGTATCACAAGGTTTATTATGTCGGGGAATATGATTGGTCGGATCAGGATGCAGCCTGGCCCCAGGCCACGATCGCCCGGGATGGAAGCGTCCATGAGGCGGGCAACTATTCGGCGCGAGTGAAGGTGACCCGGAACAACAACCATAACTACTGGTACGTCCAATTGTCGTCAGGCCCATTCACGCTCTATGCAAACAGCACGTATCCAGTGGGTTTCTGGGCGAAAAGTTCCTCGAACAACCTGGTTCAGGTTGCGGTATCACAAGCCGTGTTTCCCTACACCGCGCTGGTCAGGAACACCTATCGTTTGAACGCGGCCTGGCGGCATTATTCGTTTACGCTCCCGGCCCGGCGGAGTATGACCGCATTCCTGTCGTTTAATTATGCGGCGAAGGCCGGCACTATTTGGGTGGACAATGTGTCGGTCTCGAATGGCCTAAACAATCTGGTGAGCAATCCTTCCTTTGAAAACACCGGCGGCAATTGGCTGTCGCCGTGGAAATTTAAGATCACGCATGTGGGAGATGCGTTCACGAATTTCATCCCGGCAATCGAGGACACCAACGGCTACTTTGTGAGCGGGGACTTGTACTGGGACCTTTGGGGCCATGACGACAATCATGGCTATGACAGTAACGGCATCCTTTACACTCTACATTACCCCGGCGACACCGCAGACATGCAATGGCGGGCCCAAATGTTGCGGACGCACGCGTTTGCCATGACGGGCATCCCGGCGCCGGCACACATGATTCCGTCTGCACCTCAATTAAACGCCATCACACCTGTGGCGGGCGGAAACAGCGTCATTTGGAGAGGATCGGCTGCCGCCGGCTCCTACACGCTGATGCGTTCGACGGACGCGGTGCATTGGACAACGGTTGCGACGCAGCTTACGGATTTGCAAGCGCCCTGGACCGATACCAACGCGGACCCGCGGCAGGTCTATTATTACCAAATGATTCCCTTGAGCCTGGACGGTGCAGCGGGGACGCCGTCGAATGTGAAAGCAAGCGGTCCATCATTGTAATCCTTTGCGCGCATTGAGTGATTTCCCCTCACTTTCCGCCACACGCTTCATGGCTTGGTGTTATGACAGGACCCAGGATTTTATGGCAACGGTGTCCACCATATCGCCTTGAACTTTTTTCGGCATTTCCAGCGTCAATTCCCCGGTCAACAAAATATTTGCCGATGAGTTGCCAATGAGAATTTTTGCCGTGCCGGGCTGGAGGACAAAGCTTTCCGCCCTTTCATCCCAATACCAAAAAGCCTGTTTGGTGTAAGGCAGTTCAAAGACCACCGTTTTCTTCTGGCCGGGCTGCAACTCGACTCGCTGGAATCCGGCCAATTGTTTAACAGGCCGTTTTAGGGGCGAAGCCGGCGGCGCGATATAAAGCTGCACCACTTCCACCCCGTCACGGTTGCCGGTGTTCGTAACGTCCAGCGAGACTTTTGTTTTTTCACCCTCACCCAGGGCACTGTGTTCAATCTTAAGACCGTCCATCCTAAAAGTGGTGTAGCTCAAGCCATGACCGAAGGGATAGAGCGGGTCGCCCTCGAGATACATGTACGTCCGCCCCTTGTGGATGTCATAGTCATGGAAATCCGGGAGCTGATCTAACGAGCGATACCAGGTGCAGGGCAATTTCCCGCCTGGGTTATAGTCGCCGAAGAGCACCTCCGCAATGGCCGTGCCCTGGGCCTGGCCGGCGCAAACAGCGCAGAGGATGGCGGGAAGATTTTGCTGTTCCCAATTGATGGCGACGGAATTGTTCGTCGAAAGCACCAGGACGGTTTTGGGATTGGCTGCATAGACGGCCTGGATTAAATCGGGTTGCCCGCCGGTTAACCCAATCGTTTCCCGGTCATGCCCTTCGCGATCCACGTTCTCCGTTACGCCGCAAACCAGGATGACCACATCCGCGTCCTTTGCAGCGTCCACGGCTTCCTGAAGCATGGCATCATCCTTCTTGCGCGTGGCAGTGCATCCGAGTTTAAATACGATTTCCGTCCCCCCGGCCGTCGTCGGTGTCGCCTGTGCGATTGGATTGAGTTGCAACCGTTCGACATTCAACAGATACCGGCCGGTGCCGTTGAATTTGAGAAAGATGGAATGTTCTCCGGTGATGTCATTGAGCGGGGCAAAGACATTGACCCAACTCTGCCAGCTTTTGGTTTTGGGGACGGTGAGTGTGCAGGCCAGCGGGCCGTCCAGTTGGTCCAAATGCACTTCGATGGTTCCTCCATTGGCCCCGCTGGAAACGCGCGCCTGGAATTCCGTTTTGCCGGTGAAGCCAGCCTTGGGGAATTCCGCCCACGTGTTATCGCCGATGGATCCGAGATTCATCTCTCCTTCCGAGGAGTATTGCAGGCGGATTTCCCCATCGCAGCGGACCATGTCTGATGCCGCAATATAGGGCCGATGGACTTCGATTCCGAAACTTGCGGCGATGCCCTGGTATGGGGAAACATGCGCTGTCGGCGCGCCGCTATAGCCGCCCAGATGACACATGTCCGCCAGGGGGCCAATGACGGCCACCTTTTTCAGGACGCGCCTGGCCAGGGGCAGAAATTGCGCGTCATTCTTCAAAAGGACCAGAGATTGTCGCGCCGCTTCCAGCGCCAGGTCGCGATGCGCCGGGCAATCCACGACGTCTAACGTGATGCGTGTGTACGGAACTTTTTCGGGAGGGTCGAATAGCCCAAGCAGGTGGCGCACCGTGAGAAGCCGCGTCACCGAGCGGCTGATTTCATCCTCACTGATTAGTTCCTGGTTGACCGCCGTCTTGAGATAGTTTTGCAATGTGCCGCCGCAATTTAAATCGCAGCCGGCCTCGACTGCCATGGCAGCGGCAATGGGCAGCGTGGCGGCGTAATGATGGGGATCATAAATGTTATCAATGGCATCGCAATCTGAAGTCACATAGCCGCGGAAACCCCACCGGCGGCGCAACAAATCCGACAGCAGGAAGCGGCTGGCGCTGCAAGGGATCCCATTCAACGAGCTGTAAGCGCTCATGAAACTGAACACGTCGCCCTCGAAAATCGTCGCACGATAGGCGCGGGTGTAATATTCCCAGAAACTGCGTTGGTCCGGATCAGCGGAGATGGCACTGCGGTCATGGTCGGTGTTGTTACAAATAAAATGCTTGGAGCAGGCAGTGGTCTTCAGGTAATCGGGGTGGCCGCCCTGCATTCCGCGGACCATTTGGACTGCGATCGTGGCCGCCAGGCATGGGTCTTCCCCGGGTGCTTCCATGCAACGGCCCCAGCGCGGATCGCGGTGGAGATTCAAAGTTGGCGGAGAGTAAAAGCTTAAGCCGATATTTCGCGCATTATCGTAAGCACGGCATTCATCGGAAACGGCCGTGTACATTTGGAGGACCAGGCCGGGGTTCCACGAGGCGGCAAATGCCAACGGGACAGGAAACGAAGTCACCGGCGTTTCCCGCGTCAGGCCGTGCAACGCTTCGCCAGTGTAAAAATTATATGAGGGGAGTTTTAAACGTTCAACCGCGCGGGACGTGGAACCGAGTTGGCTGATTTTTTCGTCCAACGTCATTTGCTCCGTCAGTTTCCGGGCGCGCTCGCAGGCCTTGCGGTAGGCCCGATCGGATATTCCCACGCGGCCGCCCTTGTGCTCAAAAAGAGGGATCTCGGCGGCGAGGGCGGGAGTCATGCCGAGCGCGAAAACTCCAGCGGCCGTGGTGAGGGTCGAAAGAAATTCTCTCCGGTTCAGTTCGTGCTTTGTTGATTTCATGAGTGTTTTGTCAAATGCGATAGATTTACGGAAGTGTAATCATTTTTGTCCGTGGTGATTCGTGAATCACACAAGGTCCCTGTGCGCCGAAGGCCCGTCATGGCGCGAGAACGGTCGTGTGTACGTTCAACCACCCTAAGTCCGGGTCCTTGAGGGCCACGGTGGTGGATGTTCCAATGTAAGAGAGATAGGTGGTCGTCGCAATGTCCTGGGGCTGGACCCAGTGGTGAATCTCCGCATGGCCGTCCGCAAAACTGAAGCCGCTGGCGTTGCCCTCCAGTTTGCTGGGATAATTTCTCCACTCGCCCACGTTGCCGTTGGGCATGGACACGGTAAAGTATCCATCATCAATACTGTCCGGATTCTCCTCGGTCATTATCCACAAATCAGCCGGTCCCATGCCGCCAACCACCATGCTTTCCTTAGTGAAAGTATCATAGGTCAGGCCCGTAAGGTCATTCAGCGGCGACTGCGGCTCCGGGTCGCCGGCCGCGTCACTGCAGCCCACGGCGCAGTTCATCGAGTAACTGCGGATGCGCGGCGGCCCGGCCAATCCATTGGGCGGCCCGCTTTTGCTCTGGTCCCCGGGGCTGCGATAGACGGCGGGGTTTGGCAGATAGAGCGCCAACTGGGTTTCCTGCGGGTTCACCAGCATCGCGATATTGGTATTGTCCGATTGGCCATTGTACTTTTCCACCCCGGCAACCCAACTCTTATATGGCAGCGACCACGTCCCGCTGCTGCCCTCGCCATCGGTGCTCTCGGACAGGTTCTCGGGAAACCAGCCGTTGTTGTCAGTGTTATACATTTTAAATGCAATCATCAACTGGCGCAGGTTATTGATGTTGGTGATCTGATAGGATCGGAGCCTGGCGGCGTTCAAGACCGGCAGGAGAATGGCGGCCAGTATGGCAATTATGGCGATGACGACGAGCAATTCAATGAGCGTGAAGGCACGCTGCCGCGCCTCCACGCCCGCAGCTTTTTCACTGAAAGCCAAGGTTTCCCTCCTTGCCGAAAAACCATAAAGTCCAGGCCTGTCAGTGGAAAAAGAGCATGCTTGATAGACAAATATTTCCATTACTTGCCGTCCTATGGATTAATAAACAAGGCGGTAAAACACGCCGCCATTCGTCAGGTTGATCGGAACGATCACCTGGTTTGTTCCGCTACTGCCGCCGACATTCACCCAGTTGGTGCTGATGCCCACGGAAAGATTGTTGGTCTGCGCCTGCAACTGCCAGCCGGTATGATCGGCAGGCCAGGTCAAATACAGTTGATTGTTCGTCACCCCGAATACAAGGTTCGTTGGATTGGGGTTAATGGGCGCAACCGCAAGGCCCGATGCCTGGTAATGCACGGCGACCTGGGCGGCGCTTAAAGCATAATTGTAAAGCGCCACATCTTGAATCTTGCCCTGGAACTGGAAGTCGTAATTGGTCACGGCCTGGCCCGAAGCGCGCGCGCCAATGCTAACGAAGGCGGTCTGCGGCAGGAGGGAATTCGTCGTGGTCGTCGTCAATACACCCAGGCTGGGCGCAATATTGCTGGCATCCAGTGCGTCCACCCCGTTGGTGTAAAGATGAACCGCGCCATTGGCGCCGTCGAAAACCCCAACCAGGTAATACCACTGGCCGACGGTCGGAGCCGCGGAAAGATTAACACCGTGATACGTCCCCGAAGCATCCCGCATAAAGAATCGGAAACCATTGTACACGTCCAAATCAAACTGCTCATCCCCGTCACCCCAGCCTTTGGCCGCTATCCCGGCGCCCAGCGCCTGCGTATTGCTGCTGCATACCCACGCCTCGACGGAGAATTCGCCGTTCCGGCCCGCCGGTTCCGCGAAGTTAATGGGCGATATTTCATTGCTGGAATTGTTGATTTCACTGACATAGCTGTTGCTGGGCGAGGAGTTGTACTCCCCAAACAATGCCGCCGTGTCCGTGCTGTCAACGCCGTTCGTGCTGAAGCCCGTCAGGTCCAATTCCACGTTCGTGTAGATGGCATTATGCCCGCCTGCAGAATCATAGGCGACGGTCCCGTCATTGCCGGACCCATTATCCGGACCTTCGTCCAACCGCCAATACGCGATCGGATTGTTGCTTAACACAGTCAACTGGTACCGCGTCGTTGGATCGGCAATCCCGGTCACAACCACCGGCCCGGCGTTGGTGCTGCTGTAGCCGTTATAATTATTGGTCACAGTGCATGTATAAGAGACATTCCCGGAGGCGGCGGTCGCCGTATAACTGGAGGCGGTCGCGCCATGAATGGTCGAACCGTTCTGATACCACTGATAATTTAGGGGCGCGTTGCCGGAGGCTTGAGCCGTCAACGCGATTGACTGTCCAACATACAACTCCAGATTCGGCGGCCCAAGACTGACGTTCAAACCGAAAATCATGCCAACCTGAACTGGATTTGAATTCGTCGAGCCATAAATATTGGTTACCGTCAAATAATAGGTGTCGGCGGCAGAAACATTACTGAGAACGAGGGTCGAATTGGTTTGGCCGGCAATATAGCCGCCTGCGCCCTCATCATACCAACTGTAAAACAAGGGCGGCGTGCCGGAAGCGGCGGCAGAAACCGTCAAGGTGCCGTTATGATCCACGTTGGTGGAAGCCACCGGCTGCTGGGTAATCACCGGCGCAATGCCGGAACTGAAATACTCATTGGCCACCTGGTTGGAACTCAGCGGATAGTTAAACGCCGACACATCATTGATATAGCCGTAGAATTGATAGGTGCCTAATGGAGCTTCGTCTCCTATTTCCATCGGGCTGTTGGGCTCATAGACGCCCGAATTGGTCGGGATGGACGCCGAGGCAGCCAATTGTCCGTTTATGTACAACAGTATCCGGCCATTGCTCTCATCACACACGCCTGCCAAATGGACCCACTCATCGAGAGCCTCCGTGGTTGAGCTGACTGACGAATCGGCCGTGTAAACGGTCCCGGCGGCGTTCCGAACGTAGAACCGATAATTCTTCGACGCTGACGTGTCAACGTCCAGGGCGAATTGATCGGCTCCAACCGTGCCTTCGGCCGCCACGGGCGCGCCTCCCGCCGGCGCGCCACTGATGTTATTTGCCCAGGCCTCGACTGTGAATTCTCCATTGGACCCGGATGGCGCGGCAAAATCCACGCCGTTGATCCATCCCGCGAGACTATAGGTGTAGGCAATGCCCGTTTCGCCAAACTCGACCGATGTCTCCGATGGATCACTTATCGGATTATAGCCGGGATTTCCAAGGCTGACGTTGGTATAAAGGCCGTTGTTGCCGCCGGCGTAGTCATTGGCGACCCAGTCGTCGTCGCCCCCGCCATTATTGCCGGAACCGCCAGGTCCGCCATTATCCACGCCATCCAGATTGGTATCGTTCAGCCGCCAATAGGCAATCGGGTTTAATGCCAGAACATTTGTCGGGTAAGGAGCGGCTGGATCGGCGATGACTTGCGCCGTCCAAACCTCGCTCGTGATGGAGCCGTAAGGGTTCGAGAGGACGCAGTAATTGGTTATTATGCCCGCCTGAACGTTCGTCCAGGTGAAAGCGGAATTCGTGCCGCCGCCCGCGGCAACGCCGTTAGTAAACCACTGATATGTAACCGGCGGCGGCCCGCCGGGCGCCAGGGAAAACACCGGGTTCACTCCCGCATAGAGAGTGAACAAATTAGTATAGGGGACAGGAAGCTCGCGGCTGATATAAGGCAGGCAATCCACCGTCAACTCCGCCACCGCGCTGGTTGCGGCGCCCAGGCCATTGGTGACAATGACATAGTAATTATTGGTATAAAATCCATTCTTAATTGCTGAAAGCGGGAAATTTGTGGCGACAAATGTATAGGTCCGATTCGTCGTCGTAAACGAATCGATTGCCTTGCCACCGCTATTTTTGGCCGTCCCATTCGTGAGCCACTCATAAGACAGCAGGGGCGCCCCGAACGCCACAACGGTGAAAGAAGCCGTTGCGCCATAATTGACGGTCACGTTCGAAGGCTGATTGGTGACCACCGGCGCGTTCGTATAGGCGATGCTGTTGCCGACCAGATCATACACCACCATGCCATACGCATCGCCTCCGTTGGGGGAAACGTTCGGCAAAGATATATCGAGTGTATTGCTGCCGGGCTGAAACCCATTCGTAATAACGAAATCAACCGGATTGACACCTCCGCTGTAGGTTCCATTGGGAACAGTGGTCGGCACGCCGTTAAGGCTAAAGGTGACGATGCCACTTGGTCCCAGTTCCGCGCCGGCCGACAGCAAGACGCCCGATAGCGTGGCACTGTTGGTCGAGCCCTGGTCAAGCACAAACGTGGTTTGATACTCGTACGTTCCCTGGACCGTGCCGGCATTTTGTTCCGGCCCTATCCACCACGGTCCCCCCGCCGGCGGCGAGTCGGCTTCATAACCGCCGGTACTCGGCAAATTGGTGCTCCAGATAACGGCGTTGGAGCCGGATGCGCTGAGATCCGGGTCTATGGGAATAGTCCAGTGCGGATCAAACGAGCCGGGCGCAGTCACATCCAGCGGATTGTCATTATTATCCACGGCGGTAGGGTAAAGCCCGTCAAAGTTCGCGGTGTTTATGGCCACCGTGACGAGGACGCTGGTGATGCTGCCATAAGCATTTGCAGCGACTAGAAAATAAGTTCCGGGGGTTTGAGCAGGGTTGGCATTGGGAATGGCCAGGTCCTGATTCGTCTGGCCCGCCACCGCATTGGTGGCGCCGTTGACAATCTGATACCACTGGTTGGTCATGGGCTGGGAGCCCCACTCCAGCGGGTCCACATTCAGCATTCCGCCAAAGGGAACAACCACGTTTGTCGCAAAGTCGGCAAACGACGGCGGCTCTTGCACGTTGGCGGAATTAAAGGCCATTTGGCTTGCTCCCCGTCGCACATTGCTGATGCGCAGCTCATCAAGAAATCCGTCAAATCCGCCCGAGTCGGTCACACTTGTGTCGAAATTGCCGCGCCCGTTGCCGCCGATTCCCAGGAACGGGGTTTCGCCCTCGATACCGTTTGTAATTGAGTTCGTTATGGACGCGAGCAGATCGCAACTGGTCCTTGCCGGATCCATCAACGTCCAATACATATTCAAAACATTCGGGGTGTCGCCATTGGTGGGGGCCCAGCCGGAATAGGTGACGGCCATGTGATACCACTGGCCCGGATACGCGGCATCCGGTCCTGACGATGGAAGCGTCTCCTTGAGATCCTGCGCGTTTGGCGAACTTACGTTGTAAAATTCAAATTGTCCGGCGTCACTAATATCCCAAAACCAGCCGCGGTTTGAGCTGACTTTCTGGGCGTTGTCACCGCAGGTAATATACTGCCGGGTCTCGCCGCCGAACTCCACAAAAGGATTATAATTTAGATTGACGAGGACCTCCCAGGTGAATGCCCCCGTGTTGGTATCCTCGTAATTGCATATGTTTGTATAGAGCGTTGATTGATAACCGCTTCCACTGACATTTGTAAACGGCGAATAATAACACGAGCCATTTGTCAGCAGGATGCAATAATTGTAGGTGACGTTGAGGCTTCCATTCGTATAGGCTGCATAGCCTGGTTGGCCATTGGTGGCAAACTCCGTTGGGGCAAGAATATCCGGCCCCGGAACGTTGCTCAGCGTTATTCCGCCGTTAAAGCCTGCCAGCCCATTATTTTGATTGCTGATTGCGTCATAGGCAAAGAGCGGCGCCGCCACGCCTGTGGAGTTGGTTTCGTCAAAATGCCATAGGTGCAGGGTGTTGCCGTCCACGGGGTAGTTGCCGACTATGCCCGCGCGGCTCCCGGGCGTCATGGTTAATCCAACAATGCCAAGGACCATCATCCGGAGCGACACAATAAAGACGCGAATCGGTATTTTTTGGGTTTTCATAGGATTAATATTGGGGATTTGGTTTGCGAAATTATTTATTTCAAAGTTTTAATTGGGCCGGGTCACACGGGCCTCGATCCGGCCCTGGTCGCTGACGTTCTTCAATCCTGGAGTTCCATCTCGGCTGACATCGAAATGCTGCTGGAGCGCCACGTGAAAACACGTTCGAGCAGGAAATGATGGAAATTTCACGAATTAAATAATAATCCTGAATTGGAGGAAATTGGTATAATAAGTTTATATGACCCCCCTGTCGCCTCGTCTGTCCTCCTTGATCCGCGGTTGCGCGTGACTTAAACTCAAGTTGTGCGTTCCACGGCAACTCAATTGAATCTCGTCATTCTGTGTGCCGGCCTGAGTTGGTTTCTTACTGGTTTTTCGGCCCCCGCCTTCGCCAGCGCCGCGTGGTTTACCCGTGTTTGGAACACTGATGACGGCTTGATGAACAATCAGGTTGACGCGATCGTTCAGGGACCGGACAATTATTTGTGGGTCGTTCCTCCGGTGGGGTTGATGCGTTTTGACGGCGTCCGTTTCAGCCGATTTCCGCTTGATAATTTTATCGGCGCAAGTGACGACCACATCAGTGCGGCGCTCTGTGATCGGGCAGGCACGCTTTGGCTCGCCACTTTCAGCGGAACCGTGATCGGAATAAGGCCGGATTTTTCAACGGTGAAAATTCCCGAAACCACTCTGACCAATGGGTTTGGGTGCGGGTTCGCTGAAGGCGAAGCAGGAACGCTATGGTTGGCATACCCGAATACGGTTTGCCGGATTAAGGACCGGCATACCGATTCCTTTGGCCTTGATGAAGGGGTGCCCGCGGGCACCTGGCACTCCTTTATCAGCGACGGCGCCGGCAATATCTGGCTGGCCAAGGGAAATCAAATCTGCGTTTATCGCAACGGCCGGTTCCGACGAATCACCACCGCGCTGACTCCACAGGGCATTGCCGCTACGCCGACCAATGCCGTTTGGCTTGTGGCCGGTCAGCATCTCTTCACCTGCAACACAGACGGCACTTTGCGGGACCGCGGAGTTTTTCCCGGCCTTTCCGACGCGGCGGGACGGGCCTTGCTCGAAGATCATACCGGCGCGGTCTGGATTGGCACGGGCGGAAAGGGATTGATTCGTTACAGCGGATCCGGCTTTGAAAAAATTGACACTCCTTATCCATTTATCCTGACACTCGCCGACGACCGGGAAGGCAATATTTGGGTCGGCACGGACGGCGGCGGCATGGATCGGGTCTCCGCCAGGGGAATCCGACTCGAAAGCCTGGAAAGCAGTCCACTTGGGGCGCAAATAGAATCCATTTGCCAGAATACAAATGGCGACTTGTGGGGGGCGGACGGTAATGGCTTCCTTGTGACTCGAACCAATGGCCTCTGGACGCGGAGTTTCACAAATCTGCCATCCGCTGGAACCATCACCTGCGTGGCAGCCGACGGCAGCGGATCGGTCTGGATCGGAACCCGGAAGGGAGAATTGCTGCGTCTGGTCAACGCCAATTGTCCCGTCTTGGCCCAAAAGACATCCCATGGCGCAATAGATGCGCTTCTGCCAACGTCAAGCGGAAACCTGTGGATCGTTGCCTATCGGAGCCTGCAACGCCTGCATGACGGTCAATTGCAGGATTTCAAATTGCCCCGGCCGATTGGAAAAATTTCCGCCATCGCCGAGGATGCCGCCGGAAACGTCTGGGTGAGCGCAGAGAGCATCATCCTGCGATACGATGGAAGCCATTTTGTAGATGAAACCCCATGCCTGCCGGTTTCCGGCCGCAAGGTTTGCTGTCTCTACGGGACAGCCGACGGAAGCATGTGGGTCGGTGGCGGCGGGTTCGGACTATTCCGATTTAGAAATGGGCAAGTGGATCAAATCGGACTCGATCGAGGTTTATTTGATGATTACATCTCTCAAATCGTTTCCGACAAACAGGGTTGGCTTTGGTTTGGGTCCGACCATGGCATCTTCAAAATCCGACAACGGGAACTGAATCAGGCCATGGATGACCGCAGCATACGATTGCGCCCGATCGTCTATGGCCGAAACGAAGGATTATCAGGCCTGGCGGCCCTCTTCAGCACCGGCTTGCCGTTTGCCCTTCCGCAGGCCATTCGAACCCGCGACGGTCAAGTGTGTCTGCTCACTCACACAGGTGTCGTGGTGGCGGATCCGGCAATATTGCCGGAACAGTATTCAGCGCCGCCGGCGTTGTTGACGCGTATCGCTATGGATGGGCAAACCATTGCTGCTTACGGCGGCGTCATTTCAACTCAAATCATCCCCAATTTGAAAACACCTGGCGCTCCGTTGCGCTTGCCGCCTGGACATCGGCATTTGGAATTTGAATTCACGGCGTTTAATTTTAGCGCGCCGGAAAGCATTCATTTTCGTTACCAACTGATGGGCCTCGACAATGGCTGGATTGACGCGGACACGGAGCGGAGCGCTAATTATTCGCGGCTGGTCGCTGGAAATTACCAGTTCCGCGTTGCTGCCAGTGTCGGGGACGGACCATGGAGCGAAGCGCCCGCCACGTTCGCCTTCATCGTGACGCCCTTCTTTTGGCAAACGTGGTGGTTCCGTGGCGCCGGGTTGTTATTTCTCGTCTTCGCCGCAATTGCCATCGTGCGTTACGTTTCTTTTCGGCGCTGGCAGGCAAAGATGCGCTTGCTGGAACAACGCGCCGCGCTTGACCGGGAGCGGACTCGCATCGCGCGCGACCTTCACGACGATTTAGGCGGCAGTTTGAATTTGGCGGCGCTGACCCTGGACATTGCGCAACGGGAAACATCCGCCGGCGAACCGCTGAACGAAAAAATTCACGATTGCTCCACGATCGTTCGAGAGGCTTCCTGCTCCGTGGACGAGATCGTGTGGGCCATTAATCCGCGCAACGACCGGCTGGATCACCTGGTGGACTACCTCAGCCAGTTTGCCGTCGAATACCTGCAAGCGGCCGGCATTTTGTGCATTGTGGATCTGCCGGGCAGCATCGTGGACCAGGAAATCCCGCCCGAAGTTCGATACCATTTATTTTTGGCCGTCAAGGAAGCGCTGAACAACATCACCCGCCACGCGCGCGCCGGCAAAGCCTTGCTGCACGTCACCGTTTCTAAAAATCAGATCGCCATCTCGATCCAGGACGATGGGCGCGGTTTTGAAGGCAGGCCGGACAATGCTTCATCCGATGGCTTGCGCAACATGCGCCAGCGGATGGAACAAATTGGCGGCCAATTTCAACTCACCAGCCGGCCGGGCGCCGGCACTAAAATTGACCTGCTTTATTCATGGCCGTCCCGATCTTAAAGGATAATCTAAACATATTATACCCATTTGCTGACGGCTGCGGTAAATAGTTGGCACTATGGTTTGTGATTTAATGCCTATCAAAATTTGCATCATTGAAGACAACGCCAACATGCGGTTGGGAATTACGCGAGTGCTCAATCAGGCGCCGGGACTAAGCTGCGTGTGCGCTTATGCCACCGGAGAAGCCGCCGTGCGCGACCTGCCCGCCCAAAAACCGGACGTGGTGCTCGTGGACATCCATTTGCCGGGCATGAGCGGCATTGAATGCGTCGCCAAACTAAAGGCGCAGCTTCCCCAATTGCAGATTCTGATGCTCACCCGCTACGAACGCAGTGAACTGATCTTTGATTCGATCCGGGCCGGCGCCAGCGGGTATCTCCTCAAACGCACCCCGGCGAACGACTTGGTGCACGCGGTCGAGCAGGTTCATGCCGGCGGCGCGCCCATGACCATGCAGATTGCGCGCAAGGTCATCAATTATTTTCAACAAATCCAAAAATCGGCGTCCGAGGTAGAAGCCCTCACGCCGCGCGAAAAGGAAGTCCTGAATCTTCTCGCAAAAGGGTATCCTTACAAGGCTATCGCCGACGACCTGGAAATCGCCATGGGCACCCTGTGCACTCATTTGCAGAAAATTTATGACAAGCTTCACGTTCATTGCCGCACCGAGGCGACCTTGAAATATCTTGGACGGAATTGATTTGCGGCGCTCTAATTTTGAAAAACTCCACAAACACGTGGTCAGCTCTTGTTCTGCTGACCAATGAACAGCAGTATTAGGTTGAGGTGACGGCGCACGAATTCGGCAAAGGCCGCCTCCGAATTTTGCCGGGTATAGTGCCGCCGCAATCGTAAATCCAACGTAAAAGGTGATATCTGATTTCACTTTGAAGAATAGACGTAGAAGAATTTCATTTGATCGGGCGTGCCGAGCCGTAGCCCGCTGGTTGGTGGCCGGACCAGCCCGCCTACGCGCTGTGCGCTTCCCCCTTCGCCAAGGCTTCGGCGGGACAAGTCGGCGCGGCAGCCTTCGCCCGCCGTTTCACGGCGGGCGAAGGCTGGCCATCAAAGTCGTTTCTTTGCAAAAGCGCGGCCTGAAGGAGATTTTAAATAGCTCTCAAATTCTATCGCCCTTTCACGATCGGTAAATGCGACTGCCGTTTTTATTCGCCAAGAACGAATTTTCGCGCTGTGCGGGACTTTCCCTGAATTGTGGTCCTTCAGACGGCTTTGTAAATTTTCGGTAAATCCAACGTAAAAGTGATTTCCGATTTCACTTTGAAGAATATAGACGTAGAAGCATTTCATTGACCGGGCGTGCCGAGCCGTAGCCCGCTGGTTGATGGCCGGACCAGCCCGCCTACGCGCCCTGCGCTTCGGCGCGGCAGCCTTCGCCCGCCGTGAAACGGCGGGCGAAGGCTGGTGGAGCCGAGGGGAGTCGAACCCCTGACCTTCTCATTGCGAACGAGACGCTCTACCAACTGAGCTACGACCCCAACCAGAACATTGATACTACGTCGTGTTTAAGCGGCATGGCAAGACAAATTGAGAATTCGAATTGAGAAATTCGTTTCGTTCCGGCCGCCGGGTTCCACGGCGTGCCGGGACCTTCGGAATGACTGCAAACAGGGACGATTTCGCGCACGGAAAAATCGGATCATTAATTGAAATAAAAATTTCCTGTTGACTTATTCGAGATTCTCTTTTTAATTCCCTGCATGGACATTATTACTAATTATTCGGCAGCCCAACTCAGGCATGCGGCAAACCTGAGAGAGCAAATTGACCTGCTTCAAAATCAGCTCGCGAAATATTTGGGCGGGTCGGCGCCGGTGTCAGCGCCCCGGAAGAAAAACAGAATGAGCGCGGCCGGCCGGGCGCGGATCATTGCCGCACAAAAAGCGCGCTGGGCCAAAGCCCGCGCGGCGGCAGGCAAACCGGCAAAGAAAATTGCAAAACGGAAGAAACGGACGATGAGCGCCGCGGCCAGGGCGAGGATCGCCGCCGTGGCCCGGGCACGCTGGGCCAGAGCCAAAGCCGCGGGTAAAAAGTCGCTGTAGTCGGTCGTTTTCCCGATTCGCTACTGCGCCGGCGTCCACCGCTGATCCGGCTCGAACTCCTTCATTGAAGCGGCAATTTTGGCTGTTTTGGGGCCGAGATTGCATTGATAGATTTTCCCCTGCTGATTGACGATAAACGTCATCACGCCGGTGTTGCGCCATTCGACGGGCCAGGCGACCAGGGCAAAACCAGCGATCATGTGGCCGTTGATGATATAGTCATATTTGCCGCCCACCGCGTGTTTGCCCTGGCGGGTCAGGACTTTGAAATAGTAACCATGATAAGGCGCCTGCTGTTCGCTGATCATTCTGGCGGCGTGATGATATCCTTCCGAGTGGGCGGCGGCAATCAGAGGCCCAAGAGGGCTTAACGGTTCGCCGGGCTGCGCCGGCCAGTAAAGACCGTTATGCGTACCCGGATCGCTGTGCAGGTATTTGGCGTATTCCAAAATACCGCCGCCGTTGCGGTCCTGGCTGGCGTATTCATGCTGGGCGTTCACGTAAGCACGACAAACCGCGATCGCACCCAGCTCGTCCATTCCGATTCGGCGGTTGAGAATTTCCTCGCGGCCTGCCTCGGTGTCAAAGAGCCATTGTCCGTCCTGTTTTTCCAATGGAATAGGAAACGGCCAGTTGTCATTTCCCAAAAACAGGCAGATGCAGGAATCTGAATTGGTCACGAGCACGACTTTTTCCCGCAAACGTTTAATAAACATTTGGTAAGCCTCAGCCGCCTGGACGGCGTCGGGCGAGACCAGCCGGTGGCCCTCCGGGCCAAAGAGCGCATACAAAGAGTTGGTGTCGTGAGTTTCCGAGGCCGTCACCATCACGTTGACGGCTTCCTGGGGCGAGTTAAAGGTCTCCTGATCGGCAGCCCGCGTGGAGAAACAAAGCATTATCGCTTGAAATGCCAGCCCGATCAAAAGGGCATGCTTTGAGCTTTTAGAAAGATTCGAATTCATGGGAAGAGTCGGTTAATGATGTCCGCCACCGCCGCCGGATGGAGGGCTGCCGCCGCCGCCATGAAAACCTCCGCCGCCGGATGGCGCCCCCCGGGAAGGCGCCGGACTGCCGCCGCCATGGAAGCCGCCCTCGGGCGCGGAGGTGTGAAACCATGAGGAGGGATGGGTTGTCTCCACGCTGTGATAGCCGCGATCGCTGTAATTTTGGGTATCGCGCGTATCCTGACTTCCGACGAAAGCGTCGGGCCGCGACTCATTTGGGGCGAATTGTTCAGCCGGCGCCGGAGCGGGGCGATTGACCGATGGCACTGTGCCAGTTCGGTATTCAGGCCGCGGTTCGGCCGGAGCGCTCCATCCGCGGTCGCCCTGATTGGAGTAAACGGCCCGGCTTTGAGGACGCCAGACATTCGCCGCCGGCTGCCTGGCGAAATAATCATCGCGCTGTTGCGGGCTCTCGTGCCACCAGTCTCCGGGACGCGGATGGTCCCGGTCCCAGAACATCATGCGATGATGGGTCCAATCGAAATCATAGCACAGCCACGGCCCGATAGGATACATGATGGCAAACGTGATAAAGGGCGCGCCGTAGGGCGGCTGATAATAGACCTGGTCCGGTTGATATTGCGGGATGGGCACGTCATCCGGATTTGCCGGAACGATCTCAATATAACCGTTGTCGTTAATCACCTGGAGTTGGGGAGTGGATTGAAGATTGCCCAGGTTATACGCCTGCAGGCGCAGCCGCTGGATGGAATCCATGACATCCTGCTGCTGGTTTTGAAAGGCCTGCCCCAATTGGGTCGTCCAGCTCAAATTATCGTCCATCCATTTCAAAACATCCGGATAATGGGCGAGCGCCTGCACGCTTGGGTCCCACGACTGTTGATCAATCTGGTTGGGATCGCCGCCGCCGCTGACATAGCGGTCGGCCATGACGATTTCGGTGGGAAACGTTGCCGCCGGGAGCATGATCGAAATCAAATCGTCCGGGTAGAGGGCAATCGGTCCAAGCAATTGGTCCAATTGAGGGCCCGACAAGGTTTCATAGCCGGGCATGGGAGGGGGCACCTGATCCTGCGCCTGTGCGGCAAGCATGGTCAGCCCCAAAATGAGGACTATATTGAAAAATATTTTCATCCTGGTTAATGCTTCCTTCCTTATATTACACCTTTCAACCGTTCCAAAGTTCACCATGGCGGCATCTTTGTCCAGCGCCAAATATGCGCGCGGAAAGGCTGATCCCTGAACCGCGTAACCATTTGATCTGCAAAGGGGTTTCATATTTTCGACTCTCTTTCTATTTGACCGCTTTGACTCTCACTTATCAATACGGATTTGGAGAGGTGATCTTGCAGGACCAGTCCGCAGTCCCTGTTCCGTAGCTTTTAGCCAATCACGATTGGGTTGGGTTCGCTAATGACTACTGACTATCAACTATTAATTACTGACGATGCCTCTATTTTGCCCCGTCGCCGCTCATGATCCATTCGGCGAGGCGCTTTGCGTCGGCATCACTGACGGCCGTGAAGGCGGGCATGACCGTAGTGCCCCATTTGCCGGTGCCGCCGTGGTGAATTTGGTCGCAAATTTTGGCGATGGCGTCGGGGTCATGGAGGTATTTTGCGCGAACATCTTTGTAAGCCGGGCCGACGACTTTCACATCCTGTTTATGGCAGCTCAAGCAGCCGTAAACGGTTGCCATTTTTTCGACGTCCATTTCGGCAGGAGCGACAACGGGAGCGGGAGCAGCGACGTCGGCCGGCACGCCGGCGCCGTAATTGATCGCCAGGTAACGGGCGATGTCCGGAATGGCATTCGTCGGAATGGGCGCGCCGTATTTTTGCTGCATTTTGGTAACCTCAGCCGTCCATGCCTTGAGCGACAAAGGCGGTTGCATTTGCACATATTCCACTGAATGGCAGGTCAAACATTGGCCGTTGACGAGGGACGCTCCGGGCGCGTCTTTGTAGATGGCTGTTTCCGGCGGCAATTTGATGGTGACGATTTCGGCGCCCAGGCGTGACACGGCGGCGAGCAGGCCAATCAGCATAAGGCCCGCGAAAAATCTTTTCATTCTGGCTTTCATGTTGTCGAGTTAGACCGCGCTGACGCGGACAGTTTCAATGACGTTGCGCATGTACCCGCTGGGGTTCCAGCGCGGTTCTTTCGGTTGGGTTTCGCCCTTGCGACTGATGGCACAGCATTGGAGTTGATAATCACCGGCCGCGCGCGGGGTAAAATGACACGTCCATTCGCGGAAGGAATAGTTGCCGTAGTCCCTGCCCAGGACGGTCCCGGTCCAGGTGCTGCCGCCATCGGACGAAAAATTCACACTGTCAATCCCCGAGCCGCCGTCAAAGGCAATGCCGCGGACCCGGATGTGTTTTCCAACGGTGATTTTATCGCCGTCCGCGAGACTGGTGATGAACGAACGCACGTCGTATCGGCTGATGGGCCGCGATTTTCCCATGGGCGAACCCGGCGGAACACACTCGCAATCGTTATCGGGAACTCGATACGCCGCGTCCATCCAAAAGCTCACCCAATCCTTATTGAGCACGTTGATTTCGTGCAATTGCTTGACCCAGTATGTGCCGTAATAACCCGGCACAACCAGCCGCAGAGGAAATCCGTTGAGCATCGGCAGGTCCGCGCCGTTCATTTCATAAGCGACCATCACTTCGCCGTCCATCGCGTGGTCAACATCCAGGGCTTTGCCGAAGTTGGGCGTCGTATCCAGCGGCGGCTTGTCCAATCCGCGGAACATAACCTGTTTAGCGTCGGCGGCCACGCCCGCCTTGTTCAAAATGTCCTTGAGCCGCACGCCTTTCCAGCGGGCATTGCCCATCGTGCCGTTGCCCGACTGTCCGCCCGGAACGCGCGGCTGAAAGAATCCGCGGCCATTTCCGGAACACTGGATAACGGCCACCATTTCAACCTGCTCAAATTGCTTCTTCAAGTCGTGCAGCGACAGTGAAAGCGGCGAACTGACTTCGCCTTTTACTTCAACGCGAAATTTATCCGAATCAATCGAGGTCGGAATCCCGGCCAGATGATACCGGACGAAAAATTCATCGTTGGGCGTCAGGATGCCATTGTTGTAAACCGAAAACGGCGTTTCCAACTGCGGCGGCCGGGAGGTCAACAGGATGAGAGGTTTTTTTTGAGGATATACGACGAGCCGGCGCTCGCCGTTGGCAAAGGGCATCATGACCGTATCGTCGGCCAGTGCGGACCAGGGCATCAGTGCGCCGCCGGCGCCCGCCAGGAGGGCGGCGCGCAAAAATTTGCGGCGGTTCAATTTGAAAGATTCATCGCGAATATGCATAGCGGTACAAATTCCCCCAAACAACGGTTACTTCTTGAGAATGGAGAAAATGTATCTTCGCCCCTTTCTTTTGCAATCAAAATAAATCAGGAATTTAGGCCTGGATATTGACAGGTGTCATAAGGGCGTTGACTGGCTTGCGGTTCGGCGTCAAAATCGGCGGATATGAAAATGGCTGCCTGGCCGGCGCGGCTGTCGCCTCGTCATTTTAGCGCCCCGACGGTGGATGCCGTCATGGCGGAGGAACGCGCCGCGTCTTTCGCCAAACGCAGTATCAAAACGTCCGCGAAGCTGGCCGGCCTCAGGATGGCGGTTACGATGATGGATATAACGACGTTGGAAGGCAAAGACACGCCCGGCAAAGTTGCCTATCTGTGCCGCAAAGCGCTTCAGCCGGCCGAACCCAAATACAACGTCCCGCCGTGCGCCGCGGTCTGTATCTATCCGAATATGGTTAGGTACGCGCGAAAATTTCTGGGCGCAAATTCGCCGGTCCGGATCGCGTCGGTCGCGACGGCTTTTCCAAGCGGCCAATATCCTTTGCGCACGAAGCTCGAAGAGGTGCGACGGGCGACGGGCGACGGAGCGGATGAAATTGACATGGTCATTGATCGCGGCGCGTTTCTGGCCGGTGACCATGCGCGCGTATTTGATGAAATTGCAGCCACGAAAGAGGCGTGCGGGCCGGCGCATTTGAAGGCGATTTTGGAAACCGGAGAACTCGTGACTTACGATAATGTGCGCCTGGCCAGCGAAATCGCGATGCAGGCCGGGGCGGACTTCATCAAGACCAGCACGGGAAAAGTTTCGCCCGGGGCAACGATGCCGGTAACGCTCGTGATGCTTGAAGCGATACGGGATTATTTTTTCGCAACAGGCATGCGCATCGGCATGAAACCGGCCGGCGGCATTCGGACGGCCAAACAGGCGCTCGCGTATTTGGTGATGGTGAAGGAAACACTGGGAGAAGACTGGCTAACGCCGGAATTATTTCGTTTCGGGGCGACCAGCCTGCTTAATGACGTGTTGATGCAAATTGCCAAAACGGTGGACGGGAATTATCAAGGCGCCGATTATTTTTCGTTACCCTAAAATGAAAGCGACATTGAAAACCGTCACAAAGAATGCAATGGCAAGCCGCACATCGCAACTGGTGGTTCCTCTGCGCAATCGCCGATTAAATTTCGACAGCAAATGGGATTATGCGCCGGCGCCGGAGGAGTCGAAGAATTACGTGATTGCTCCGCGACACGAGCTGTTCATTGCCGGGAAATTCGCCCGGCCGCATTCGGGCAAATATTTTCCGTCCATCAACCCGGCTACGGAGGAAAAACTGACGGAAATTGCGGAGGGGGATCGCGCGGACGTGGACAAGGCGGTGAAGGCGGCGCGCGCGGCTTATGAAAAAGTCTGGGGCCGGATGCCGGGGCGTGAACGGGGGAAATATCTTTACCGCGTTGCGCGGATCATTCAGGAAAAGGCGCGGGAGCTGGCAGTGCTGGAGACGATTGACGGCGGCAAGCCGATTAAGGAAAGCCGGGACGTGGATTTGCCGCTGGTGGCCGCGCACTTTTTTTATCACGCGGGCTGGGCGGACAAATTGAAGTACGCGTTTCCCGGGAAAAATCCCCGGCCCCTGGGCGTGGCCGGCCAAATCATTCCGTGGAATTTTCCGCTGCTCATGGCGGCGTGGAAAATCGCCCCGGCATTGGCCTGCGGCAATACCGTGGTTTTGAAGCCGGCGGAAACGACATCCATCACGGCTCTTCGACTGGCACAGATTTTCCAGGAGGCGGACCTGCCGGCCGGCGTGGTAAACATCGTGACCGGTGCGGGAGAAACCGGCGCGGCGCTGGTGAACCATCCGGGAGTGGACAAAATTGCGTTTACCGGAAGCACGGAAGTGGGCAAGCGCATCGCCCAGGCACTCGCCGGGACAGGCAAGAAACTTACGCTGGAACTCGGCGGCAAGGCGGCGAATATTCTGTTTGAAGACGCGCCGATTGACCAGGCCATAGAAGGCGTTATCGCGGGCATCTATTTCAACCAGGGACATGTTTGCTGCGCCGGTTCGCGGTTGTTTGTTCAGGAAGGGATTTATGGCACGGTGATCCGGAAACTGCGCGATCGCATCGGGACGCTGCGCGTGGGCAATCCATTGGACAAGAACACGGATATCGGGGCCATCAATTCGAAGCCGCAATTGGAAAAAATCAGGATGCTCGTACAGAGCGGCGTGGATGAAGGCGCCCATTTGACGCAATCGCCGTGTGCGCTGCCGGCCCGGGGATATTGGTTTCCCCCGACATTTTTGACCGGCGTGACGATGGCCAATCGCGTGGCGCAGGAGGAAATTTTCGGGCCGGTGCTGAGCGTGATGACATTCCGGACGCCCGAGGAAGCTTTTGAGCGCGCCAATAATATTCCCTATGGTCTCAGCGCCGGGATTTGGACGGACAAAGGGAGCAAGATATTCAAGATGGCGTCTAAAGTGCGCGCCGGCGTGGTCTGGGCAAATACTTATAACAAATTTGATCCCACAAGCCCCTTTGGCGGATACAAGGAAAGCGGATTTGGCCGCGAAGGCGGCTTGCAGGGGCTGGGAGCGTATTGCCATATTGGCTAAAGAACAACTAATCACTTATGCAAAACGTGCAACGAATCATTGGAATCATTTGTCTGATTACCGGCATTATCCTCCTGGTGCGCGCGCATGGAATGGCTGAATCCATCGGCTCGCAGGTGCAGCAGGTATTCACCGGGGCGCCGACCAACCGCTCGACGTATTTTTATATCGCCGGCGTGGCGCTGACGATCTTCGGGATTTCCCAGATTTTTTGGCCGGCGAAAGCGAAATAGTTCCATGAGCACACGACTCGACATCCGGAAAACCTACAAACTCTTTATCGGGGGCAAGTTTCCCCGCAGCGAAAGCGGGCGTTATCTTCCGGCGAAGTCCGCCGAGGGCGAACGTCTCGATAATTTTTCATACGCTTCGCGCAAGGATTT
The DNA here is from genome assembly GCA_030038175.1 of Verrucomicrobiia bacterium. GTDB lineage: Bacteria > Verrucomicrobiota > Verrucomicrobiia > Limisphaerales > UBA11358 > UBA11358. The sequence continues at coordinate 22,438 of JASHPN010000254.1, forward strand.
TCGGGACGCGGTGGCCGCGGCACGGGGGGCCTTCGACGGCTGGAACAAAGCCAGCGCGTATAATCGGGGCCAGATTCTTTATCGCGCCGCCGAGATGCTGCAAAACCGCGCGGACGAATTGGCGAATGAAATCGTGCGTTCAACCAATGCCAGCGCCGCAAAGGCAAAACGCGAGGTGACCGCGGCGATTGACCGGCTGGTGCATTTTGCGGGTTGGACGGACAAATATCAGCAGGTTTTTGGGAGCGTGAATCCGGTAGCATCGCCGCATTTCAATTTTACGGTCCCGGAACCGACGGGCGTCGTGGTGGCGCTCGCGCCGGATGAGCCGTCGTTGCTCGCGCCGGTTTCGCTCCTTGCGCCGGTGATCCTCAGCGGCAACGCGGCGATTGTCATCGCCTCGGAAAAATTTCCGCTTCCTTTGCTGACGTTTGCGGAAATCCTCGCGACGAGCGATTTGCCCGGCGGGGTGGTGAATATTCTGGCGGGCAAACGGAACGAACTCGCGCCGCATATCGCGTCGCACATGGATATTAACGCCATTGTGGATGGCGCCGTGGATGGGGAATTGAGCGCGAAATTGCAAGCCGGCACGGCCAT
>JASHPN010000255.1 GCA_030038175.1 Verrucomicrobiia bacterium
TGCCGCTGGTGGTGATGACGGGTCCGCGCGGAAACATCGCGAGATGCCAGAGGATGGCGGCGCAGATGACGACTTTAGTTTTGCCGCCTTCGTTGCAGGAACGGAGCGAGACGGCGGAGCCTGCGGGAGCCAGGGCGCGCAGGACGTCGCGTTGTTTTGGGTAGAGGTTCATGCGAAGCATCTGGGCGGCGAAAACGTCGGGCGAAAGGCGGGGGGAGGGGTTCATATCAAGTGAAAATTAAAAGGTAGAAAGGAAAAAGGGGCGGAATTCTTTTGGACGTATCGGGCGGATTGGACGCATCATTTATTGCGGAGTCTCACATGTTGCTTTTCGGTTGGTCGCTTGCTTATCCGCCGTCGTCGCGCTCGGAGCGGGACTATGGCGCGGCAGGCGCGCGCGGCTCTGATGGTTAGAGTTTTAGGGCTTCTTGCTGGAGGTAATGGAGTTCTTCTTCGGTCATGCCGACGACGGTGGGCTGGGCTTTGGGCGCGGGGCTTTGGGGGCCGCGATTGAAGATTTCCGGATAGAGACGCTCGAGGAGCCAGCGAATGTTTTGAGACGGGTCGTCGGCATCGAGAAGGGTGTTGATTGAATCTTTCAGAAAATCCGCTTTGGCCGCGTCTTCGAGCTTTGCCAGTTCAGGCCGGCGGCGCAGTTCGAGTTCGTATTCCTCGGCGGCCACTTTGTCTTTGGCGAGCGCAAGGCGCAGTGGGAAGCCCATGGCGAGGTATTCGGCAATGCGTTGGACGAGAGAAACGGTCACGGTTGTTTGATAGTCTTTGGTTGAGTGTTGAGAGTCCATAGATGATGGAGAATGGATCCATTTCCGCCCGCTATACGGGCTGGGACGCCGCGGCGCAGCGTCCCTGCCTCGAAAGGATTTTATTTCAGTTTGAGTTTGGCGGCGGATGATTTGATTTTTTGGTTGGCGGGAGGGTTTTCGCCGGCCGGGGCGTAGTTGCGGCCTTTTTTGCGGAGCCAGCCTTCTTTAATTGCGCGCGCGGCATACTTGGATACGTGGCCGCGTGAAAGGGACATGGCTTCGGCGATTTCGGTGGCGGTTACCAAGCCGTCTTCGATGCATTTGCGGAATATTTCAATCGCGGAATTTTTTTTGCAGGTGACCTGCGCCTTGGGTTCGCCGGGGTTTCGGACGAAGCGCCATTCGAGCGGGGGACAATCGGTGACGCTGGTGTTGCGGCTTTTGGCGAAACGAGAGACGAATTTCGCGCCGGGGCCGTCTTCGGCGGCCTCTTTCAATTCGGACAGATTGATGATCCAGAATGCGGCGTCTTCACGGCGCGAAGTGCCGCGCATTTGGCCGTTGCGGCCGCAATGGGCGATGAAGACCACGGCGATTCGATTGCGGCGCAAGTCAAGCAGCCAAGGCAATACGCATTCCCAGGCGTCGGCATGATTTTCGCGCATTCCGGAAAACAGGCATGAGAGGTTGTCGAGGAAGAGGATGTCAATTTTGTCGTTTTTGCATTTTTCCAGGAGGGCGGCCTGGGCTTCGGGTTCGGCAAGATTCAGGACAGCGCCGGTGAGATGGAAAAGGGCCTCGTGCTGGAGGTACAAGATGTTTTCCGAGGGACCGGTGGCCAGAGCATGGTCGCGCTCGCGGATGGCGTCCATGGACATTTCGCCGTCCACATAGAGGACGCGCCGGGAGGATGGGATGTTCCATTCGGACAGACCGGTGGTGTTTGAGCCTTCGGCGCATTTGCGAGCCAGGAGCATGGCGAGCCAGGTTTTGCCCAAACCGCGTGGGCCGCAAATAAAACCGAGGTCGCCTTGTTTGAACCATTTGCCGATGACGGGTTCGCATGGCGGCAGCGTGACATGAGCCAATTCGGCGGGCGGATTTGTGGCGCGGTTGAATTTTTGCAGCCAGTCGGCTTTGAGTTGGGCTGAGATTTCTTTTTGGGCCTCGGATTTGAGGATTTGGTCTATGGTGAATTTGGCCTGGGGGGTAGTCATGTGGGTTGATGGATTATTGGATTATTGGATTGGTGGATTGGTGGCACGGATGGATTTCTAGATTATTTGGATTTTGGCCGTGTTGGCTGTGTTTGTTGGTCGCTTGCTCACCTGCCTTCGCTCGGAAGCTACGGCAAGGCAGGCGGTCGCGGCTCTGTTCGCCACTGGCGGAATCGGGCGGAGCGGACGTATTTGGCGTATCGTTCATGCCGATGACAAGATGCGCAGAATAGAGATGCGTTCTCAACCGGGTGAATTGGAACTTTTTGGAACTTAACCATACTATTGACTTTCTCACGCAAAGGACGCAAGGGACAGAAGTGGTCATTGGAATTTTTCGGGAAGCGCTCTGACTATCCGGGGACTGGCGGCGGATTGAGAAACTGAGATGAACTTCCTTCCCCATACATGGCGTCGAAAAAAGGGGCAAAGGACGGGGCTGCCTGGAGGAATGAGATGTGAGATTGCGGGGGTGATGGGAATACGGGTTGTGGATTGGTCGGAATGCCGTTCGTGTTTTGAAAATTATCGTTTGGTGTGGGGCTCGGGGCGTTTGGTACTGGTTTGGAAATGGACTGCCGGACGGCGTTGGTTGCGGGATTGGTCGCTCCCTCACGGTCGCGGCTCTGTTGGGGGATGGCACCCGGTGAGGGCACCCGCAGCGCGCCAGGCCTCGCCAGCGCGGCGGCGGCCGGGCCTGCAGGGGCGATTGCTGGAAGTGTGGTTGTGGGGTTGGCAATTGGCACTGGGTTGGACGCTCCGTCATCCTGCTGTGCGGGACGGCTCTGTTCGTCGCGGCTCTGTGAAATTCGAGTTTGAGGAATTTCTTTCAAGTGGGCAGGGAGGTTGTCTTCCAGATCGTCGGCGGCTTTGATGAGTTGGGCGGCCGTGGCGGCGTCGGCGGTGCTGGCAGCCTGGTCGCGCAATTGCCGAATCATCGAGACGGCCTGGACGAGGGCGCTTTGTTTTTGGCCGGGGTCTTTGGAGGGATTGGGCGCGGGCTGCAATTGCATGCCGGTTTTGCTCAAGTCCGGGTCGGAGTTGAGCCAATCGTTGACTTTTTTGCGGGCGTCGTCGGTGAGTTGGCCGGTGGCGTTCAGGCCCATCACCGTTTTGAGGAGGGCCTGCTTTTGGATCATCCCCTGTTGGCCAAGCCGTTGCTGTAAATTCTGCGCCTCCAGAGCAGCCCGGTCCGACGCCGCCTGCTGTTGGCGGTTAAAGAAGTCCTGTTGGCGGTCTTCGAGCTCGTTGTAATGTTGCATTTGGGCCTGGCGGAAGGATTGTTCGATGGCGTTGCGTTGGGCTTCTTCCTGCATCGTGGCCTGGAGGGCGCGGTTGCGATAGAAGTTGTCGGCCAACTGGCCAAGTGAGTCTTCAAGTAGTTTGGCGGAAGCGATGTTCATTGAATTATGAGGTTTGAGTTTTGAGTTTTGAGTTAATTTTCATTTCGAGGATGATGAGAATGAGGATGATTTGGGGCATGGCGGGACCAAATCGAAACTCCAAATCCCAAGCCCCAGAGAATACCCAATAATCAAATCCCAAAAATTGGACCTTGGAACTTCTCTGGGTATTGGCGCTTGGAATTTGGGGCTTGATTTCATTGTCATGACGCTGGGTTTGACGGGGTTAAAAGCGTCGGATTCGGGCTTAGGGCGCTGCCAACTTTCAGCAGGCCGGTCAGGCCGGTCATCCAGGGGTTGACTTGCTGGTTCGCGTTTTCCATTTGGGTCTGCCAGTTTTGCAGGCCGATTTGTTGGGCTTGCGGGCCCTGGTCCTGCATAAGGGGAAGCGCGGGCGCGGTGGACATGGGCGCGGGGCCGTTTTGCGCGCCGGTCAGGGACGAAAACTGGCTGCTCGGCGTCTGGCCGCTGGCTTCGGCGGCGAGGTTGGCCAGGTTCTGCTGGACGCGGCGATAGGTGATGTCCTCGGGATCGGAACCGCTTTGCAAGAATCCCAGCGCGGATTGCGCGGCCTGGGCCTGGCGTTGTTCGCCGGGAAAGCCAGTCGTCAACGGTTGACTCGCGTCAAGGGCACCGGTTGCACTGGTTGCACCGGATTCGCCGCGGCTGCTGAGCGCGTCGTTGATGGCGGCGTTGAGGCGCGAGGTGTCGGTGGAGGTGAGCGTGTTGTTGTTCGCGGCATTGAGGGTGTCCTGGATTTGCTGGTTGAGCAGGGTAGAAACCGGCTCGTTCAACGGGGCGTTTTGTTGTTGCTGAACGAGGTTCCCCATTTCCTGGCGCGCGGCGGCACTTTCGGGGTCGGCCTGTTGCTCTTCCTGCAATGCCTGGGCGATAAATTGCGGGGCGTATTGTTGTTCGAGCGCGAGCTGGCTGGCGGCGCTTTGCTGTGCTTGCTGGGCCTCGGCCTGGGCGGTGCCGTAGCCGTTGAAATCAATGGTGTATGAGCCATCGCTGTTTTGGGTGATGGGCATGCCGTTGATGGTGGCTGAGCCGGGATTCCAGGTTAATTGGGGCTGAACAGGCGGGACGCCTGTTCCACTAAGAAACGATCCGAAGAGGTTCTGCACACGGTATTCGGGCGAGGAGGTATAGTTGGGATCGGTGGAAATGAGGTTGCCATTGGCGTCGTACCATCCCTGGCCGGTGGTTTGAATGCCCAAGCTGGCGGGCGAGGCGCCTTGCGGGAGGCTGAAGGTGTATTGGCCGCCGGTAGTGGCGGCGGCCTGCATGCCGCGCTGGAGCGGGAGCAACGCGGCGTTGGTCTGCGCCATTTCCGCGGAGGAGGCGGCTTCGTTTGGGTATTGGGGTTGGTTGCCGCCGGCCAGGCCGTAAGCGGTGGAGGCAAGACCGCCGACGGCGCCGACGGTGCCGACGATTGCTGCTGTGGTGGCGAAACTCATGGTTAGTGATGGGTTGAGAGTTGAGGGTTGATGGTTTCAGGATTTGCTCGCGCGGGGGCGCGCTCGCAGCACGCGGGGCGCGTGCGCTCCCCAATCGCCAATCCGAAATCCTTAAGGGCTTGTTTGCGGTCGAAGTCGTGGGGTTCGATAATGTCGGCCTCGACTGCTTCGGGGGTGGTTTTGTCGGAGGCGTGGAAGGTGGTCCACTCGGTGTCTTCGTGGATGTAGAGGATGCGCCGGGTGCCGGGCATCGTGATGCCGATGTGGCCGGCGCAAAGTTCATGGACGCCGTTTTGGGCGTCCCAGACGGCGCAACGGCCTTTGGTGATGACAAAGGGATGTTGGGTGCGATGAATTTTGCTTACGACAATCGCGCCTTTGGGCATTTGAATGGTGCGGATGTACATGCCGGGGGTGAAACGGTGCGTGAGGGGAAGCGCGACCTGGGGCAGGCGTTCGATGGCGGCCTGGAGGGCATCAATGCGCGGCGAGGATGGAGGATGGAGGGTGGAGGATGGCGCATTGTGCAAAGAAGGTGGAAAATCGAGGATAGAAAATAGAGAAAGGACGTTTTGAAATGGGCCGGGCATCAGATTCGCGCTCCCGCGCGGCTTCGCAGTCAGCGGTGTGCTTTCTGTGCGATTACCAGGGGTGGTCGCGCTCGCGTTGCTCGCGCTCGACCCCTGGCTAATTTCCTGTACCCCTTCAGGGCACTTGGATGCGATAGCACTCATGCTGCTCCGGTTGCGATGTTGGGGAGGTCGGTCAGGCCGGTGCCGGGATCGGTGACCTGCGGCTGCACGGCGTTGTTTATTCCGATCTGGCTTGCGAGCACACCGGCGGCGTAATTCGGTTGCGGCGTTGGTGATCCGAACAAGCTTCCCAATGCCCCGCTGTTTTTGAGAATGCTCGCGCTGTTGCCGAGCGATGACAGGCCAACGGTCCACGGGTTGGCTTGTTGCGCGGCCCAATTGACGTTGCCGCTGTATATCTGCGCCGCGTTTTGCATGCCCTCCAGAGCGGCGTTCGAATTCTGGCTCGCCCCTTGCACACCCGCCGTATTGAACGGGGCCGCGCCCTGCGACGCGCCGGAGAGCGATTGAAATTGGGCTTCCGGGGTCTGGCCATTGATGAAATTGCCAAGGTTCGAGAGGGATTGCTGCACGCGGCGGTAGGTGACGTCCTCGGGCGAAACGCCGCCGGTCAAAAAGTTCAGGGCCTGCTGTTGCCGTTGCTGTTGCTGTTGGTCGCCGGCGTTCACCACGGCCGATGCCTCCTGGGACGCCGGCGCGTTGCCCAGGAAAATGCCGTTGGCAACCTGGTTCCCGCGCACGCCTTGTTGCACGGCTTCGGTCTCGCTGTTTGGGCCGGTGGTCAAACCGCTACCCATGCCTGTGAGGGCGAGAATCTGATTTTGCAAATCCGTCGCCATGGGCCGATTGGGCGGATTTTGGGCGTCGGAAATGATTTGTTGCCCTTCCTGCTGCCGGGCGGCCACGGCGGCAGGATTGGCCTGCTGCAAATTGGCGAGCGATTGCGCGATGTATTGCGGGCCGTATTGCTGCTGGATTTGCAATTCCGCCGGAAGCATCACCTGCGAAAGAGCGGCGTTCTGTTGCGCGTTCCCCAGGCCGGAGAAGTCGTAAGTCGCGGGGCCGGTGGCGGTCTGCAAGGACCCGGCGCCGCCGGTCTGCGCCAGATAATCAATGTATTGCTGGAATGGAAATGTTCCCGCGCTGGCCAAAGCGCCGGCAATGGCGGCCTGGTTAGGGTCTGGGATGTTTGGGCTTGAGGCCATGGAATGGTTAAATCAGTTGAATGGTTGAACGGTCAGAGGTAAGAGGTCGGAAGTGGCCAATTGCGGATTGCGGATTGCGGATTGTTTAGTCAGAGTCTCGTGACCTCGACTCCTACGCATGGAATCGTCCAAATTCGTTTGAGCGGCTGAACCTAAGGATAGTGGTCCAACTCAATTCGACGAGTTTGGCTCTCCGATAGGTGAACAGTCTTTTCCGAGGCGAATCCGGCCATGCGCCATGAACCTGTTTCAAAATTTCCGGCATTAACTTGCGGTCGCCGGCAACATCGGCGATTAAAATTGAATCGCCGTTCTTTGGGAGTTCCTGCCAGACAAATTGCGGCATTTTGTAATGTGCGAGGGCCTGCATGGCATCGGCGTTTCCGGGCCATGCGATGACGGCAAGCGCAACTTCAAATGGCGGTTCGGACGCGACGAAGACGGTGCCATTCAGGAGGTGCCAAAGGACATACTGAGAGATTTTCAATTCGGTCCAGCCGTTGAAGCAGCGGCCGCGATGTGAGAGGAAGAAATTCACCACGGCAAGCGCACGGATTTTGAGCGCCGCAGGCGCCGCAATTTTGTCGAAATCATGACCGAGAAAATATCCAGCTCCGTCGGGAGCGACATCGCGGGAGTATGCCGCCCCGATGGGGCTTGACGATTCGGGAAAGCGATTGACTAGAGATATGTCGCGCCCACGGCGCTCAGTCGGCGCCGCTGAATGGCGGAGATGGCGGAGCGATTCCAAGCTCGGTTTGGGAAGCGACGATGAAGCGACCTGAAGGTCGCGCCCCAGTCGTTCGCGGCGAGGCGTGTCCTCCGCATTTATCCAGTTATCCATAAATCCACTCATCCAATTCCTAGTTATCCAACGCCTTCAAAAACGCCGCCACGGTGATATTCCGCAATTGCACATACCCGCTGGCCGTCGAAATACTCAAATACATCTCGTTAAACGCCGGGATGGACCGCAGCGATTTCTCCACTTTCGTCGGCTTCACCGTCGCCAATTGAAACGGCCCCAGATGGCCCACACCCAGGATGTCGCCCACCGCCGCCAAATTCGATTGCCACGAAATCGTCGTCGCCAGGTCGGTCACCGCCGAAACTGACACCGTTGCCGTCCCCGCCGTAAACCGCAACGTGCAGTTATAGGGAAACTTGTCATTGACCGCCTGGAGAAACTGGAACGACCGCGTCCAAATCGTCGTCGGAATGTTCACGCTGTTGTCCGTGTAAGTCGTCGGCTCCGTGTTCGAAGCCGCGTCCTTCCAATAGTTCACATAGCCGTTGCTGTCGCCGAACATCATTTGCTCGACGGCATTAAACCGCGTTGTCACGCCGGCCGTTGGCGTCCAGTTCGTCCAGCAACCCATCCACGAACCCAGCCGCGTATTATAAACCAGCACGGCGTTGTTCACCGCGCTCACTCCGAGAGGGATGGCGAAAAACACAAATTCTTTGTAGCTCCATCCCACAATGTTCTGCTGATACGCCGGGTTGATTTGCTCGATGTACTGCTGCACCGGCAACGAAATCGGCGCCGAAAGCTGCCATTGCCCGGCGGCCGCCTGCATTCGCTGAATCGTGCGCACACCGTCCGCCGCCATGAAAAACACGTCATTTCCCATCCCGCACAACGCCCGTTTGCCGACGCATCCCACCCCAAAACCGACCGATTCAATAAGGCTCGACGCCTGCCAATTCGCATCCGAGTCCGGCAGGCTCGTCCCGGATGGACTGACATTGACCAGCCAAATGCTATTGGCCTTCAACACCGCCAACGTATTCGCCTGCATCGGATAAAGCGCCATAATCGGGTCACCATCCCCGGCCCCAACCCGAAAACTCTGCGTCGTATTGTTCCATTGCCCGTCCCCAAACGAAAGCAGGTTGCTGTACGCGATCGTGTCCCGCGGCACCGCACTCCCGCCGATCCCCGAAAACCCCGCCGCAAACATCCGGCCTGCGGCATAACAAAGAATATTCGCCCCCACCGGCGGATCGGTTGAAGTCGTGTTGCACGTTCCAAGATTCAGATCGCCGTCCAGCATCGCCATCGCGTTGACCCCGTCCGAAATCAGCACCACGTCAACCCCCTGCTCGATCTCCACCAGGATGTCTGTATTTGCCGCCGTATAACTGGTGGCTCCGTTCTCACACGCGTTGGCAACCCCGCCAATCGTCGTTGACGACGTGAACGCCGATTCCCACGCCTGATTTTGCCCCGCACACGCCTCCAATTTTCCATCGCAAACCGCCAGCAAAAACTTGTTCGCCGGCGTGTCAAAATACGTCAATGACTCCACAGGATTGGCCGAAATCTGCGCCGCATACGGGTCCGCCCCCGGCCTGGTCCAGGCCTCGTAATTGTCCCGCACAATGACGTTGACCAGCTTCTGGCACTGATTTTGGGCGATGAGCGTCGAGCGCACGTAATCGTTCTCGCCACCCGAGAAATCAATCACCTGCTCGAACTGCAAATCATCGTCCGTGCCATCTATGGTGAAGATCGGCTTCCCATAGAGCTGAAGCATTGAACTGTCTATTGCCATGATTCTTTAATTTTGAGTTTTGAGTTTTGGGTTTTGAGTTAATTCAAACTTCATAATTCATAATTCAAAACTCTCTCTCAGCCCAAGGGGTTGAGAGAGTTGGGCTGCGTCCAAAACAACGAGTCGTTCCCAAACCCATTATCCGGGTCAATCCGGAAATTCCCCGCCTGCTGTATCGCCTCATCATTGGCCAATTCCTTGAGCAAGGTCGCTCCCTCCTGCTGCGCCAATGCCGCTTTGCCAAACTGCCGCTGACGCAACAGCAAATCCCCCCGCGCAAACGCCATCAACGACGGCTCGACATTCGTAATCGGCGCCGCGTCATAAGCGCCCAGGATCGGACATTTCTTCTTGCCCAACACACGCAGGTTCGTCGCCACATTCGGAATTTGCGTCAGCCGTATCCGTGGATGCAAAGGAGCGACGTTCGCGCCGGCAAGGATGGTTTCAAGCGTGCTTGCCTCGTTAATTGTTGCCGTCAGCGACGCTCCAGGGGCCACATACAGTTGGGCGGTGACCGGAACCGCTCCCTGGGTGGATTCCAGAATTATGTAAGCGTTGCCATTCTCATTGACACCGGAAATCTGAGATACCTGGCCGGCGCCAGGACTTTCGATGAAGTTGCCCGACGTGTATTGGACAACCGCGTCATTAGCACCCCAAAGCAGATTATATGTAAGGACGGAACTCAGGCCGGATAACTCGTATTGCGCGTATTCACCGCTCAACGCCCCGTACTTCGCCCCGGCCGGGACCAGGTTCGGATATTGGAAGGCAAGGTTACTGCCCTGCGCCGTCACGGTCACCATGACGCCGGTTTGCAACGCCATTGTTTGCGTCCCATTGACCAGCGTAACGCCATTTTCATTCGCGCCCGGAGTGATTTGATACATTTGGCCCTCGGTCACATTTATCGTGGCCGTCGGCTGCGGCGAACCCGTGTACGTAATTCCCGCCACACTCACCGCAGCCAGCTCCACAAGCGTCACATTCCCCTGCGGCGCCGACAACGAAATCGTATCCACCCGCTCCGCCTGGAACGTCGCCGATTGCGGATTCGCCAGCGCAATAGAATTGAGCGCGCAACTCACCCCGCTGGCGTCCACCGTCCGAACATTGGCGGTGATCGTCGCATCCGCCGCGTTAGCAATTCCCAGCGCCAATGTGGCCAGAGCGGAAAACTGCCAAACGCACGGGCTAAGCACCTGAAAATCCGTAGGCGTCCCCTGATAATCCAGCCAGTCATAATCCGTCCGGTAATAACTCTCCAGTGACGCCGCCTCCAGCTTGATAATATCCGTCCGCGCCGCAATCACCTTTTCGATGGCTGAAGGCAACAAAAGAATGCCGGTGCCCGGCAGCCAGACCGTATCCTCCAGCGTCGTGGATCCATCCGGATTCGCCGTGAGCGTTGCTTCAACCAGCGAATCCCGCCAAAGCTGCGAGTTCCAGATCATCTCCAGCCGCCGCTGCAAAAACATCATCGCCGCCGAAACATCATCCGTATCCGTCATCCCCACCTGGGTGCAGATGTGATTGGCCATATCGGTCAGAGTCATATATTAGTCCTGAGTCCTGAGTCCCGTGTCCCCGGTCCTATGCCATCGGGCCGGGCGAGTGCCGCGACTGTGGACTCGGGACCGTGGACTGCGGACCTTTTTCATTCCGGAAACACCATCAATTCCACCAACGCCGACGCCGTCGCGCCGCCGTTCAGCGATGCCTCAAACGCCACTCCATTCGTGCTGTAAAGATTGATCGGCCCAAAATTGGCCAGGGCGATGCTGATCGTCCCATTCTGGCCGCTCTGCAGCCCGCTCCCCGCAATATAATAATACGGGAACTGCGATGGCGTGGCGAAGTATGCCGTGTAGTAAGTCGGCTCTACCGTCGTGCCATTGCAATCCTGAATCACCGAACAGTTCACCGTCGTATAATTGGTCAGCCAAAGCAGCGTTGCGTAGCCCGTGATATATCCATTGGCCCCCAGGACCGGGTTTGTCCGCATCAATGCGCTGCTGTAATTCGTGAAAATCTGAAACGACAACACCGCCGCATTCGTCTGCTGCGCCCAATAAAGCGTGTTGCTGATCACGTTTGGCGTGTACGGCTGCGCCTGCGTCCACTGAAACGAAACCGGCTGCGGATTCGTCCAGCCCGTGGCAAACGCGCAATTCGTAATGATCCCGCTCGTGGCGCTCATATTGGTCACCGCCCAGCCAGTGCTCACCGGCTGGCTTACGCCCGTGGGCAAAATCCCGCTAAACTGCGCCCGCGCAATCGTGTACGGCGGCAGCGCGTTCTTATTCGTCAAATACTCATAGATCGAATATAGCGTTGCGCTCGTGTTTGTCGGGCCGACGCCAACAACGCCTTGCTGCCAGGCATTCACCGGCACCGTATCCGTGTCCGTCAACGTCGGCAGGTTCGTCCCCACGCCATTCGTCTGAAGATACGCCGTGATCGGAAAGTTGGTTGGCCACCCAAACGCATTCGTATAAGGCGAGGCTGTGTTGGTCCCATAATATCTCCACGGATAAAACTCCTGCACATACTCATACGGCAGCGAGAAATTCGACCCCAAATCAAACGCCATCGCATTTTCCGCATTGGAGAGCCCGAGCCGATACGGGATGCCATTCGTATCAAACACCAGGAAATGCATCGGATAATTCGTTCCATTGGGCGGCAAGCCCGAAATCGGGTTCGGCCAGCGCGGCAGCACAAAGGCATTCGTTGCTCCGCCATTGTTCGTATTGGCAAACGACAAACCCGCCACGTCAATGTTTGACGCCGAGTTCCACAGAAAATTTGAAACTGTCGTTGAACCAATCCAATTGTTGGTCGGATCATAGAAAAGCAGCGTTCCATAAGCCGGCACCGCTTCCGCCTCAACATTCAGGAAAATATTGGTATTGCCGTAAAGCATCTGCTGCGCGTTGATCGTGTAATAACTCTCCGTGGCCGGATTGAGCACCAGAAACTCATACCCCGCCCCGAGTACCGGCGTATCCTGGTGATCATTGTAGAACTGCACCCCAATCACCGATTCATCCACCAGGTTATCCAAATCCGCCGCATACAGCAGTTGCCCGTCGGAGGGCGAATAGCCCCGAATGATCTCAGACGCCTGCGTAGGAGTCCCGCAGAGGTGGATTAGGAGGCTCATAAACAGAGCCGCGACCGTGAGGGAGCGACCAACCATCGCAGCCGTCAATTTCCGCGTCGGCCCACCCTTCCTGCCACCCGCCACCGTCCTGCCAATCTCTTCCCGGACCGCCTGCCCATCGCTGGCCTGTCTTGCCTCATTCATGCCGGCGAGCCACGCCTCAACCTGCTCCCGCGTGTAGCGAACAAAATCGCCCGGCCCTTCGATCGTGACACTATCCTGGGTAAAAACCTGCCGAATCTCGGTCGTTTTAATTTTAGCTATCTTTTTCATTCTCGATTCTTTTGCCGCGCCGTAGTCCCGCTCGGAGCGGGACGAAGGCGGATCATTTTATATTCCAAACTTTCTTCAATTGCCTCGCCGAAAACCCGCTCTGCCGCGCCAGCTCGGAAGTCCCAATCCGCTGCTCCTCTTCCCTGAGCGCCCGCGGAACCGCCTGGTCCGCATGGCTTGGATCCGGCAACCCCTTCCCAATCCTCGGCCGCCCCGGCCGGCTAATCACCGGCATCAAATTCGGCGGACAGTTATGCCGATCCCGCACCGGCTTAAAAAGCTCGATACGCTCCCCCGTCAACCGATCTTCATACTCGTAGAGTGGCATGTTTCTTCCGCTTTAACGCTTTAACACTTCAACGCTTCAACCCTTCCTCCATTTGGAGGCATTCAACGCGAAATTCGCCTGCTTAATCGTGTCCGGATGAAAAATGTCCCGGTGCGCCATCACGTACCTGGCAAACTCCTCGGGAGTTTTCCCCGCCGCCCGCGCCTTCGCCGTAAACTCGCCATCATGCGATTTCTTGATGTGGATGTTATTCATAGTCCTTAATTTTGAATTTTGAGCTTTGAGTTAACTCAAAATTCGTAGTTCAAAACTCAACCCTAGCGTAAGCTATTGGTCGGCCATCCCATCGGAAACTGTGGCTGCACCCACACGTTGGACGTGCCCGCGCCGTAGATGCTGCTCAACCCCGCCGCCGTTGCTTCGTTGCCGCCAATCGAAAACGGGTCATAGCCGCTGTTAGCCGTCGCCGCGCTCGCGAAGTCCGGCGAGTACAACCTGTTTGTAGAGCTGGGAATCATTTGCACATTCTGGCTGAAGATACCCGCCTGCACTTCCGGCAACGTCGTACTCGCGCTCGTCATCATGATATTGACGCCCAGACCCCGCGAAGTGACGCTGATTATCTCCCCGCTTTGCGCAATTTTCGTGATACTGCATCCGCTCAACAGAGCCGCCCCTCCCATCAGAGCCGCGCACGTGAGTAAGCGCCCGACCGCCGCCCCCATCAGAGCCGCGACCGTGAGGGAGCGCCCAGCCACCGTCGCCAGCACTGCGAGCCACCCGAGTAGCCCAACTTTCGAGACCGTCCCTGAGGTCCCGTCCCCATGCCGCACATGGTTATACACCAGCAACACCGCCGCGATGATCCCGCTCGCCCAAAGAGTGAGGTCCTGCTGCCAACTCGCCGGGTCAATTCCCCAGGACTTTGCCATTGCCGCCGTCGCTGCCACCAGCGCCGGCACGATTAAGTTTACAATTTGATTTTGATTCATACGTTTTATTTTTTTGAGTTCCAGATTTATCAGAAGTTTTGTGAGAAAATTTGGCATAGAATTATTTGGCAAAATGCGCCATCACAAACCAGGTGCCCGCGCACCCAAGAACCGAGCAACCCGATCCGATACACGCCGCCAACGTGGTCGCCCGGGCATTCGCCACCCGCAATTGCGCCGTCAACTCGTTGACCGCCTGCGGCAAACTCGCCAGCGCCTTCAACTGCTCGTCATGCCTTATCAGCATCTCTTGTTGTTCGGTCGTCATTTGATTCCTGGTCACTTTTGGGGCCTGCCGCGCCGTAGCTTCTGAGCGTAGGCGGGTCATGCCGGATTACCATTTCCTGTTGCTCAGTGGTCATAGTGCGATTACCATTTCATCAATGAAAAAGCTCTTGCAGATACTCGTGGCCTGGTGGCGGCGCCTCATCCACGACGAAGCCAAATCGCCGGAAGAATGGGAAGAGCGGCAATGGTAGTTCATTTTACAATCATCCACGTCTGGTTTGAGTTGTAGTAACTGTGCCCTTGGTAGATATCCGTCAACGGCAGCGTCAGCGAAAACGGCGGAACTGAAGTATTCACGCTTTCGCACATTTGCCCGTAAGCCAGGTACTGCCAGACCGGCAACGCCACCGCGGCCAAGTTCGTGTACCCCAGCGACGTCGGATGCGTCTGGTCCACGTTGAACAATGCCGTGCCCGCAACCCAGTTCGTCGCCAAAAATGCGTAGTTCGAGCCCATCGCGGGTATATCCGCCGCATAATCAATCACGTCCGCCCCAAAATTAGTCACGGCCCTGATCCGCTGGTTTAAATTGCTTCTCCAGTCGTAACCCATATACAGAAGCGAGTTTGTCTCCCAATAGACCGATGGGAGTGTGCAAACCGCGATTTCCATCCCATTGCTCACACACGTCAGCACGTAGTTCGTAATGTTTGCCGCCGTCGCCGCCACCTGATTCGATTGTCCCAACGCAATCGCATTCGCCCCGACCCAGTTACCCGGGGAAAAATCGTTCACACTTCCCATCAGACAGACCGCATTGATCGCTTGCCCTCGGAACGGTGCCCACACCGTCAAGTTCGTGAGCATTTGCGTCGTGTTGCGGCCTGAAAATGCTTCCGTGTCAATCGCCCATCCCGGGAGCGACGGCGCCAGAATTTGCTGCAATGTCCCGAGCAGCGTCCACGTATGGATTCCTTGCGAGATGCTGTCCCCATCCACGTTCATCACGTTGCTCGGCAACGGAATCTGGTTGCAGCAATAATTTTCCAGGGAACGCTCAAACGCCGGTGAGGTATTCGTGTAAATTCGCAAATCGAAAATAAACCCATTGAAATAGCTCCCGGCGGTCACATCGCTCCCAATGTAGAGGTTCGTGCATCCGACGAGTGCCCCCACGTGCACCGGCCCAGATTGTATCCGATCGTCGTACGTGGGATGACCGTCCAAAGTCTCCCAGGCATTCGAGCCATCGAAACCTAACACCACCACCTCGGGCAAAAACTGCGCAGGCTGCACACCCGCCGTCACAGCCCCTCCAGCGCCATTAATGCCCCAGTCGAGCTCTCCGCCCGAATAGGCGCCCGCTTCCCCATTGACCATGGTGCCGCTGTTGTCCACCCACCCGCGGAAAAACATTTTGCGCGGTGCGGAGGATCCAAACCCTCCCGCCGCCAGCATAAAATTCTGGCCCTGCGCATCACCGCCAGCGTCGCGAAACGTAATCTCAATCAGCAATGGCCCGTTCGTAAGCCCGCAAAATAGGTTGGATACCATTAGTCCCGTGCTTGCGGGGAAAGAGAAGGCCGGCAGGCCGTTGACTCCGTCCCTCGCCAGCGTCACGGCCCCTGCAAACCAGCCGTTCGAGACTCCCCAGTTATTAGGCGAATAATCCAAAATTGGCACGGTCTGGCCGTTCGTCGCCGTCGGGTTGTTGAGGAGCGCTTGCTGCGCGCTCAGCCAGAAGTACAGTCCTTGGCTAAAATTCTGAACGTACCCGCTGGCAGACACGCCGCCCAGACTTGCTCCCCCAGGCCCCGTCTGCCACCCCGCCATCACCGCCAACGGGAGCAGCAACAGAGCTGCGACCGCGACGGAGCGACCCACCAACGACCGAGTAAAATGTTCTTTCATAACTTTTTCCTTTCGCCTGCGCCGCGCCGTAGTTCCGCTCGGAGCGGGATGAAGGCGGGTTCCTTTTGCCTTTTTAATTGGCTCAGTGCCTGATAATTGCCTGCATCGAACAATTCACCGCGCTCAGACTCAGCGCCGTCGGCGAAGTCGAACTGCACACAATCACCGAATCCAGGTCCGCCCCGTAATAGCTGAAATCAAAATCAAAATATTGC
Organism: Verrucomicrobiia bacterium; assembly: GCA_030038175.1. GTDB lineage: Bacteria > Verrucomicrobiota > Verrucomicrobiia > Limisphaerales > UBA11358 > UBA11358. The sequence goes on from JASHPN010000255.1 coordinate 16,278, forward strand.
TGTGACGCCACCGGGATGGAGAACGTCGGCACCGCCCCGCTCGCCGGCACCGAGTTCGTTTGAAAAATCTGGATATACTCCGTCGAACCGGCGGAGTTATATCCAGTCACGGCATACAGCTTTACCGGCGTCGTAGCCGCAATAAGCATGTTGGTGTAACTCGCATTCCCAACCACCATCGCGTTCTGGGCCTCAGCCCCGATCGGACAGATCAGTCCAATCAGCCCGAAAAACAAAATGGCAACCATCATCCCAATCCCCGCAGCCGAACTGCGCAACCCTTGCTGTTCATCATCATTATTGGCATCCTGCGGGTTGGCATCCTGATCATCAGTTTCATCCGGCGCATCCGGCAAATCCTGACCATTAATGCTCTGCCGTTCCACCTTGGCCATATTTCCTTCAATGGCCACGACCTTGCCCGTCACCTGATAATTGACCACGTCGCCCACTTCCGGCGGCTGCATTTGTTCCTGGTCATCCGGCATCGCCAGAGTGTCCAGCGGCACCGTATCCACGTTGTTCGCCTGGGATTCGGCATTCGGGTCACCCGGCGACATCTCTCCGTTCTGCCCCGGCGCGCCCAACGCCACAACCAAACCCGGTCCATTTGCACTATCAGCTTTCATATTGGTCCTTTCACTTGTGCCGCGCCGTAGTCCCGCTCGGAGCTGGACGAAGGCGGGTTCCTTTTTGCTTAACTCAAAATTCAAAACTCAAAATTAATCACTCCTCAAACCGGGAGCGTTGGAAACCACCACGAAACCAACGCCCCCGTTGGAACCATAAGCGGCGTTAGCCGCTTTGGGGAAAAACCTACTGATACGTCGCGCTCACCGAATTAATGCTCGTAGTCGTCGTCCCCGTCAGTGACAACATCAACGGCAACCCCTTCTGCCCGGAATACACCGTTCCCGCGGGCCCGACCGTCACCGTCGCGCTGCCCACCGGAATCGTCCCACCCGGCGAACACAAATACAGCCGATCACCGTTCTGCACCGCATTGACCGGCGCATACCGCAACCCGATATAGCCTTGCGGCGTGATGACGGTATTCGTTACCGTGCCGCCGCCCACACCCGCCGATGTCGTGTACGTATTCGTCGTGAATATCTCGCCCTGAATCAGCACGTTCGATTGCGTCAGATACTCGTAGGTATCATTCGCCACATGATGCAAACAAAACACCGCATTGACGGTCATCAACAGGTTAGTGTTGAGGTTGCCCGTCGCAGTGTTCGTGCCGTTGAAGTACAGCACCTGCGCATTATTGCTCACGCAATCCACGTAATTGGTGATCTGCCAGAATTGCACCACCGTTGCCGCCGTGTCCGACGTCGCATTGACATACGTCACGTTCGGCGTCCCGTTATTTGCCGATTCCTGGGAGATGACCGCATAAACGTTCGTAGTCCCAAGCTTCGTGCACCCCGTCCCAAACGACGTGTAACCGCCCGGCGGAGGCGCCACCTGCGCCAATAGTGGCACAGGCGTCCCGCCTGTGATTGCCGCGACCAACAGAGCCGCGACCGTGAGGGAGCGACCCATGCAGCCCCTCACAAAAGCGCCCACCACCCTCGCCAAGCAACCCACCGCTTGCTCACCACCCGCCACAGTCATTCCCGCGTGCTCACGCGCGCGGCTCTGCTGCCAGCCCGCGACCGCGAGGAAGCCACCCAGAATCTCCCCTGCAAATGTCTTATTCATTTTCATTTTCACTTTGTCTTTCTTTTGGCCGGGAAGGTTTCAGCCCTCCCGGCCCTTTTTAACGATTTAACTTTTTTAACCCTTTTAACTTTTTAACCAGGTTCAAAAGAACGTCGTTCTTGTGCGCAGCTGCACACAATGCGGCACATCCGTCGTTTCATTCGTCCACAACAGCGCGCTCATGTAGAACGATTTCCAGCCCACGAAAATGAACTGGCCAAGCGGATTCCCGCTGTCCGGATTCTTCACGATCTTCAGCGCCGGCGTGGCCGGGTCGCTCCCCGCGTCCCCAATCATCTTGGGAATGCCAAAGGCATCTTCGCCCAGATAAAGCGTCGAGAAGATCGCCCCTGCGCTCTCCGCGCTGGGTGTGTTCGAGACGTTGGGCGAATGCACCCCGTAACCCACGTTGGCCGCCTGCGAAGCGTCCTCCGTGAACAGCAAATCAGGCCGCATCGCCTCCACAAACACGCCGCCGTCCAACTCGAACTGCGCCCATTTCCAGAGCAACTGATCGGGATTAAACTGCGCCGTATTCGTCCAGGTCGTGTCCTGCCGCAGGTCAAACAGCACCGGCGAAGGAATGACCACCACATATTTGCCATTGATCATCGGCACGCCATTGATCTTGAGCTGCGTAATGGCGCCCAGATGGACCGGACGCGTGATTTTGCCTTGTGAAACCGCATTGGCCCGGAACGTATTGTAATCGTTCTGGCTGTTGCCCGTTTGCGTCACACCCGCGAACCGCTCAAACATCGTGTTCGAGTTATTGAGCGTCTTTTGCCCGGCCGGGATCGGATTGGCCGTGCCATCGGCGTCCGCCGTGCCCGCCAGCGAACAAATCGCGTGCCAATTGACCGATTCCAGGTCCAGCGCCGCATCCGCCCCGAGCGTCTTGGAATACACATCGAGCGTATCGAGCAAGTCCGTCGCTGTGACAATGTCCGAGATCTTCGAGAGTGAGCCGCGTTGCAACAGCTTGATGTCAATGTAACCGACATTGACGTCGTTCAGGTTTGTGGGCACGGTTCCCTCCGCCAATGCGCCCACACCCGCGCGCGAAGCCCGGCGAGGACGAAAGAAGCGGATACCGTTGAAACCCGTTGATTTCGGCACAGCCTGTTGCCGCGCGTAATTCGAAAGCCGCAAGTTCAGCGCAATCGCCTGAAGCAGCTGCTTGTTGTAATAGGACAATACCCTATTACTAAAACCATCTGTCTGAGTTGTTTGAAATGCCATAATGTTAGTTTTAGTTCTTAGTCCGTCGTCCGTAGTTTTTAGCAGCCCGGCATCGAATGATGCTACTGACTGCCGACTACTGACTACTGACTATCTTATTACTGTAGCCAGCCATCGCCGCGCAAATCAGCGGCATCCCGGCGCAACGAACCATAGTCATCGGCAGGCTTAACGCCCAGCCGGGCTACGGCGCCGTTAGCCGCCGGAGATGTCTCGGCTTCCAGTTCCTTAATTCGACTGCGGAGTTTCCCCGTTTCCTTCTCCAATTCCGGCACACGAGCGGCGACAGCCTGCGAATCGGCAAGTTTGATTTGCGCGTCCGCCAGCCGGCCCAGGTGATAGATCAACGATGGATGCACCAGCAATTGCGGATCAGACTTGGCCAGCGCGTTCAAATGCTGCGCGACCACCTGCTGGATTCGGCTGCCCTCTTTTGCAAACTCAGGGAACGCCTTGCACGCTTCGAGCGTCCACTGCCTGCGGGCCTGCTCAACCTGCTGTTCCCGCTGCTGCAGAGTCAGCGGCGGATTCTTTTTGAGACGTTCCGCGTGTTGGGCAAGGTCATCGGCGAGTCCCTCGGCTTTGTCGGCTTGCTTGACGAGTTTTTCGGCTTCATCAATCCGTCCGGCCTCCTGAGCGCGCCGGGCCTGCATCCGCAGTGCGTCCGCGTCCCGCCGTTTGAGCTGCGATGCCTGGACGTATTGCTCGGGAGTGTGGCCCGGTTGCTGCGCCTGGCGCCGGATGACCTCCAACTGCGCCTTGTCGCGCTCCAGCGTCTGACGCTGCTGTTCGAGGCCAGCCGCCCGGGCATCCAATTCGCCCTTGCGTTTGTTAACCGATTCCCACGTCTTCTCCAGCCGCTCCTGTGCCTTCGCGAAGCGTGATTTCCCATCGGGGAGCGCACGCGCCTCGCGTGCTTCAGGCGGCGCCTCGCCGCCTGAACCAGGCTTTGTGATCCCTGCCTGCGCATCAGCCTTCGCCTTTCCATCCTCAATCTTCGACCTTCCATCCTCGTTGCCGGCGGCTGCCGCCGCTGGTGTGTCGGATTTGGTTTCAGTAACGGAGGGAGCCTTCCCATTCGCAGCAGGCCGCGCGTCGGCCTTTAGTGGAACAGGCGTCCCGCCTGTTAATTCGCGCGTAGCCGTTTGAGTTTCCGCTTTGGCCTCAGTTTTCGCCGCCCCGACAGTACCGGCGTCAGCCGGCGTGTTTCCTGCCATTGCGTCAAACCGCTCCATCGCGGCCTCAATTCCCGGCATGTCTGCTATGTCCTGGCTCATAATTATTAGTTCTTAGTCCTTAGTCCGTAGTTCTTAGCAGCCAACGCATGATGCTGCGGACTGCTGACTACTGACTACCGACCACAAATTTAGGGCGATAATCGTTCGAGTAACTGCGCCTCGTCCTCTGGCGCTTGCTCGTGGTTAGTGCCAAATGGATGCCGAACGTCGGCCCCGGTTTGGGCTTTGTCCTGTTCGCCGGACACCCGCGAAAGTGAATGCAGGTAACGGACGCACTCGTTCCAACCGGCGCTCACGCCGGCGGCATGAATCGTGTTGACCCGGTCATGGGCGCCGTCAATGGCCACCTGCGCCGCGACCGCCCGCAGCCGTTTAGAAAATAACTGGCCCGCCGGCGTATTCAGAAAATGATGGACCGCCGCCGCCGCCTCGCCGCCCCAGGCCGGCCTGGCCGTGAACAGCGCCTCCGCCGCGGTTTCGGTCGTGGGGCAGGCGTCTCCCGATTTGATCGGGATTGAAGCAGCTTCCAGCCGCGTGTGTGGCTGCGCGCAAGATGCGCGCGGAACCGGCAGGCGGGACGCCTGCCCCACGGCCCCGGCCAGCTTCATCAGTAGATTCGCCATAGCGCGTCTCACGGCATCCTATATCGCTCATTTGGGGGTACGTTCTCAACCACGTGAATTGGAACTTTTTGGAACTTAATTCGCGAAAATTCGCGTCATTTGCGGACCCTCGGTCTGCGGTCATCCGCGAAATCCGAGGTTAATACACTCTTTTTGATTGCATTAGCGCATCGGTTGTGCTTAATTATTGAGTCAGAAGGGCTTAATTCAGATTATGAAGAATATCGCCAATACAATTGTTCTATTCACATTGGCCTCAGGAGTGGCCGTGATCGGCCATAATGCCCTGGGCGCGGTTGGCTTTGCCGTCACACCCGCTACCACCAGCAATACCTATAACGGCATTCTCACCCTGAACATCACCGGGTTGAGCAGTGGCGATACTGTGACCGTCCAGAAATTTCTCGTCACCGACGGCAGCAACGTTGTGGATTCTTCGGGAGATTTGATTCAACAATTTCAATTGACCGACGGGGCCGCCAGCGTGTTTACCAATGGCGCAACTTCCGTGACCAATTTCGCCGTGCCCGGCGACGCGGACGGAATGGCCAACGGTTCCATCACGGCCAACCTTTATCCGAGCATGGATTTCGAACAACTTTATATCGGCACTTATGAATTTGTCGTGTCGAGTCCCGCCGGCCATTTTTCACCGATTACAAATTCCTTCACCGTCACGAACTTCCCGTTTGCGCAGAAGATCACTGGAAATATCATCAGCAATGGCATTGCCTCCGCCACCCTGCCGTACGCCGTTATTGTTCTTCTCGTCAATGATGGCGGCAATAACACCCAACCTGTCGCCGGGGCAGTCGCCGACAAAAACGGCGCCTTTTCCATAAACATGCCGCCCGGAACTTACGGCCTGGTCGGCTTCAAAACCAATTTTGTGACCGCGTTCTACTCGGCGCCGTTTGTCACGGTGAACTCGGGCGCAACGGTCACGACCAATCTTTCCCTGTACCCTGCCGCCAATTCCATCTCGGGCAAAATCGAAGATGCCACTTCCGGCGCGGCCCTGGGCGGCATGACGATGCAAATTCAATCTGCGGATGGGAGCCTTTTTGCCCTGGGCTTTGTGGACACCAACGGCAATTTCGTCTCCGCCGTCACGCCCGGCCAATGGAAAGTGAAGCCCAGCGAGCAGGCCCTGGTGTGGAAAGGCTATGACGCGTTTCAAAACGGATTATCGGTGGACACCACCACCGGCAGCGTCTCCGGGCTGCTCGTGACCGCGCCCAAGGCAACCGCTATTTTTTACGGCAATGTCACCGATCCCTCGGGAAACCCGTTGTCCGGGGCGGCCATCGAGTCGGACGACAATAATAACATCTACGATTATTTTGATGGTTACAGTATTACCAACGGAAACTACGTCACCGTTGCCGTCGGCGGCGTCAGCGGAGACCAATGGCAGGTGGGCTACGATTACGGCGGTCCGCCCAACTATGTTTACTCTCAGTCAGCATCCCAGCAGGGCAACATGGTGACCCTCAATGTCGGCCAGGCGGTGCATCAAAATTTTATCGGCATCCTCGCGACCAACACCATCACCGGCAATGTGAAATTCAACGGCACAAATGTCATCGGCGTCGGGGTCGGCGCTTTTGCCACAATTGATGGCCAAAATTTCAATCCCTATGTGGATACCGACAATAATGGCAATTTTTCGCTCATGGTCGTCAATACCAACACGTGGAATATCAGCCTCAATTGCAACGGCGGCAGCGACAGCCTCGATACCATTTTGGGCGTTGGCAACTACCAATGCCCCAACAACCTGTACGTCGGCGTTACCAATAATAATCCAACGACGAATTTCGTCATCCAACCGTCCGGAGGGAGCGGCCAAATCTATGGCACCGTTTCGGACAATGACGGCAACCCTGTCGGCGGAGTCGATGTGTATGCCAACGACGGTATGGGCGATATTTACACCAATCAGACGGATGGCGAAGGCGATTACGCAATCAATGTTCCCGGCGGAAATTACACCGTCAGCGTGGATTGCGGCCAATTGGACAATGACGGGTACGGTTGCCCCAACACCCAAAATGTGTCCATCTCCGGTGATGAAATCGAGGTGGATTTTACCGTGCAATCCTGCGCCCTGGGAGTGAGTACCACTTCGCTGCCGGACGGATTTGGAGGCGTGCCCTATAATACGCAACTCCAAAATTCAGGCTGCGACGCGCCCTTTACCTGGTCCCTGGAAAACGGTTCCGGACCATTGCCCGCCGGGCTTATGTTATCCAACAACGGCGTTATTTTCGGCACCCCGGCTGCCGTCCCTTATTACGGCACGACCAACTATTTTTACGCGCAGGTGACCGACGCGGGCAATAACACCGCCGATCAGTTGCTGGCCCTTTCAGTTTATCAGCCGTTGATTATGTCGCCCGGGCCGCTGCCCCGGGGCACCAACGATGTGTCATACACGGCCCAAGTGCTCGTTTCCGGCGGCAAGGAGTTTTACGCAGGCAACACCCCTGAGGGTTATTCTTCTTCCTACCAGGGCGGCATGCTCCCGCCTGGCTTGAATATTTCTTATGGCGCCATCACTGTTTCCAACCAATACTTCATCGTTTCGGGCACACCCACCAATACGGGAACTTATTCCTTCACGTTGGGCGCGTCTGATGCCGACGGAAATATGGTTTCAAGCAATTATTCGATCACCATTGTTTCGGCTTCGTTGCAAATCACCACCAGTTCTCTGACCAACGGCACCGCGGGCAAGGCTTATACCAATCAATTGCAGGCCAGCGGCGGCACCGCGCCTTACACCTGGTCCCTTGCTCTGGGATCGCAGCCGTTACCCGCAGGCCTGGCGCTTTCCACCAATGGCATTATTGGCGGAATCCCCGCCACCAACGGCACTTTCAGCTTCATCGCGCGCGTGACCGATGTCAATGCGCTGACCACCACGCGATCGCTCACGCTCGTCATCAACGGCCGGCCCGTGTTGCAAAAGCCGGTCTGGCTTAACAATGGGTTCTCCGTGTGGATTGACGGGGTTACCGACCAGAATTATACCGTCCAAATGGCCACGAACGTCGTTTCCACCAATTGGAGCACCGTGTTGATCACCAATAATGGCGCCACCAATGTCTTCCAGGTGACCGATCCGAACGCCACCAATAAACAACGCTACTATCGCCTGCTCCTCGGACCTTGAATCTAAAATTGTCGCCGTCCACGGAACCACTGGATCGCGTCGCCAATCGTAGCGGTGTCTCGGAGCGCCGCATTATTTTCCTTCTTTTCCAGCGGTGTTCTACCGAAACGCCGCTACGCGCATTTGGCCATCTTCAATCTTCCACCATCCATCCTCGTTGCTTGCGGCTCTGCGTCTTTGTGGCTTAAGATTCCGTGTCTATCCGTGATTCAACTCGGAGCTTGCGAATTAGCCGGTGTCATCCCCGCCGGCACTCCCGGAGCGCGGCTGTGTGCGCCAGCACCAGTCGCAGCACTGCCGTTTGCCGGCCCCTGTTGAAGTCCCAGTTGATTGCCAACTGCGGCTGCTCTCCGCTGCCTCTCCGCCCCCGCAATCTTTTGCGCCAACTGCTTCGCCGCCGCCGGGTCCGTCTGCTTGAGATATTGAAAATGCATCGCCATGTGTTCCTGGACGCGCTGGCGCGCGATCGGATCTACCGGCGCACCGGTTTGGCCCTGTTTCTCCAGCCAGCCCAAATCCACCATGATGCGCGTGGCATGGTCTTCGCCCGGCAGCACCGCAGCCGGATAACCTTCTTTCAGCACCAAAATATCCAACGCCTCGGCCTCAGCTTCGCTGCTGGCTTTCTGATTGGTCGGAATGAACGCCTTGAGCGCCAGGCGCGGATCGTCCGCATACAGGGCCTCACGCGTGAGTTCCTCCATGCTCACATTTTGGTTGCCCTGGAAGGCTTGCAGCCGGGCAATCGCCATTTGCAACCGCTTTTGCCGGTTCCATCCATCCGGCGCACCGTCAGGAAAAATCATGTACTCGTCATGCAGAGCCGACTCCGGCAGAACTCCAATGTTCCCCGCTGCGTAATAGCTGAAATCTCCGCTGCTGAATTGAACGAGCAATCCCCAAATATGCCGGTAACATTTCGTGAGCGAATCGCGGAAAATCATCGCGTTATCATTCATCCCCGCCGATTGCAGGGCGCTGATCCTCTGGTTTTCCGTCGCCGTCCGGGGTTTGCCCTGGGAATTGTTGGTCAAATCGCTGATGCCGAAATCCGGCGTCATGGATTGCTGCTCGCCGATGCTCGCCGCAAACGCCAGCTCTTCGTCGTAGGACATTGGCGGCGTCGGCATCTGCACACCCTTGATGTTCATCGGAATAATCTCGCCAGGTTGCCAGCGCAGATTCGCTGCGTTCGGAATTTCGCCGTCGGCGGTCAGCACCGGACGATTGCTGAACGTGATTGCGTCGGCCTTTTCGTTCCAAAGTTTGGTCAGGTAGGATTCGAGCGGCGCCAGCAACTCACCCAATCCCCGCGGCGAATACCAGCCTTCATCCTTCACCTCGGCCTGAAAGGAAAAGAACGGCAGCGAAACTTTTTTGCCAAACCGATAGGGACAGCCAAACGGCTTGCGGATTTCCAACTCCGGATTTTGCGGCGAATACGTATAGACCGTGTAACCGTTGTCCGTCTTCACCCAATGTTCCCACAGGACAATCACATACTGATTCGTCGAGTGCGTGATGCCCTCGCGCAACTGTTTGTCGCGCACATATTGCAGCAGCGTATCGGTCTGCTCCACGCCGCGAATGGATTTAATCGTGTCCGGCGATTGATCAAAGCGGCGATTTCGCTGGTATTTTCCGACCGTCCATTGCTGCACATGAACAAACTCATCAGCCTCGTCCAAATCGTCGGCCATGTCCGGCACCAGCAAAAACATCGGATCAATCGCCTCAAACACCAGCGAATTGTTATTGAACGGATCAGTCGTGATCTTCAGGACGCCGCGCCCGCGCAACAGCATCGTGTCCACCACCGACCGCATTTTGGCCAGGAAATTGGATTTCTGAAAAACGCGAAAATTGAACCAATCCGCCGCCGATTCGGCCAGCGCATCGGCCTGGGGCACCGTCGAAACGAACGAGGCCAGGCGATTGCCGGACATGATTTGGCCAAGCCAAAACGGTTTTTGCTTTCGAATCGCCATGTCAACCAACGGATAGTGACCATCTGCGGCGGTGGGAAACGGCTTGTTGCGCCGGCGCAAGCCCTCATGGCGCATGGTTGAAGCAATCCGTTGTTTTTGTTCCCACGGCAGGCGTTCCAGCATCATGCGGTGGGCCCGTTCGTAACTGGCTTTCATGCTCATAAATTCATTGATTGGAAATTGCGAATCAAAAAACTGGCCACGGCCCTCGCTCCCGGTGAATCCCACTCGCTCCGATGGACCTCTAAAAGGCTGATGAGATCATCAAGCGAGATCCAGTGCTTATCATAGAGAGTGATTGTCTCGACCCAGATTTTTTGGTTTTCGATTTTGATGCCCATAGTTTCACCCGAAATACGACCCCGGCATCATGCCCTCAGCCACGTCCTGACTGTCGCACCAGTCGCGCAACTGTTGAGCAAACGACCCTGCCGGCCCATGGCTGCCAAGGCTCACGGATTCCAACCGCCTCACCGACGTCATCGCCCCAAACACCGCGTCCGCGCGATCTGGGCTTTCCACGCCGCGTTTCCGCATTTCGCTCTTGTTCTCCAGTGCCAATTTACCGCGGGCGTTGGGCACACGCTTGCGGTCCAGCATTTGCGCCCGCAGATCGTCATCGTCAGGCAGGATGATTTCACGCCGGGCAATCTTCTGCGCACCTTCAAACCACATCTCGGCGGCCAGATTGGCGTAATGATCGGAAACCCTCGACGCCGCGCCGTTATTGACGCGATTAATGCGCCAGCCCATCGCCGCCAATTGATCGCAGATGAGCTTGCCGCCTCCGCCTTCGTCGCCATCAATTTGATGCGGCTTGAGCCCGAGCCGCGTAAATGCCGCGATGAACCTTCCGCAAATCGCGTGCAGATTATCCGCCCGGAACGTTTCTTCCAGGGTCACAACGTTTCCGTCGCGATAGGCAAGAACGTTTTCGTCGCCATCGCCGCCCCAGGCGAAATCGCAAAAGGCCTTCCGCTCCGTGGCCGTATTGCGCGCTCTCTGCTCGACCGGCGGGTTGGCCATCAGGTCTTCCAGCGCTTTCAGGTTAATGACCGCGTCCACCACCGATTCCATGAACTCGGCCATGACCATGGATTTGTAGAGCGGATGGCTTTCACCCCATTTGTCTCGCAGCTTCGCGATGTCCGCCGTTTTCCAGTGCGGACAATCCGTCGCGCGCTGGACGAACCTCCGGTAAAATTTCGCGCGCGTGGTTTGGCTGCGATAAAACTCCCCTTCCGCATAACCCGGTGAACTGGCGATGAGCAAGCGCGTCGGTTTGCAGCGTTCGATGGCCTCAAAGATGTCATCTTTGACGGTTTTGGCTTCGTCCACGATGATCATGAGCGGCGCATCAGCATCGGCATGATGGCCTTCGAATTTACCCGCATCGTTGGTCGAAAATCCCTCCCAAAAGCAATTGATCGTTTCAGTCTCGATTCGCGGCGTGTGCAGGAAGGACCATTTAGGAAATCGGTTTGCATACGCGTGAAGCGCCGGCAAAAGCTGGTCTTTGATTTGCCGGAAACTGCCGCTGGTGCTGATCACGTGGCCTTTGGGAAACATCGTCAGATGCCAGAGTATCGCGGCGCAGATCACTCGCTTCGTTTTGCCACCCTCATTACACGAACGAAACGAGATGCACGCGCCCGGCGCCTCCAGCGCGCGCAAAACGTCGTATTGCACCGGGTACAAGTCCATTCCCAAAACCGATTCAGCAAAGCCGGCCGGACAGCCGTAAAGATCTGAATCCCCAATGTTCGCTTCGTACGGTTGCTTCATATTCATGTCAATGGCGCAGGAGTAGCAGAGTATTGCCTCTTTAGTGCAACAGGCGTCTCGCCTGTGAGGTCCCCTGAAAAATCAAAATTCCTCCCTGCGTTTTTTCGCCGCCTTTTCCCGGGCGCGCTCCATAATGTCCTCGGGAATGCCGGCCACGGTTTGAGCGTTGTTGGCGGTATCACCGGAACGGCTGAATAAATCGGCATATCGCCGTTCCAAAAGCCAGCACAGCCACTTGTTGTCTTCGTGATTGGCGAGGCGGCGCACAGCCTCCTCGCAAAACTTTGCCTTGGCCGTTTCCGGGGCGCTGGCCAGCCGGGGATTTCGCTTAACGGCCTGCGACCAAATGGCTTCGGTGATGTCCGGATGATCTTCGGCCGCGAGGGCCAGTTGCAGCGAAAGCCCGTGCGCGACGCGGTCCGAGACGCGCGCGACGATTTCGCGGTTGATGAGTTCGGGCCGGGCGGCGGATTCGGGTCGAGCGGGTGTGACCGCTTGCTCACGCGCGCGGCTCTGTTCGGAGTGGTCGGACATATCGTTCGTATCGTTCATGCCGGTACCACAATGCGCAGAGCGTGAGGTGATTCTCAACCGGGTGAATTGGAACTTTTTGGAACTTAATTTTTAAATTTGCGTAGCCGCCTGCCAGGCCATAGCTTTTGAGCGACGGACGGACGTAAGAAGACTCTGACTTTTCTGTGCGCGATGCCTCGCTTCCTCTTGTTCACTTGGAGACTCGTCACCTCATCTCCTACACAGTAGGCGTTGCGCCTGCATATCCTCTTTGCTCTCCGCATACACAGGTCCTCATTGAGATCATCGAAATGCTCGATTACGTGGCCAAGATTCATAAAATTCGCCGTTGAACTATTTATTTCCATAACCTTGCTTCCAAGGTTCCGATAAAATGCCTTGAATATCTCCGTCAATGAGCCGCTTCCAAAGTAAGAGAACGCGTTCCCTGGGGACAGAGGTCATATGTCGTTTCGTTGGGCTGGTAGTCCCGAGTTGCTCAAAGATCAGCCGTCCGTCGCGACCCGCAGACAGGCACCAGGCGGAATCATCGTGAATCACAGCCACATCTCCATGTTCAGCATCGGCTGTCAGCAATTCATCGTATAAATCCGATAAACTTTCGAGAGGTGGATTATCATCACCTGAACCATCTGAATGAACGACGCCAAACATAAGTGTGTGATACTCCTTTCAATAACGTGGCGCTCCGGCCGGGACTGCCCATTGCGAATATCCGCCGCGGCCCCCGGGCAGGGGGTGAAAAAGTCGCCAGAAGGGGGAACCTGGCGTTTACTGTGATTTTGGCACAAGTTGAAGTATGCCAGCCCGTCCGCGACCTTGCTTGACCGTTGCATGCTGCCATGTCCAACCTGACGGCGGACGGCCCCACCCAACTGGTTGTGACACGAAATTTGCAAGCGCCGGATTCATTAATAGTTCGGTCTTCAAAGCTTGATTTGCGATTTCAAAATGTTGGCGTCGGCTAAGGCCAAAATCTTTCCTGGCTAGCTGCGTCTCAAACGCTACCGAATAGGCGTTTGGGACCTTCGGGGCCGGTCGAGTCACCCATTTGGTTCCCGGTACCGGCGTCGCCGCGACTGGTGCTGACTTTGTTTTACCTTGCCCGCTGCCCTGCAGTGTTTGCAAGATATTTATCGCGCTGTCAGCATTGGACGACAGGGTTGGCCGCGCGTTACGCAAAGCATTTGAAATTGCCGCGCGCGCACTGGCTTCGCTGAATTGTGCCGGAAAATTCTGCCGGATGTGGCGAATGGCTGCGTCAGTGGCATCCGCCACGGTGCCACCGGTGCGAATAACTTCTTGGGCCACATTGATAGCACCGTCCCAAAGATAAGGAGCC
>JASHPN010000256.1 GCA_030038175.1 Verrucomicrobiia bacterium
GGAACCGGAATGGTCACCAACGGTTTCAAACTTCAGTTTTCCGCCCCGGTTGGCTCGAATCTTGTTATCCAGGCCACATCGGACATGAACAATTGGTCCTCCATTTGTACGAATGTGGTGCCTGCGAGCGGAAGCGTGTCGTACACGGACTCGGTGGCAAAGACGGTAACGTGCCGGTTTTATCGGGCAGAGCTCAAATAACCGCGAACATTTATTGATTATATGGCTGAACAACTGGAATTTGAATTTGCGGAACGCGGCGGCGTGGGAAAAAGACTGGCCGCCGGCCTGGGCGAATATGTGAGACTCTATGTGACTTTCTTCAAGCTCTATTTCCAGGGGCGCATGCTGATTGCGCGAAATCTGGCTCTCAGCGGCCGGCTCCAAATGTGGGAGGTCAGGTTCTTTTGCCTGCGGACTCAAGTTTTCCTCACAAGATTGGTCCGTGGTTTCCCTCTCGCTGATTGCTGGCCGAGGGAATAGAGCGCTGAAGCGGTCACACAAAACTTGACGCGGTCTAAATAGATCCGGACCGGTCCTCTTCCATAAATCGGAAGGGGCTTTCCATGAAACCTTATTCGTCCTCGTCGTCGTCCTCGTGCTGGTAATCGAATAGAGCGAATTGAGGACGACGACGAGGAGGAACATGCGCCGCGGAGGGGCATGGGCGTGAATCTTCTTGATTTTTTCCTTTCCGAGGCAACATTAAGGCTGTTTATGGGCGGCGGGCTTTTATGAGGCCGCCTCATCGGTGTGCTTCAGCGCAGAAAGAGGGACAATGACACTGCTTCCCTGCCTTGTCCGAACCAAACGTGTTTTTAGGAAGGCAAAGGTGGCGTTGGTTTGAAATAAAATATGATGCATCGGATTTGGCAGAGCAGTAATACAAACGTGAGGATATTCGTTTTGGCGCTGTTGTTTTCAGGCGTCATCCGCGCCGGCGCCCAGGATTTCTTTGCGGGAGCGCGGGGCGGAACTTCATTTGACAGCGGCAACCAGCGGTTTTACGAAAGCGAGGCTTTCGTTGGCCTCAAACAGCCAAAGGGCTGGAGTTTTTATTCCGATTGGAAAGTGGCGGCCGGAGCCGATGCTTCCGCCGGCTGGATAGGAGACCGGCATGTCAATGGCTTCATTGGAACATTGGGAGGCTTCGTCGAGTTGCACAAGGGCCGTTTTCCCCTCGCTTTGGAAGTGGGTTGGAGCCCGACGCTGCTCGGTCGTTATCAGTTTGACGCAAAAAACCTGGGCACCAACCTTCAGTTCACGAGCCACGTCGGGATCGCCTGGGACATCACCGACCGGTTTACTCTGGACGCGCGGATCCAGCACATGTCCAATGGCGGATTTGCCGAACCCAATCCAGGCATCAATTTTTGCATGGGGTCCTTCCGCTATAATTTTTGAAAGACCTCGACCGCAAGCCGGTTTAATGGCATGAAATACGGATGGATTTAGCCGCAGTTCAAAAGGCCGCTGTCGCCGCCGCCCGTGCCGCGGGCAAAATCATGCGGGACAACTGGAACGTCCCAAAACGGGTCAAACTTGACGATGCCCACGACATCAAGCTCGAACTGGATGTCCGCTGCCAAAAGACGATTGAGAAGATGTTGCTCCGCGCCTTTCCCGGCATCCCATTGCTCGGCGAGGAAGGTTGTTCGGGCAATATCAACGCGGGACATCGGTGGGTCGTGGATCCGATTGATGGCACCGTCAATTATTATTTCGGAATGCCGCACGCCGCCGTTTCCATTGCCTTGCAAGCGACGGCTCCCGGGTCACCCATCTCCGAGGTGGGAGTCATTTACGATCCCTTCACCGATGAACTTTGGACGGTGACGAAAAACGGACCGACTAAACTGAACGGCACACCCGTCCGTGTCAGCAAACGTTCCAATGTTGCTGACGCAGTGGTCGCCATGGGATTTTCCAAAAGCCGCGAGAACATGGAAAAGAGCATTCCGCATCTGAACCGCATCGCGCGGCAGGCCAAAAAAATCCGCATCATGGGATCGGCCGCGCTCGAACTGGCCTATGTGGCCTCCGGCCGCCTTGACGCCTATATCGAGCGCACCATCAATATCTGGGACATCGCCGCCGGAGGCCTGATGGTGGAACGTTCCGGAGGCGAAATGTTTTTAAAACCTCTCCCGGATGGAAGGCGGCGCATGTGCGCCGATAATGGGAGGCTGAGAAAGAAATTAAAACTTGGCGGCTTATTGAAATAATTTCTCAATTCAGCCGAGGGTCGTGCAGTAATTCCACGGGCGTCACGACCACATCGAATTTTTCTGTATGCCGAACGATGGTCAGCATCGTTGGAATGCCAATCAATTTGGCGGTCAGATGGCGATGCAATTCGTCTATTCCGGATACCGGTTTGCCGGCGAACGCGACAATGACGTCGCCGTCCCGCAAACCCGCGCGCCTGGCGGGACTGCCCGGCTCGGTGCCTGCCACCAATACACCCTGTTCCGCCGGCAACCGGTGGAAACGCGCCACGCGCCGATGGATGGGGACATTTTGGCCGACGACACCAATCCAACTGCGCCGAATCCGGCCTTCCTTGATCAACCAGGCCGCCACGAATTCCGCGGTATTGCTGGCGATGGCAAAACAAATCCCCTGGGCCGGCAGAATGACCGCCGTATTCACGCCGATGACTTCCCCGCGTGAGTTGATGAGCGGGCCGCCGGAATTGCCCGGATTTAAGGCGGCATCGGTTTGAATGACGTTATCAATCAACCGGCCCGATTGGGAGCGCATTGAGCGGCCCAACGCGCTGACGACCCCGGCCGTCGCCGTTTGCTGAAATCCAAACGGGCTGCCGATCGCGACGGCGATTTGCCCGACCCGAATATGCTTCGAGTCGGCCAGCCGCGCATGGCTCAATTGTTGGGGAGCGTTGATGCGAATGACCGCCAGGTCCGTCTCCGGATCTTCGCCGACAAGTGTGGCGTTAAACCCTTCGCCGTCGGCGAGGGTCACTTCCAGACGGTCGGCCCCATGCACCACGTGGCTGTTCGTGA
>JASHPN010000257.1 GCA_030038175.1 Verrucomicrobiia bacterium
ATTTAGTATTCCCAGTTCAACCGATGACCCTACCGGCCCGGAAATCATGGGAACGACCTGGCCGAGCGGCATGCCGGCAATGTCCTTCCCGTCAACGCTCAGGATAATTTCGCCGCTGTGCAATCCGGCGCGCTGCGCGGGCGAATTGTCAATCGGCGCCAGAATCACAACGTGCTTGTTTCTCATGCCGACGTTTAGCCCCACGCCTTTCAATTCCCCTTTTTCCGCCACGTGGAGTTGCTTGACCATTTGCGGAGGCAAAAAAACACTGTGACCGGTGTCGCCCAGCGCGTCCACCATGCCGCTAATGGCGCCGTACGTGAGGGCGTCCGGCTTTACCGCCGCGCGGTCCACATAGTAACGCTCGATGGTGTTCCAGGCCTGCGCCATCAATCCAAAGTTCGCAAAGGCGTCGGACGGCACGTACGCCATCAAGATCCATCGGTCGAACAGGACGCCCACTCCCAGGCCAAACGCCAGGCAAAGCGCCAGTTGAAAAGGCGGGCGAAGCCGGCGCGGCCGCCGCCCGGACGAGTTGTCATTCGTTTGACCATTCATTGAAAAAAACAAATTAGTATAAAACTCATCATAATAGCAACCTCCTCGTTCCCGTATGCCCGGCGTACACGGCGGGCGGGAGAGGGCAGGGTGAGATTCCTCCGAAACAATCGCGCATTGAACTCACGAACCGCGTGGGTCGCTGGACGTTTCAAGCCATCGGCAAATTATTCTCCCTCTCCCAGCGGGAGAGGGCCGGGAGGGCGAGCTCATCTATAGCCGAGTCCGCGTCTGTCCTCCGAAGCCTCGGCGAAGGGGGAAGGCTCTGCCCAATACGGTTCGTGGTGAGCCGCGACCTCCAAAATTGGCCACGCATCGGAACCACGAACCTTGCATTCCGGCGCAGCCGCCGACTGAGTGCCCTGACGGGGCACAGGATATTAGCCCGGGGTCGAGCGCGAGTCCTTGAGCGCGACCACCCCGGGTAACCGACCGAATAAATCCAGCCGCTGCTGGCGAAGCCGCGCGATAGCGCGAATCTGATATGCGGCCCATTTCTCATTTCTCGCCCGGTTCATGGTGAGGGAGAGTCGCTCAAACGGACACCCACGCGCCGCATTGCCGCCTTGGAATTTAAAAGCTATCCTCCTCGTCGTGGAAATTCAGGCCCAGACGGCAAAACCGCTCACCGCCTCGCAACGGCGCGCCATCGCCGCCCGCGGCAACGTGCTGGTGACAGCCGGCGCCGGCGCCGGCAAAACCCACACCCTCGTCGAGCGGTGCCTCGATCTGATCTGTCGGGAAGGAGTTTCACTTGATGAAATTCTGATCGTCACCTTCACCGAAGCCGCCGCGGCCGAAATGCGCAAACGCCTGCGGGCCGGCCTGGAGGATGCCTTGCGCGACAGCACCGATGCCGCTCGTTTGTGGGAGCAGCTTGCGCTGTTTGACGCCGCCCACATCGGTACGCTCCACAGCTTTTGTTTCAGGCTCGTGCGCGAGCATTTCCATGAACTTGATTTGGACCCGCAATTGGCAATTCTGGACGAGGGCCAGGCGCGATTGCTCAGCGACGAAATCCTCGAGCAACAATTTCAGGAACATTACGAACGCGACGATCCACTTTCGCTCGCCGTCCAGGATGTGATCAGGGTCTATGGCGGCGGGCGCGATGAAAAAATCCGGGCCTTTGTCCTGCGGCTGCATCATTATATTCAAACTCGCGCCGACGCCGACGACTGGGTCGCCCGCCAATTGGATGCGTTCTCATCGCCCGAACCCGAACAATGGCGGCGCTGGCTTTCGGAAGCCATCTCCGGCTGGCGGAACGAATGGCTGCCCGTGTTGCAAAACTTGAAAGAAAATTCCAAGGCCGCCGAATGCCTGGAGATTTTGGCAAAAGCGCCGGCAGGACAGGATACCTGGGCTGTCCTCTTTCAGCAAATCACCGCCGCAGACGCCCCCGAAAACTATCCTCCGCGAAAAAAAACAGCCCTGCGCAAACCGTTAGAGGCCTTTTTCGAAGAAGCCCAATTCCTCGGCTCGTTGACTGTAGGGCAGGCGTCCCGCCTGCCGGTTCTACGCGCATCTTGCGCGCAGTCAGACACGGGGCTGGAAGCCGCTTCAACGGGCAGGCAGGATGCCTGCCCTACAGCTTCCACCGATCCCCTCGCCGAAGACTGGAATTGGGTTCGCGGTCCCATGAAAACGTTGTTGCTGCTGGTCCGGGAATTTTCCGGGAGCTTTTCGGCCCGCAAACGCGCGGACGGCGCGCTGGATTTCCATGATCTGGAACAATTCGCCATCCGATTGCTTTGGAACCAGGAAACGAAGGACCCCGCCCCTATCGCCGATGCATGGCGCAAAAAACTGCGGTTCATTTTTGTGGATGAATACCAGGACATCAACGCGGCTCAGGACAAAATCATTTCCGCCCTGGCTCGGGACAATCGCTTCCTGGTCGGAGACGTCAAGCAGAGCATCTACCGTTTTCGGCTGGCGGACCCGGCGATTTTTCGCGCGTACGCCCAAAATCCGGCGCATTGGCGCGGCCAAACGGTTTCACTCGCGGAAAATTTCCGCAGCCGCGAACCGCTTCTCAACTTCATCAATTCCCTGTTCAAACCGTTGATGCACGAAGACGTCGGCGGGATTCGCTATGACGAAGAGGCTCGGCTGAAATTCGGGCCCGGGCAGGGTCGCGCGCCAGTGCCTGTGGATGGCACTCCGGAACCGCGGGCTGAACTGCTGTTGCGCCTGAAAAATCGAAATGGCAATCCGGATGAAGCGAGCGACGAAGACGCTTTTGCCCAATTGCAGGAGTCGGAAAAAGAGGCGCGCATCGTTGTGGGACGGCTGCTGGAATTGAAAAATTCCGGCCACGGGATTTTGGAGAATGGACGATTGCGGCCGGCCGATTGGCGCGATATCGCGGTGTTGCTACGGGCGCCCGGCAGCAAAGCCGAGGTGTACGCGAAAGAGTTTGCATCCTCGGGAGTGCCATTGGTTGTCGAGCGGGGCGGATTTTATGAGAGCAGCGAGATTTCCGATCTATTGAGCCTGTTGCAACTCGCGGACAACCCCTTGCAGGATGTGCCGTGCATCGCCGTGCTGCGTTCGCCGCTGGCCGGTTGCACCCTGGACGAATTGGCCGAGATCCGCCTTGCCGGGCAAGGCCATTACTGGTTCGCGCTTAGCCGTGCGGCCGCCTCAAAATCCCCGGTTCGGGATGAAACCAGGGAAAAGGCGCAGAGATTTCTCGCCCGATTTTCGCGGTGGCGGAGATTGGCCCAACAGGCCTCGCTTTCGCAGTGCCTCGAGGAAATCCTGCGGGAGACCCATTACGACGATTGGCTTCTCGGACGGCCGCGCGGCGCCCAAAGACGGGCCAACGTCGAGCGGTTTTTGAATTTGGCGGAACAATTTGACGCGTTTCAGCGGCAGGGACTTTTCCGCTTTCTAAAATTCGTGGAAGCGCGGCGCGAAGTCGAGGCCGACCCGGAGGTGGCGCCGGTGGCCGGCCAAAACGCGGTCCGCCTGATGAGCATTCATCAAAGCAAAGGCCTGGAATTTCCCGTCGTTGTTCTGGCGGACATGGGCAAAAGTTTCAATGAACAGGATTTGCGCGGTGAAATCATTTTGGACGAGCAATACGGGTTGTGTCCGCGGGTCAAGCCGCCCTTGGCGGGCGGCCGTTATCCGAGCCTGGGCTACTGGCTGGCCCGCAAAAATCAACGGCGCGAATTGCGGGGAGAGGAGTTGAGGTTGCTCTACGTGGCCGTCACTCGCGCGCGCGACACACTGATTTTGAGCGGGACCGTTTCATCGAAAAGATGGGAATCGTTCCTTGCCAATAGCGGACCTGTCGGCGCGCGTGACGTTGTGTCGGCGAATAGCTTCATGGATTGGCTGGGCTTATGGTTCAGGACGCAGAGCGAAAATCTCAAACTGGAAACTGCCGCCGCCGGACAATTACCCTGCCTGCGCTGGCAGATCGTGGATGACTCAGAAGTAGTGGCACAGGCGTCCCGCCTGTCCGCCGCCGCGCCTGCAATTTCAACTCCGGCGCCGGACCTTGCGGCAATAAAGGAAATCACCAAAGACCTGGAATGGAGATACCCGTTTGAAACGACCACCCGCCGTGCCGCCAAAACTTCCGTCACGGCTCTTCGGCGGGTAACGGAGGGCCTGGACGATGCGGAAACGGAACGACCATTTCAACCGCCCCGGTTTACCCACCCCATTTCCTGCGTACCCGGAAAATCGGCCTCAAAGCGTCCGGCGCCGGCCGTCAAAATGAATGCCGCGGATTTCGGCGTTGCGCACCACAAATTCCTTCAGCATTTTGCGTTCGCCACGGTGGCCGGCTTGAAATTGTTTGAGGTGGAAGCAAAACGTTTGGAAAAAGCCGGCTATCTCTCTGCGGATGAAACCGCGGTTTTAGATTTGGACACCCTGGCGGACTTTTGGAGTTCGGACGTGGGGAAAAAAATCCGCGCCAATGCCGCTTTCGTGCGGCGCGAACTGCCATTTACCGCCGGCTTCGCGCCACAGGAATTGGACGCTATTTTTGGGCAGAGCCGCGACCGTGAGGGAGCGGGAAAGTCCGGCGGAAATCCCAAACAGAACCGCACCGATCTTCCGGCGTCTCAAACCCTCGGTGCACAATTCTCTTTCTGCCAGCCTGCGGCGCCGAAGTCCCGCTCCGAGCGGGACCAAGGCGGGCGGGAGAGGGCAGGGGTGAGGGAGAGCCGTTCAGACGACAACCATGGAGAGAGAGCGATAAAGTCGGAACCTGACACGAGACTGGATTTCAAAACAAATCCCGCAGACGAAATCGTCGTCGTCCAGGGCGTCGCGGATTTGGTCGTCCTTCTGCCCGGGGAAATTTGGCTGCTTGATTTCAAGACGGACGATCTGCGGAGGGGAGACATACGTGAAAAAACCGATTTTTACTCCTCGCAATTAAAGCTCTATGCCCGCGCAGTGGAGAAAATTTATTCCCGCCCCGTGACCCATCGCTGGCTGCATTTCCTCCAGGCGCGGCAAACGGTCCAGGTTCCGGACTAATCCCCATCCAGCGCCAGCGTATCCTGCACGCCTTTTTCGGGATTTGTCTCCGGCGCACCGTCCGCTTCGCGCAACCGAACCAAAGCGGGCCGGAGCAATTTGCCCTGAAACGTGTATCCCGCGGCAACGGTTTCGGCAACCACCGCCCCATCGGACGGTTTTTGGCCGTCGGCAATTTGATGGCGTTCGGCGTCGAACGGGTTCTCCGGCGCGGCGGAGAAACTGGCCAGACCGACGCGGCGGACCGTTGCCAGGCAGGCGTTTTGAAAATGTGAGATCTGCTCCGCCAGCTTGGGATTGGTCGAACGGGAGGCGGCCCCATGGAGCGCAAACACGTGGTCCAAAATCCGAACCAGCATTTGCAGCCACTCCCCTTCGCCGCGGCGCAGTTTTTCGATCTCGAGCCGAAGGGCGACTTTTTCGCTTTCGCTCATTTTTTTCATGAACTCCGAAAACTCGCGCACTTCCGCGCCCATCTTGTCGGCGATCTCCCGCGCGCCGTCGGCGGTTTTTTGCGCGTGGCCGCCCACGGATTCCTGGACCGCCGCCCATTGATTGGTGGCGGCGGAAATTTGGCCGGCGAGTTGCTCGACGTTTTGTATCTTCTCCGCCACGGCGCCAAGCGCGTTGAGTTCAATGAGTTTTCCCATGGCGCGGTAATCAAGATAGAAGGGCAATATGCCGAGTATGGCGCCAAGGCCCACGCATCCCGCGGCGATTTCCCAATGTGCTTTCAGGATAAAGACATACGCGAATGCCATGAGCAATGCGCCCACCAGCAAAAACGGCCATTTGGCCACCCGATATTTCTGGGCTTCGTTTATCATGGGTTACAGTTTCGGTAAAAGTCGCGGCAGAAGCAACCATAGAAGGGGAGCGTACGCGCCTCGCGTGCCCCCGGCTGCGCCCCCGCAGCCGGAACGACGCGCGCCACCGCGCGTCGAACCGGGGGCGGTGGCGCGCCCCAATCGGTTGACGTGGGCGTCAACCGATGCACGCCAAGGCGCGTGTGCTCCCCGTCTCTTGCCAAACTTTGTGTCTTTGAAACCTCACGCCTTTTCGCTAAATTTTTCCTTTAAATGAAAGTACGAGTTTCAGCCAAAACGGCGTTATTCCCTTTATTTACAATGGTTTTGTGCAATAGGTAAAAGCAAGGTGCAAGCAAAGGCGGTGAATTTCGCATTGCCGTTCAATGCCATTCACTACGGTTCAAATCTTCCAAAATGCCTGAACATCGGCCTGCGGCACGATGGATCGATAATGGGTCATGATGACATTGGCGCTATTGCCAAGCATGAGGGCCACTTTAGCAACATCATTGTGGTGAGCAACGAGGTAGGTTGCGGCCGTATGGCGCAAAATATCTTTGGGAAAATGCTTTAGACCGAGAATCTTTCTGGCCCGTCTATGCCAGCGCCGGATAGTTGCATGGGAAGGCCCTACAGGCCCGCACTCCTTCGCGTACGGTTTTAACAATTCAACGGCTCGCGGTTCCAGCGGAACTATCCGCCGCCGCCGGACTTTGCTTCTTTCGATCTTCAGCACATTTTCGGACAGATTAATTTCCGACCAATCAAAAATTTGGCTCGGCTGCCCCTTGACCTTCATCGGCACGATTTCTTCGGGCCTCATTCCCACCCAGGTTGCGAGAATGAAATATGGTTTAATCGCAATTGGACAATCCGCAAGCAACGTTTCCGCCTGTTTTGGTGTGAGGATGGACGGTGACTTGCGGTCTATGAAAATGCTCTCAATCTTGTCGCACGGATTTTTTTCAATCCAATCACGCCGGGCGGCGAAACTAAAGAGCGCCGACAGGCGATGAATCCACGTTTGGCGCGTCTGTGGGTTTTTGTATTTGCTAATCCATTCTTCAACCGCCTCGGTCGTTATCGTCTCAATTGGCATTTTCTCGCGGCCTTTGGCGAAGCTGTTCAGGTAGCACTTCAAGGCCCGGACGTAACGCACGGTTCGGTTTGAGTTCTTTTTGGCGATGATGACCGCTTTAATGGCCTGACGTATAGTGACGGGTTTCGGTCGGCCTTTGGCAATAACCACCGGGACTTGCTCGGCTTTGAATATTCCCGGACGTATCAGCCCATGGGCCAAGGCGCGTTCAATAACGGCCATTCCTGCCATGACTGATTTTATCAACTTCTGGATTTCTGCGGGTTTAACTGTTTCAACTGTTGTCTTTTTCATACAAAACAAATGCCAGGACACAAAGGGGTCAACCTTATCGCCCGCAAGAATCACCAAACAGGCTATTGCATCCTGGCGATTGTTTGTCTTTTGATCGGTTACGGCGGGTGATTAATCCGCGCGACAATACCGAACCGTCATTGACCTAACGGCACGGCAAGCCTGCCACCGTCCGTGCCAGGGTGCAAGCGATTAGTTCCCGGCTTTGATGACTATCCCGTCACGGGATGCCGTGGCGTTCAGCCGGGCTACTTCGTCCGTGGTTGCCTTCATGGTGTCGTTGAGCAAATCAAGCTTCTGGTCCGGCGCAAGGAAACCGGCCTGTGACAAAACCCCGCGCAACTGGCGCACTCTCGTTTCATCACCGGAAATAACATCCGCGCCGGCCCCGAACGAAACATCGCGGGCCAATTCCAACTGCGAGCGGATAAGGTCGCGGGCAACTCCCTTGAAAGGGGAATTTGCGGCCAGCCATCGCTTATAGCCATTGGCGCGGGTCATAAACGCATTTCCGCTGGCAAGCTCGTTAACCGATGGCAGCCAATCACCGGCAATGTCGGACGCTGAACCAAAAACATCGGCGCGGGCCTGCTCCTGTTTCAGCCGGTTTTGCAGTTGCTCCATCCTCTGATTATAGGTGTCCTGCTTATCAGCCAAATCCTTTGCCGCCTTGGCCTGCTTTTCTTTTTCCGCCGTGGTTTTCTTTTCCAGATCGAGCGCAGCTTTTCTCGCATCGGCCAGGTCAATATATTGCTGAACGAGAGCTTTGCCGATGTCCAGTTGCGTTTGATTGTAAGCGGTGGTTCCCTTATCGAGCGTGCCCAACGTGTGCCGTAAACGGATGATTGAATTTGTGCTGTCCAAATACCTTTCGTACGGCGCCATTTGCGCGCGGGCCAACCGGGCGCCCTCGCTGTCCTGTTTGCGTTGCGCGGCTAAATCTTCCTTGCTCGCCCAACCGTGCGGAAACTTTTTCATCAGGAAACGTTGTGCGGCGGTCTGCCCCTCGAAACCGCCGATATGCATCATGTCCATCACTTCTTTATAGTCGTTCCCGCTCAACTGGCCGGACTGGTGAAGCGCATCAATGACTTTGCCTAAGCGTTTCGCGATGGATTTTTCCTGTTGCCCTTCAGCCCAAAGTGAACCGTGCTCGCCCTTCGGACCAAATCCGCCGTCCTCGCCTTGGAGATATCCGCCGCGAAGGGCCTTTGCCGCCTTGTGAAATTCAAATGCCGCAACCGCTATCGCCGCCGCCTCGCCGATGGTGCCCAAAAGCATTCTGGCGGTAATTCCAAATCCGCGTTGGAGCAGGATCAAAAAGGACTGAATCATGCGGCTCCAATTGCGCCGTAACGCCTCACGGACCAACACCAAACTTTCACTGGCGATAACACGCTTACCGACAGCATCTGCCGCCGCAGTGGCCGCGCCAAACTCAACGCCTTGAACCGCGCCGGATAGACCTCCGGTCATGCCTCCCACTGTGGCCTGGGAAGCGATATTCCCCCAACCTTCAGGCACACTGGTTGCCATTCGTTCATTATGCCGCTGTTTAATCCAAGATTCTGAACCCTCCTTTGCCCGGCCAACCAGCTTGCCGCGAGAATCAAAGATGTATTGTCCAACCATCGTGTTGCCGCCAGCCTGCCCATGCCAAAATCGCATTTGCTCTTGCGCTATCCTTACCTGCTTGGCCGCTGCGGTCGCCTGGGCGGTAGTTGTGGCGTTAATGGCATCGTTCCAAGCCTTCTCATATTGCGCCGCCGCATCCTTTTGAGCGCGAATGGCCGTAGCTGTGGCATTGGCCAGTTGGGATGAATCCATCCCAATTCGCAATAAGATTTCATCTTGAGCAGTCATTTTAATTCAATTTTGATTTCTCAATGCGATAACGCTTTTGAAATTCTTCCCATAGGCCGTTAAACGTGGCCATCGTTGATTTCAAAACCTCGATGCGTTCAGGGTCAACGGAATCCGCAGTAAGCAGGCTTTGGGCTTCAGCTTTCATCGCTGCCGCCGTCTTGGTGAATTGTTCAAGCTCTTCGTCAAGCGTCATAACGATTTTACATTTTCATTGAACCACATAGACATCTGCTGAAAAAATTTCGCCTTGTCGGCAACCTGCAAGACACCAAACCAGCGCAGGAAATCTTGGAACAGAATTTCATCGCTGGTCTGTTCCGGCGCTGGCACTGCCCCCGGCGTTGCCTCAATTACGGCCGGCGCGGCGGAAAAGATTTCATCGGCCAAACCAAGTTGGATGGCTTCAGCGGCGGTGAAATAAAAGTCTGGCCCGGAAAGCCACTTTTGGACCAACACGTCATCGCGCACGCGGCTAGAAAGCTGCCAGCGATATCGAAGATTACAGCGTTCGACCTGGACACCGGCTAACAAAATTTCTTCAGGACTTCCAAAAACGAATTGCCGTGGTGCATGAATCATTATACGCGCATTGCGTTCAATGCGGATTTTGTCAGCGGCCAGGGCAATGATGACCGCCGCCGAAAAACAGGAACCGAAAATTTCGACTTCACAACGACGCGAGCGCAGGGCATCGGCGATTTTAAAAGCGGAACCGCAGCAACCGCCGTTCGAGCAAATTTGGACGTTGACCGTTTCAGCATCGCCAAGTTGTTCAACACAATTATCGACACTTTGACTGTAAATCCCGATTTCGCCGGTAATACGCAATGTGGCCGCATTGCCGCGCCGTTCGACGGAAAACCAAGACGGACCGGGCGGCAGATAACAGCTTTGAATATCCGCCGCCCGGCGCTCAACAACTTCAGGATATGAAGTCAGATTTTGCACAGCCTATGAAATGTCTTATCCGCCGCGTGTTTTCGCGCCAGAAGTAGAATTAGGCTTCCGCCGCGTTCCGGCAGCCTTGATGCGGCTTTGAACGCCAATGCTTTGCCTTCCAGAAGCGGGCGCAACTCCATTGGCGCGGTCGCTGCCGTGAGGCTTAAACGCTGGTGCATTTCAAGGAAGGCGTATTGCTGGCGAATCATGGTTGACCCGCCTCTTCATTCATCTCGGCCTGGGCACCTTGCGCAGCGACGTAGCCATTCGCAGCCCGTTGCCGGGCTTCTGCTGTAAACAAGTCAACAGGCTTTTCACCTTGGGCGTTGATGGCCGGATTCGACGGATTTGGGTCGCGCGATGTCGGTCCAATCATCGGCTCGGTGTTTCCCATGGATGCCCGCCAGGCGTCGGCCTCTTCAGACATCCATTTCACATAGGCAGCTTGGAATAGCGCAGGCGTTTCATAGTCGCCCGGATTGGGTGGGTTTGCTGTTGGTTGGCAGGCCATAATTTTTAATCCTTTTGTTCGGGCTTGGTTTTTGTTTCGGATCCACTTTCAGGTTGCGGAGAATTTACGGCCGGTTGCACCAAGGGAGCGAGTGACCGTAAAAGGGCCTGTCCGACCGCCTCCGTTTTTTCACCGCGCATCCGGGCTTGTTTCAATTCGATTTCTGCGCGGATTTGGTCGTTCTTTTCGTTCAGCCGGGTGACTTCAGCTTTGTGGTCCGCCTCTGAGCATTCCCTCTTGGCATCGTCGCGCTGACGCTGGCGCTCGCGGCCTTCTTTTATCCAACTATCATCCCTCAACATTTTTTGTTTTGCGGCCTCGACTGCCGCCTGACATTCCGGGGGCAGGTCAAACAGTTTCGCGCCGTAAAAATCGTTTTCAGCGCGTAGAGACGGAAAATTTTCCTGGTAGTTTGAAATTAAAGTTTTACAGCCGGCCAGCGCCAAATAAATCAAACACTGAAGCTTGGCTGATGGGCGATAACTAAAACCAAAGTGAGTGGATTTTCTTTCTGTCGCATCGGTTTCTTCGACCAATTCCCGCGCCAGCTTTTCTAAGCGCACACATAGCGGCTGGAAGATTGCATACACGCGGCGGGACAGTGTCGTCTGAATTGCCCGGCACTCGCGGCGGATG
>JASHPN010000258.1 GCA_030038175.1 Verrucomicrobiia bacterium
CGCAAAACCATCTCAGGGATTTCGGCGAACGGTTTTAGCGGCGGCCGGCTTAGGGGATCCACCGCCAGGTCCCACGCACGGAGGCGCTCCAGCTTCAACTGTGTCCGCCGTTGCGCCTGCAATTCACGGGCAATGGGCACGATCTCTTTCTCAACGGCTTCCTGAAATTGCGCGCAATCGTCCGGGGTATAATCAAACCGGCCCAGCCGGCGGAACGCATAATCCCGATAATTGCCAAAGCCGGCGTTCCTGGCAATTTGCTCGCGCAACCGGATTTGCCGGTCAAAGATATCATCAAACTTGTCGGCCTCCTGCAGGCGTCGGCGCGCGACCAGTTCCCATGCTTCCTGGCGCATCGTACGGTCAGGCTCCTCCAGATAGCGGCCCATTTGCGGGAGGGTTTTCTCTTCGCCCCGAAAGTTGACCGTCAGCGAACCGCTCAACTTCTGGTATTGCTGCGAAAGTTTTGCCTCTTCCGTTTCCAGCGGAACGTTCTCCTGGCGAAACAGTTCCACGTGATTTTTTATATCCCGATCGAAAACCAAAAAACGGTCCCGGGGCAGCTTTTCCCGCAGCGGATGCGCCGCATAAATGGTTTCAAGCGCAAATTGCCGGGGTTTGATCTGGGGCTCGACCTTTTCGACAAAATGCAAATAGGCCTTTTCCGCGTCGGCATTGTCCGTATGGCAGGTCATCGCGATATAACGGCGCGAGGATTCCTCGTCCAGCGCGGCGTTCAGTTCGCTCCAATCGAGCAGCCACGGTTCCAGTTCGCCGACGACCGTGATTTGCGCCGCCCGTTGTTCCAGTCTTTCGAACAGCGGCGCAATTTGCGCCCAATCGCCCAGGTCCGCGTCTTGCGGCACAAAGGTTCTCGGCCTGGCCGCCGGCAATTTCCCGAATGGCAATAGAGTCATTGCCTGAATTTAGATTAAATCCCCCACCCCGTCGAGAAAGGAGCGCAACCCCCGGAGCGCGGCTGCCTGCCCTGCCGTAGTCTTTGGCAAAGGTGGAAAGGCGCCAATGCCTCTCAATACTTCGTCCTAATCCCGCACGCCCGCATGATGCACCATTTGGAAACCGCCTCGAAGATGGCAAACAAACCCGGGATCACCAAAACCAGGCCCCACAGCGAAAAATCACAGACGACAATGCCCGCAATCAGGCAAAGCCCTCCCATCACGCCGCGGGCAATACGCCCCTGGCGATCCAAATTGGGACGAAAAAATCTGCTCATAACCGCTTTTTTGGCCTGTCAACCAAATATCGGCCAATATCGTTCAGTTTGGCCAAAACGCAATTCATTTTTTCGCAGTGTTTTAATCCCGAAAAACCGAGATTTGGCGTGCAAAATGCTGATTCCGAACTGTTTGCCTTAAGGCACGGCCAATTTTTTTAAATATTTAAATGCGTCACTTGTCTCAATGTTATGAATTTTTCTGAAAGCTTTCTTTTTGCCTCCATGTTTTGGGGTGCCATTGGCAGTGGTTACTTGGTCTATGGCTGGAAACAGCGTTCGATGTACCCGTTCGCCGCCGGTTTGTTGATCAGTATCGCCGCCTGCTTTTTCGGGTGGTTTTCCCTCACGGTTTTTTCGATCATCCTGATCTGTGGTGTTTGGTGGCTGCTAAAGCAGGGCTACTGAAAATCCTTTTTTAGCGTTCGTGGCCGTCTTGCCGCCCGGAAACTCCCAATAAAAATCACGGCCAAAACCGTTAGCCCGGCTAAAAACATCTCCCCGCCGGCTCGAAAGCTGGCGGGCCGATACACAAACCGCACAACCGATTTTCCCGACGGCACGGCGACCGCCCGAAAATTATAGTCCGCCTTCAGGATCGGGACGTTCGAGCCGTTCACGGTCGCCGCCCATCCGGGAAAATACGAGTCCAATAAAAGCAGGAATCCCGGCCGCGCCATCGAGGCCTGGACATCCACTTCATCGGGCGCTTCTGCCAAAACCGATGCCTCCGAGCCGGCCGTTTCCGTCGCAGAACCCGTTTCCGTCTTGTCGCGGGCAGGCGGCTGTTCCAACAGCAGCGTCTGTCGAGGATCAAAATGGCCAGAGCGTACCTTTGCCAGAATCGAGGCCCGATCCGGGCAGACCTCGAAATTGAATACCGGCATGACGCGGCCGTAAAAATTCCGGTTGCGGTAAATCGTAATTTCATTCGAATAGACCATGTCAAAACCAGCCGGGTCCGGCGCCGGATAATTGAAATTCAAAACGTATTTCACTCCCAACAGCGGCAATGCGGCGGGCAGTGTGTCCGCCGAGCGGTAAAAAAAGAAATCGCCGGCGTTGCCATTGATCAATTCCTCGTAGTTCCTGACTGTGACGAAATCATATCCCCGGGCGTCTTTCAGCCCAAAGAGCTCCGCGGTATTGGGCGGGAACGTCATTCCCATCCCCAGAATCCGAAAATCCGACTTGTCCTGCTGCAGCCACTCGATCGCCGGCGTGGGCGGGTAATACGAACTATGGGGAATGGCCGGGTTCAGTCCCCTTCCAAAATTCAACAAATCCACCGCCACCCACCCCAGTCCCAAAAGCGCCCGCGTTCCCGCATGACGCCGCATGGAAGGCAAAAGTAAAACCGCCGATACCGCCAGGCTCCCCGCCATCATGAACAATTGGGGCTCGAGAAAAGCGCGATGCTCCGCGTCCACCCATTTCCAACGGGGCGCGACCCGCTGCCAGTAAGCCAGCAAG
The DNA here is from genome assembly GCA_030038175.1 of Verrucomicrobiia bacterium. Taxonomy (GTDB): domain Bacteria; phylum Verrucomicrobiota; class Verrucomicrobiia; order Limisphaerales; family UBA11358; genus UBA11358. Next base: position 2,711 of record JASHPN010000258.1, read on the forward strand.
AGCAGTCCCACGGCCGCCCAAAACACCGTTACCAGCCAAATCCTTTTCCGGCTGCTTTCGAGCCGGCAAAAACTGTCCCAGCCGAGTCCCGCCAGAATGGCCAGGCTCAAACTGGCGATCAGGATCAAACGCATCGGACTGATCTGCTTCAATACCGGCAAGGTCCGGAATATAACGGGAAATGGAGGAACCCCAAAGACTCCCAACCCGCAAATCAGCGCCACCGTCGCGTAAAAAAGCGTCCAGCGGCAGCGCCGGAAAACCACTGCACTCAGGCAAAATAAAAGCGGCAGCACTCCGACATAGCCCGTGCGTTCCATAAAGTTCGGCATCAGATTTCCAATGCCCATCGTGAGCATCGTGTCTTCAAATCCTTCCGTCGGGCTGCCATTCAGATGAGGAAAAAGATACAGAATGAGGCTACTGATCGGTGAATGGAGCGACCCCCGGTCCAACGTCATGGAGGAAGCAGCCATGGAACTGTGCCGGTAATATTCCAGAAACGGTAACAGCGCCGGCGCCGCCAGGAAAAAGCCCAATATCGCCGCGCCCGCCGCCAGCGCGATCCTGGACCTCGGACGTCCATTTTTTTCCATCGCCAGGCGAAACAGGAAATAGACGCTGAGCAAAATCGCCCCATGCACGATCGTTGGCGGATAACTGCCCAGCAAAAAGCAGCCGATCGCCACCGCCAGCCCAACCCAGATCCGCATCGCCGGCGGGCTGGTCACATCTGCCACCTTGCCGGGACCGTATTGAAACGATTTTTCAACCAAATAAAGCAGCACCGGCAAACACATCGCGCAATTGACGTGCGTATGCCCCAGCCAGCAAATCATGAATCCACAGAGACTGAAAACCAGGCCCGAAAGAAATGCCGCGCTGTCACTGCCTCCCAGCAGCCGCAGGTAAAGCATCATAAACCAGCCGGCCAGAAATAATTTCAAAAACGCCGAGATCCCGGCCGCATAAAATGGGGATACGGGCATCAATAACAAATTGATCGGAAACAAAAGCGCCCCCGAAAACGATGCCAGATTTGGCAGGCCGCAGCACAAATTGGGATTCCACAACGGAAATCTTCCCTGGAGGAATTCGTCGTGCATGAAAATACGCTGAGGCACGAAGACCAGATATTGGTCCGCCAGAAGGGAGTTTGACGGGCCGTTGGTTGCTGAGAGCCAGGGCGCAAAGTTGAAGATTCCGTCGGCCGGCACCAGTCCCTTCCCGCCAAATAAGGCAGCATGCAGGAGGATTGCCTGGACGAGCGCGAGCGCGGCCACCCACAAATAGAAACGGCTCCCCTGCCCGCTCTTCGCGCCCGGGGAGCCGGATATTATCGCTGACCCGTCAGTTGGCCCGCTTTGTTCGCTCATACAAACCCATTCCGATTGACCAATGACCCATCGAAACCAGAAACCGGAGCGCGGCCTTCAGGCCGCTTCAACGTTGTCTGCCGAATGATTCACAAATCGCGCATCCCGCCCTGAACCGGAGTGGGCATGATTCATCCGGCCCAGCCGCTGACTGAATATGCAGAGCGAAACCCCTCACCCCTTCTTCGGCAATGCACTATTCCCCGCGTACACCGCGTTCTTCCCAAGCAACTGTTCAATGCGCAGAAGCTGATTATACTTCGCCAGCCGGTCCGAACGGCTCAATGAACCCGTCTTGATTTGCCCGCAGTTCGTGCCCACCGCAATGTCCGCAATCGTGTTGTCCTCCGTTTCACCGGAACGATGCGAAAGCACAGCCGTGTAGCCGTGCGTCTTCGCCAATTCAACACAATCGAGCGTTTCGGTAAGCGAGCCAATCTGGTTCACCTTCACCAGAATTGAATTGGCCGTGCCCGTTTCAATGCCCTTTTGCAGGAATTTCACATTGGTCACGAACAAATCGTCGCCCACCAATTGGACTTTGTCGCCAATTTTGTCCGTCAGCTTTTTCCAGGTTGCCCAATCGCTCTCGCCGCAGCCGTCTTCAATCGAGACGATCGGGTATTTCGCCGCCAGCTTCGCGTAAAAATCCACCAGATCATTGCCGCTCACCGTTTCACCGGTGGATTTCTTGAACGTGTATTTGGAGTTGCCGTCGTAAAACTCGGACGCCGCCGGGTCCAGCGTCAGGTAAATGTCCTTGCCCGCCTTATAACCGGCATCCTTGATCGCTTGCAGGATCGTTTCGAGCGCTTCTTCCACGCTGCCCAGTTTCGGCGCAAAGCCGCCTTCGTCGCCCACCGCCGTGCTGCAACCCTTTTTCTTGAGGACCGCTTTGAGCGCGTGAAACGTTTCCACGATCGAGCGCAGGCCTTCGCTGAAGGTGGGCAGTCCCAGCGGCATGATCATGAATTCCTGGAAATCAATCGGCGCATCCGAATGCGCGCCGCCATTGATCACATTCGCCATGGGCACCGGCAGCACCTTGGCGTTGGGCCCGCCCAGATATTTGAATAACGGCAGATTCAACGCCGCCGCCGCGGCCTTGGCATTGGCCAGCGACACCGCCAGAATGGCATTGGCGCCCAGTTTGGATTTTGTCTCCGTGCCGTCCAACTCAAGCATCGTCCGGTCCACGGTCAACTGGTCGAGCGCGTCAACGCCGCGCAACGCCGGCAAAATGGTTTGCGTGACATTGTGCGCCGCTTTTTGCACCCCTTTGCCCGAAAGTCTCTTTTTATCGCCGTCCCGCAATTCGATCGCTTCATGTTCTCCGGTGCTGGCGCCGCTCGGCACCGCCGCCCGGCCCGCGGCCCCGCCTTCAAGGATTACATCTGCTTCTACGGTGGGATTACCGCGCGAGTCAAAAACTTCGCGCGCCTCGATATGTTCAATTTGTGTCATAAAAATCCGAAGATGATAGAATGCCCCCGCGTCGAGTCAAGAACGAGCGCATTTGATTTCGTGTTGAAATGGGGAGCGCACACGCCTCGCGTGCGTCCGACGGCGCCCCGCCGTCGGGAATACGCGCGCCAACGCGCGTCGAAACAGGCGCGCAGGCGCGCCCGAGCGGTTGACGAGGGCGTCAACCGTCGCACGCGCGGGCGCGTGCGCTTCCCCTCCTTGCAAATCCCGTTGGCAACTCGCGCCCGGAATATTACTTTGTCCCCGCCAATGAACGAAACAAACGGGCCACCCGCCCATGCCGCCGCGCAGGCGCATGGAGCCTTAAAAGACTTTTGGAACGGCACGCCGCATGTCGTTCACATCCTGATCATCATCGGCCTGGCGATCGGCGTTCATTGCGCCGTCAGGTTTGTTCGGTATTTCAGTGAATTGCTCATCACCAAGAGCCACGAGAAAAAAAATCCCTTTGGTTTTGTCACTCAACAGCCCAAGTTCCTGACCCTCACCCGGCTGATCGTCAGCACCGTGACCTTCGCGATTTACGCGCTGGCGATTTATCTCATCCTCATTCTTGAATATCCCAACAGCAGCACCCTCAAGACATACCTGGGCAGCGCCGCCGTCGTTGGTCTGGCGCTGAGCTTTGGTCTCCAGGGCCTGGTCCAGGATGTCGTTACCGGCATCACGCTGATCTTCTCGGACGCGATGGACGTGGGCGACATCGTGGACCTGATGAACGGCGTCATTGGCCGCGTCGAGCGCATCGGCCTGCGCTTCACCAAAGTCATCAATTTTTACAACCAGGAAATTTTCGTGCCTAACCGGAATATCGCCAATGTCAGCCGTTTTCCCCAACACGGCATCTGGGCGTATGCGGATGTCCAGGTCCCTCTGAAAGCCGACCAGGCTGCCGTGGTGCATGCGATCGAGGGCGTCGCCAAAGGCATTTCCGCGCAATTTGGCGCTATCATCCTCACCGATCCCATTCTGGGCAACGTCCAAACCACTCCCGGCAATTGGAACTATTTGCGGGTGCAATTCAAGATCTGGCCCGGTCAAAATGCCGTGATTGAAACCACGTTCGTTTCGCAAATGGTCAATGCCATGAAAGCATTCGACCCCGCTTACGCGAATTGGCAGGTCGTCGTAACCTATCGCGCGATGACTCAAACGCGTGCGTAAAACCGCCCTGAATTGTCTATGAATACAAATATGATATCGCGCCGCCAAATGCTGATCGGCTTTCTTTCCGGCCTGCTCACTTTGATTTTCCCCGGCCTTCCGCAGGCCGCTCCGGCACCGGCGCCCATTCGTGTCGCCTGCGTGGGCGATAGCATCACCTATGGAGCCGGATTGAACGACCGGGCCGATGACGCTTACCCGGCGTGGCTGGGCCGGTGGCTTGGGCCGAGCTACGACGTGCGCAATTTCGGCCGGAGCGGCGCGACGTTGCTGCACCGCGGCGATTTGCCCTATATCAAACAAAAGCAGCACGACGAAGCCGTGGCTTTCAAACCGGATATTGTCGTCATCATGCTCGGCACCAACGACAGCAAACGCCGCGGCGGCGGCATTCCCGACACTAACAATCCCGTCGCCGAAAACTGGAAGTTCAAAGGCGATTATGTCTCCGACTACGAAGCCCTGATCGCCGAATTTCGCACCGCCAATCCGAAGGCAAAAATCTACGTCTGCTATCCCACCCCCTGTTTCCCCGGACGCTGGGGCATAGACAACAACACGATTCATCACGAAGTCATTCCGCTCATTCACACCGTCGCCCGCGATTCAAACGCAAAAGTCATCAATCTGTACGCCCCCTTTGCCCACAAAAAACAATTTTTTCCCGACACCGTGCACCCCAACGACGCCGGCGCCAAACTCATGGCCGCTGACATCTATCACGCCCTCACCGGCCAAACCCCTCCCGCCTCATGAGAACCGGCCTGGACCTTCTCCACCGCGCTTGCGTCATGGAGTGCGGCACTCCGTGCCGCTTTTCAACCGACGCCAAACGTTGCCTGGCCAATTTGCCATCCTCCGTCGTTCCAAGCCATCACCCGACGTATCGGAGCGCGACCTTCAGGTCGCTTCGGCGCACGACGTTGGGAGATAACGAAATACACTGGCATCCAGGTTGTCATACGATGATGCGGCATAAATGCCGCGCTCCGTCCGGTTCATGGGAAGCCCCCTTTCGATTTTTCGCGCGCATCGGGACCATGAACAGGAGCGCCCGGAGCGCGGCTGTGTGTGGGGTAAAAGGGCACCAGCCGCAGCGTGTTGAAAAGTCGGGTGTGCTGCGGCTGGTCTCCGACACAGCCGCGCTCCGTCCGGTTCATCGAAAGAGGTGTTGTTGTCTCTGTGCCTCCGCAGCTAAATTCGGAATCACCCCATGAACGACTTTATCGAAAACATTTCCCCACTGCTAAACGCAAAACAACCACGCGATGCCGCCCTGCAAACCGTCCTGCGCGAAACCCTCCGCCACTTTAATTCCGAAACCGGAACCATTCACATTTTGGACGCCGAAAAACCGCTGCTGCACCTGGCCGCCCAAATCGGTTTGCCCCCGCAATTGCTCGACGTGGTCCGCGCCATTCCCGTTGGCAAAGGCATCGCCGGCGAGGTCGCCGCCCAGAACCGGCCGGTGACCCTGTGCAACTTGGAAACGGATTCCAGCGGCGTTGCCCGGCCCGGCGCAAAACAAACCGGCGTCGGCGGCACCGTATGCGTTCCCATCCGTGCCGGCGACAAATTGGTCGGCACCCTGGGCATTGGAACCATGCAGCCTTACGAATATACGGACGAAGAAACCCGCGCCCTGGAAGAAATCGGCCGCCGGATTGGTGAATTTTTGAATTCTTAATATCTATGCCCATTATTATTCCATCGGCCAATTCACCTGAACGAAAACCCAAGGTCATCCTGCCGCCCGTTGAAAAGCCGAAGATGCTTTCGCCGGAAGAAGTGTCCGCCATCGCGCAACAGCTTGTCGCCGGCGTCGAAAAAGTCATTGTCGGCAAACACGAACAGGTCCTGCTGGCCGTCACCGTCCTGCTGGCGGAAGGACATCTCTTGATTGAAGATGTGCCGGGAGTTGCCAAGACCATGCTCGCCCGCGCGCTGGCGCAGAGCGCCGGTTGCACTTTCCGACGCATTCAATGCACCCCGGACCTGGAGCCGACGGATGTCCTGGGTGAACCGCGATTGGACCCGCAATCCGGACGCTCCGAATTTCATTTCGGCCCGTTGTTCGCCCAGTTGGTGCTGGTGGACGAGATCAACCGCGCCAGCCCGCGAACTCAGGCCGCCCTTCTCGAAGCCATGGGTGAGGCGTCTGTGTCCGAAGGCAACGTCACCTACCGCCTGCAAAAGCCGTTTATGGTCGTCGCCACCCAAAATCCCATCGAACAGGAAGGAACTTTCATTTTGCCGGAGGCGCAAAAGGACCGCTTTCTCATGCGCACAAGCCTGGGCTATCCGCGCCTGGAAGATGAGAAAGAGATGGTGGAACGCTTTCAGTCGGGCCATCCCATCGAAACTCTCCAGCCCGTGACCACGCCGGACCGCATTTTAAAATGCCAGGAAGCCGTGCGCGAAATTAAAGTGCCGTCGGACGTCAACGACCTGATATTGAAACTCGTGCGCCGGACGCGGGAACATCCCGCTCTGCGCCTGGGCGCCAGCCCGCGCGGCTCGCTGGGCCTGTTTCGCGCCGCGCAGGCCATGGCCGCCATCGAAGGCAAAGCCACCGCTTCCGCCGAAGACGTGAAAAACCTGGCCGAAAAAGTCCTCGCCCACCGCCTGATCATAAAAGAAGAAGAGAAATTCAAAGATGTGGACGGCCCCTCGGTCATCAAGGAGATACTGGGCCAACCGGGCTGAGTAGCGCAGGTTTCAAAGCCTGCCGTATCGCCGATTTCCAAATCGGCTGGCCGGACAACGTCGCAGGCTTCGCGGGTTTCGAAACCCGCGATACCCGCGGCGCGCCAGCGTGGCGGCGGCAGCAGGCTGGGAAGCCTGCGCCACGCCAAAAATTCATTCGGCGCAGCCGCCCTCCCAAGCCCGTCCGGCCGGCATATCTTTAGAAAAGCCGTTCCAAAAGAACCCCCAAGCTCCGTCAGGAGCGGCATCTTCTGATTCACAAACTGCCAGGACAGCCCAATGTTTGCCATTCACGTGAGCCATCGTTACGCGCTTGCGTCCTGGAGTGCGGCAGTCCCTGCCGCTTTTCGATCGATTCAGAATGGCGGCCAGAAAAATGAAATGTCTCTTCCTGTGCCATGTTCGCGCGGACAAAGCTGTCCGCGTTCCCTTGCTTGCGGCTCCGCCGCGCTGTGTCTCTGTGGCAATTTAGAGTCCTTGCTCCTCATTGCAAAGAAGTCCTGGTTGCACCACACTGCCAGCCCGTGAGAAAACGCGCCCTGCAATTCGTTCTCGCCATCGGCATTGTCAGTCTCTTTGCCGATATGACGTATGAAGGCGCGCGCGGAATCGCCGGACAATTCCTCCAGACCCTCGGCGCCACCGCGACCGTCGTCGGCTTCGTCGCCGGATTCGGCGAGTTGGCCGGGTACGGGCTGCGCTCCGTTTTTGGCTATCTGGCGGACAAAACCCACCGCTATTGGGTTTTCATCTTCGTCGGCTACATCATCAATCTTCTGGCCGTGCCCGCGCTGGCTCTGGCAGGCAATTGGCCGCTGGCGGCAGCACTCCTCATCGCCGAACGCACCGGAAAGGCCATCCGCCGCCCGCCGGTCCATGCGATGCTCTCCCATGCGGGCAGCCAAATCGGCGCCGGTTGGGCGTTCGGCTTGCACGAGGCTCTTGACCAAATTGGCGCGACCCTTGGCCCGCTCATCACCGCTTTGATCCTGTATCTGCACGGCGGCTATCCCAAAGCATTTGCCGCCCTGCTGATTTCCGCGCTGTTGAGTTTGGCGACGCTCGTCATCGCGCGCATTTTTTATCCTCGCCCGCATGAACTCGAAGCCCGCGAACCCGCCGGCCTGCAAGCCAAAGGATTTTCGAAATCGTACTGGCTCTATGCCGTCGCCGGAATGTGCATCGCCGCCGGATTTGCCGATTTCTCGCTCGTGGCGTATCACTTTCAAAAGGCCGATGTCGTTCCTCAAAGCCTGATTCCGGTTTTTTATTCCGCCGCCATGGTCACCGGGGCCATCACCCCTCTGTTTTTTGGAAAGTTATTCGACAAACAGAGCCGCGACCGTGAGGAAGCGTCCCGGGGAGCCAGCCAAGGCGGACTATTCATTGTCCTCGTTGCGTTCCTGTTAAGCGCGCTCTTTGCGCCATTTGTTTTCCTGGGTGGATTTGGCCTGGCCCTGGCCGGCATGATTCTTTGGGGCCTTGGCATGGGTGCGCAGGATTCCCTGCTGCGCGCTTTGCTATCCGGGGTTATTCCCTCGGACAAACGCAGCACCGCCTTTGGCGTTTTCGATACCGTATTTGGGATCGCCTGGTTTGCCGGCAGCGCCGCCATGGGATTGCTCTACGACCGGTCCATTCCCGCCCTCGTCATTTTTTCCGTCGCACTGCAACTCACCGCCCTGCCCTTTTTCGTCCTGGCGCGGCGGTCAGAGCCGCGACCGTGAGGGAGCGTCCCGCATCGAACGAGGGCAATGCAACTGAGCCGCCTGCCCACGGCAGCTTTGTTCTCTTCACAAATTTCGGTTGACAATCTTAATTAGTTGCGGTAATGTCAGGTACACTCAGTTTGCGACTCCACACTGACACAAATATGAAAACGAACGGCAAACCCTGCATCCACGCCCGGAGCCATTTCTTCAGACCGCTATCGAAAGGACGTCACTTTGCGTGCTGGCGCCGGTGCGCGCTGTTGGGTGTGTTGGGCCTGCTGTCGGCCGGGCGCGCGCCGGCGCAATCCTACAACGTCTTGCATCAGTTCAGCAACGGGACCAATGACGGCGCCAACCCATATATGAGCCTCGTTCAGGGAACCGACGGCAACTTTTACGGGACCACCTATTACGGCGGAGCGAGCAATCGCGGCACTATTTTCCGGATCAATTCCACAGGCTCGTTCACCGACCTGTATCAATTTAAAGGATCGCTCGCCAACGACGGGGCGTATCCGGAGGCCGCTTTGCTTCAGGCCAGCGACGGCAATTTCTACGGCACCACCTATGAAGGCGGAAGCAATAACTTTGGCGTTATCTTTCGCATGACCCCGGCCGGTGTCCTGACCAACCTCCATATTTTTCAACCCATCGCGGCGCATGACGGCCGTTGGTCTTATGCGCCATTGATCCAGGGCACGGACGGTCTCTTATACGGCACCACCACCGGCGGCGGCACCAACAGTGATGGAACCGTGTTTCAAATGACTTTGAGCGGCAACGAGTCCGTCATCTATTCGTTTTCCAATTCCGTGGATGGCAACAGTCCCGACGCCGGGCTCTTTCAGGGCAGCGACGGCAATTTTTACGGGACCGCCGAGGCCGGCGGATCGCACGGGGTCGGTACCTTCTTCCGCATCACGTCCGCCGGCGTGCTCACTCCCCTGCATGAATTTGGCGCCACCACATCTGACGGCCAAAATCCTTATGCAGGAATTATTCAGGGCTATAACGGGAATTATTACGGCACCACCTATCTCGGCGGCTCCAACAGCCACGGCACCGTCTTCATGATGACATCCTCCGGTGTGTTCACCAATATCTATAATTTTGGCGGTGTTACCTATGACGGCCTGACCCCGCAGGGTGGCGTAATTCAAGGCAGCGACTCGTATCTCTATGGAGCAACCTACATCGGCGGGACCAACAACGACGGCGCTCTTTTCAAGATTGGCACGAACGGTGGAATGATTCAACTGCACGCCTTCGGCACCGGGGTCGGCGATGGCACCCATCCGTTAAGCGGCGTCGTGGAGGGCAGCGACGGCAACTATTACGGCGCCACCTACCAGGGAGGAACCAACAACGATGGCGCGATTTTTCAATTCGTCGTTCCACCGTCTCAGGCTCCAAATCAACTGGGCATCACCGCTGCGCCCATCGCCCCTTCCACCAACCAGGTCAACATCAGCTTCGCCAGCGTGGCCGGCGAAACTCTCCAACTCCAATCCGCCGGCGCGCTGTTGAATAGTGTTTGGACCAACGTCCCCACCGGCGGCTTCACCAATTCCATCGGCGGCCCGCTCACCATCACCGACATCGTCACCAGCGCCGTCGGCCAGCGCTTCTACCGCCTTCAAATTACGCCATAGCAAACCTTGACCCCGTTCGCCCGCCCGCCGTGGCTTGGGAGCGAAGCGGTCCTCGTGTTTGCATTGAAAATATCTCTTAAAAGGCGGGGCTCTGGTATAAGACCGATAGGACGAATGGAACGGAGGCCGCAGTTCACCCCGCCCACGCCCCTGGCAGGTAATCGCAATTCTCCTCCTGCCGCCGGCTGCCAAAAAGCCGCCATTCGCCTTCAAAACCATCCCAGGGACCGCGAGAGTTGCCGAGGTTGCTGATATTAACCGATTCGAGCTTGCGCACGGGCATCATGGCGCCGAAGACGGCGTCGGCGCGGTCGGGGCTGGGGACGCCGCGTTTGCGCATGTCGCTCTTGCTTTCCAGGGCCAATTTGCCTTTGGCATTCGGGACACGTTTGCGGTCCAACATTTGCGCGCGCAGGTCGTCGTCGTTGGGCAAAATGATTTCGCGTCGGATGATCTTTTGCGCGCCCTCGAACCACATTTCGGCGGCGGCGTTGGCGCAGTGCTCACTATTTCGCGGCGCGGCGCCGTTGTTCACCCGATTAATCCGCCAGCCCATCGCCGCCAATTGATCGCAGATGAGTTTGCCTCCACCGCCTTCGTCGCCGTCAATTTGATGCGGCCGCAATCCCAGCCGCCGAAAGGCGGCGATGAATTGTCCGCAGATAGCGTGCAGATTATCCGCACGAAATGTTTCTTCGATGGTGATGACGTTGCCGTCGCGGAGCGCCAGGACATTTTCGTCGCCATCGCCGCCCCAGGCAAAATCGCAGAACGCTTTGCGAGCGGCGCCGTTTGCCTTCTGTACGGGCGGCGGATTGGCGATCAGATCTTCGAGGGCTTTCAAGTCAATCACGCCCTCCGAGACGGAAACCATGAATTCAGCCAAAACCATGGATTTGAACAGCGGATGCTGTTCGCCCCACTTGTCCCGCAGGCGGGCGATGTCATCGGCTTTCCAATGCGGACATTCGGAGGCGCGTTGGACAAAGTTCTGGTAAAACATTTTACGCGTGGTTTGGCTGCGATAAAACTCGCCTTCGGCGTATCCCGGCGAACTGGCGATTAGCAGGCGCGTGGGCTTGCAACGTTCGATGGCCTGGAAGATGTCGTCCTTCACCGTCTTGGCTTCATCCACAATGATCATGAGCGGTTCATCATGAGCGCCAGCGTGATGGCCCTCGAATTTAGCGCCTTCATCTGTGCAGGCGGGAAAGTTGTTCTTCGGAGGCGGCGGCGGTATCCAGAAAACCGAGCCATTGGGAGTTTGGGGTTTCGGACGGATTGGACGGATCTGACATATCGTTCATACCGGCACCAGTTTCGGTTAAAGGAGGGGGTGATTTCAACCGGGCGATTTGGAACTCTTTGGAACTTAAGCGGGAGGGGCGACGGTATGGGACTGATGGGACGGGTGAGAGCGATGGCCACGGGCTTGGTTTACCGGGATGGGCGGGTTCGTTTACCGGGTTCGTTTACTGAAAAATGGGCCAAACTGCCAATTAAATGAGGGGTTTTTGAGGTTGGTTGACTGATTGGGCTGTTTAGGAGTTATGGGACAGACAGGACCTATGGAACGGATGTAACCATCCTCCACCCTCCATCCTCGCCGGCTCTTTTCCCGCCTTGCTTTCCCGGACGGCGGCGCGATAATCGGGCTCATGTCCGACGCGGCGTTGTCCATTCAGAATTTGCGCGTGGATTTTCCGGAAGTGATCGCGGTCAACGATGTCTCGCTAAACATCGGGGCCGGAGACGTGTGCGGCCTGATTGGGCCGAATGGCGCGGGCAAAACCACGACGATGCGGGCGGTTTGCGGATTGCAGGAATGCACACGCGGGTCGGTGCGGGTTGCCGGGCATGAATTGGCGCGCAAGCCCGAGGCCTTGAAACGGCAGCTTGGTTTCATGCCGGATTTTTGCCCGACGTATGACCAACTCACGGCGTCGGAATTTCTGGACCATTTTGGCCGCGCCTACAGCGTCCCCAACCGCGCCAAGCGGATTGACGAATGCCTGGAGCTCACCTGGCTTACCGAGAAGCGAAGCGCGCTTTGCGAGGAACTGTCGCGGGGAATGAAACAGCGATTAGTGCTCGCCAAGACATTGTTGCCGGACCCGGGCGTGCTGTTGCTGGATGAACCGGCCAGCGGACTGGACCCGTTGGGCCGGATGGAATTGAGAAAACTCCTGCTGGACTTGCGGAAAGCGGGCAAGGCCATCTTGATTTCTTCCCACATTTTGAGCGAGCTTTCCGGTTTTTGCAATCAAGCCGCCATCATGGAGCGCGGCAAACTGGTGATGTCCGGGACAATTGCCGAATTGGGCCAAAAATTGACGCTTTGGAAAATGTCGGTCAAGTGGCGAAACAATGGCGATAAAGCGCCGGGCATCCTGCGCGCGGCCAACGTCAACAACCTGGAAGTCGCCGGCGACGGCGCAACTTTCACGTTCAACCGCGGCGCCGACGCGCTCGATGAACTGCTCAAAACCCTCGTGCTCGAGGGCGTGCGCATCTCGGAATGGCGGCCCATTGGGGACGAGTTGGAGCAAATCTTTTTGCAATCGGGCGCAAAGGACTTGATGTGAGCCTCATTGAGAATCCCATATTTCTGACGCAGAAACGCCTGGTTCATCGCGGCGGGGTATTCGCGGCCATCCTGCTGGCCGTGCTGATCGGCGCCAGTTTGCTGGCGGGCCTGATCGCCTACCGGAGTGTGCCGTCAAATTTTTCGTTCGATTCGCCACAGGAAGCCGGCGAGGTGTTTTACGGCTGGACGCTGGGCGTGGAAATTCTCGTCGTGGTGGCCATCGGCTTCGCTCGCATTAGCGCGGTCCTGACCAACGAACGCAAGGCCGGATTACTGGACGCAAACCGGCTGACTCCGATGAAGCCGTGGGAACTGGTCGTGGGATATTGGTTTGGCCCGCCGTTGCGCGAAATTTATATGGGCGCTGTTCTGGCCGGCCTTGGACTGGTGATTGTGCTGCTGGGCAAATTATCCATTGTGCTGTGGCTGGGAACGCAGCTATTGGTTTTGAGCACGGCGATGTTTCTGGGATTGCTCGCCGTGCTGATGGGCATGGTTTTCCAACGTCCGCAAAGCGGCGGCATTTTTCTGGTATTGTTTCTTGCCTCGCAGATGTTCTCCTTCGCGACTCCCAAACTGTTTTTGACGGACTTTCTGCTGCCCATTTATGGCATCGCAAATCTTTTTACCGGGGAGCAAATTTATTCCGACCAGGCGAATGAGTGGAGCGGCCTGCCGGATTTGTTTGGCTTTTCCATTGATCCGGTTCTGCTGACGGTGGGATTGCAATTCATTACCGGCATTTTTCTCTGGCGCATTGCGGTGCGCAAGGCGGGCAATCCTTTTCAAGCGGCGCTATTGCGATGGGAAATCATTGCGCTCTTTGCGCTGTTGGTTTTTTTTCAACAAGGACTCATCTGGGGACAATGGCGCGGAAATTTTCCATATTTGGCCGGCTATTCCAACCGATTTGATGATAACTTAAACTGGCTGCTGCCGGTAGTACATGGCGGAACCGCGTTGCTGGCGATTGTGTTTCTTGCCTTCGCCAGTCCACAGCCCGAAAGCATACGGATTAAGGCCATGCGGGCGGGCATCAAATCGCACGCCGGGATCTTTTCCCACAGTTCCGTCTCCCTTGCCATCGGGCTGACGGCGGCGGCCGGCATTGCGTTGTTCACCCATTTCGTGCGTTCAATCGTCTATCTGGAAGTGTTTTTCATAGCCGTCGCGAATTTGCTCGCCATCACTCTTATCTTTGCCTTGCTGCTGGAGTTTTGCCGGCTGCGTTACCAACGGCGGGCGCCGGGATTTATTGCGCTCTGGCTTTTTATCCTGTGCGCTTTGCCGGCGGTCCTCGCCGCCGTATTCACCAATAGCGAGTTGTTGAAATTCTCCCTCTTTGCTCCCGGTTGCGCCGCGCTGGCCGGCGGCAACGGCGATGAGAACCTTGCGGCTTTGTCCAGGATTGTTGCCGGGCATCTGTGCATTGCGATCCTGTTGTATGCCGCCTGGTGGCAGGAATGGAAAAAGTTGCTGGCGAGAAGTGCTTCCGTGTAGCCGCCCCGAAAGCATTGGGGCGCGGCATTCATGCCGCTTCGGCGTCCCTTCGATATTGGATGTTGAAGCGACCCCGCCTCTGCGGGGTCGCGCCCCTGTTCATGGCCCGATTCCGGAGCATCGCCTCCGCCCATACAACAAACCAATTTTCTTGGCCGTGGCCGCCGCGGGAATTACCATCGGCGGCACTATGAAATTTGTTGCCTCGAGTTTTCTCGTCATGACCACGGTTTTTCTCGCCGCATTTTCGTTGGGCGCGGCGCCGTTGCCGGTGGACGATGCCTTGCCCATAGTCGGGACGGCCGGGCATGGGCATACGTATCCCGGCGCCACGTTTCCATTCGGTTTTGTGCAATTAAGCCCCGATACGCGGACGGCGGGATGGGACGCGTGCTCTGGTTATAATTACGTGGATTCGACCATCATGGGTTTCAGCCATACGCACCTGTCAGGGACGGGCGGCGCGGATTTGGGCGAGGTCATGATTATGCCGGTAACCGGGCCGCTCGACCGCACGAATTATGCGTCGGCCTTTTCGCACGATGATGAGCTGGCCACGCCCGGCTATTATCGGGTGCATCTGGATACTTACGGCATTGAGGCGGAATTGACGGCGACGGCTCATTGCGGAATGCATCGCTATACCTTTCCGAAATCGAAGGAAAGCCATATCCTGGTTGATCTGGACCACCATATTGGCGGGGCGCCAACGGCGTGGGCGGCGTTGAAGGTGGAAAACAACCGCCTGATTACCGGCGAACGCCGGGACCGCGCCTGGACTCAAAAGACAATCTATTTCGCCATCGAATGTTCCCGGCCATTCAAGGATTTCGGCATTCAACTGAACGGCAAGGCGCTGCCGCACGGCCAGACCCAGGCCAATGGCCGGCACATTGTCGCGCACTTGGATTACAAGACCAAGTCCGGTGAACAGATTATTCTGCGCGTGGGCCTGTCGCCCACGAGCGTCGAGGAGGCCAAGAAGAATTTGGAATCGGAAATAACGAATTGGGACTTTGATGCGGTTCGCACGGCGGCCAGGAACGCCTGGAACGATAATTTGTCCCGGATTGAAATCGAGTGCTCCGATCCGGAAATTCGCCAGACGTTTTACTCGACGCTGTATCATTCGATGATGGCGCCAACGCTTTACAACAATGCGGATGGCTCGTATTACGGCGCGGACGGCAAGGCGCATGAGTTTGCCGGTTTCCAGGATTACTCAACTTTCTCGATTTGGGACGTGTTTCGGGCGGAAATGCCGTTGCTGGCCCTGGATGAGCCGGACCGAATGAATGATTTCGTCCAGAGCCTGATCGCGGAATACCAGGAATCTCCGGAACACCTGCTGCCTTTTTGGCCGCTGGCGAATCATGATACCGGCTCGATGCTTGGGTATCACGCGGTCTCCATCATTTACGGGGCGTATGAAGACGGGTTCCGCGGTTTCGACCCGCAACTGGCTTACCAGGCGATGCGGGACACTGCCATGGGCACACGCCGCGGGTTGGATGAATACAAAAAACGCGGCTATGTTCCCTGGGAACCCGCCGGGGCGCCCCGCAGCCGCCAGGCCACCTCGAGCACTTTGGAATTTGCCTACGACGACTGGTGTGTCGGCCAAATGGCCAAGGCACTGGGCAAGACAAACGACGCGGCGTACTTTTTGAAGCGATCGCAGAATTACCGGAATGTTTGGGACCCGAAGACGGAATTTTTCCGGTCGCCCAAATCGGACGGAACCTTTCTCGAGCCATTCGATCCGCTGCAGGTCGCGCGCGGCACGAACGTGGCGCAAGGGTATTATACCGAAGCGGACGCGTGGGAATATGCCTTTTCCGTGCCGCATGACGTGCCGGGACTGATCCAGCTTTACGGCGGGAATGAGGCGTTTATTGGGCGCCTCGACGAGTTTTTTGACCAGCCCTCGGTGATGCATGATTGGCGGATTGATGTGACTGGATTAATTGGCCAATACTCGCAGGGCAACGAACCGGATGAACAATATGCCTATCTTTACGCGCTGGCGGGCGCCCAATACAAAACCGCGGCGATCGTGCGCGAGATCCAGTTGACGCAGTATGACAATTCGCCGGAGGGATTGGACGGCAACGACGACTGCGGCCAGGTATCGGCCTGGTATGTTTGGAGCGCCCTCGGCCTTTACCCGGTGAATCCCGCCAGCGGAGTTTATGTCATCGGCAGTCCCCTGGTGCAGAAAGCAGTGATTCATTTAGACCCCAAATATTTTCCGGAAGCGCAAGGCGGAACCTTTACGATCGTGGTGCACAGCAATACGAAGTACGCCCCGGCGGCGCGAATGGATAATTACATTCAATCCGCCACGCTTAATGGCCAGCCATTGAATCGTCCGTGGATAACGCAGGATGAAATCGCCCACGGCGGGACGCTGGACCTCGAAATGGGTGTATTGCCGAATACGGATTGGGGAACGCAAACACAGTAAAATTAGCCACAAAAGAACACAAAGAAAGAGAACACGGCTTTTGCGGCTAATGCACACTGGCCAAACGGCTAGTTATTTTGGAATCCCTCTTTTGGTAAAATGTTTGCACATATTCCTGATGGAAAAGATAAAGACAGAGCCGGATTGGACTGTTCCGGGGTTCCGACAGGGCGGCCGGGGTTTTACGCTCATTGAGCTTTTGGTTGTTATTGCCATCATCGCCATCCTGGCGGCCATTTTGATGCCGGTATTGAATCAGGCTGAAGAAAGGGCGCGCGCGGCGCAGTGCCTGAGCAATAAAAAGCAGATGGGCATGGCCTTTTGCATGTATCCGGGTGAAAATAACGGATGGCTGGCGCCCAATGTTCTCGAGTCACTGGAAAATGGCCAGCAATACTACTTGAAAGGATGGGTGCAGGGAGGCATGTGCTGGCCGGCGGGTCAGTGGGGACTTTACAATAACGGATTGGATAATACGAATGTCTATTACCTTCAAAATTGCGTTTTGGCGCCCTACGTGGCACAGCAGACCCTGATTTACAAGTGTCCCTCGGATCGGTGGGAAATCTCGGGACAATCCACGATCAACAATGGGGCGCCATCGGTCCGGGTGCGCAGCGTTTCGATGGACATCACGGTTGAAGGATGCTCCTATAACCCGGCAAAAACCACCATCCCACAAGACGAGTCGTATTGGTATAATCAGGTCAATTCGTATCCGGCAGTTTACGCATTCTGCAAGGAGGGTGATTACATTCATCTTGGCCCGTCGGATTTGTTCGTGTTTTTAGACGAACAGGCCGACAGCATCAACGATGGGAACAACGCGGGCTGGAGAGGCCAGCCGATGATTAAAAGCTCCGCGCTTGCAACAACATGGGGTGATCTGCCTGCCAGTTACCATAACCACAGCGGCTCGTTCAGTTTTGCCGATGGTCACGCCGAAATTCACCACTGGCAGACGGCCAATATCGCGCTCCCGGTGACTGAAGGGGGGTATTCGGCGCCAACTTTGGGCGACGTCTCAGACATGTCCTGGTATTTGGCGCACTCGGTGGTTCCGTTGAATGCGACAACGGGGTATTGATAACGTTGAAGGGTTGAAAGGTTAAAAAGCCAGATGGCAAATGATCGGCGGGATGGATGGTTCGAATCGTACAAGACGCCGCTCCGGATGAGACCGACCATTTTAGCGGGTCTGGTTCTCTGCAAACATGTCAGATGTAGGTACTTCGCCAGAACCATATTGGCCGCAAAGTCCTTGCATGTGGATTTTTTTAAACATGGATTCCGAAATCGCGAATTGGCTCTCACTACGTAGAATCGCCCCCTTCTGTCCGGCAATCTGAAGAAAGTTACGTTACG